>NZ_JBEORU010000046.1:0-38387 GCF_040302465.1 Micromonospora sp. NPDC126480
ACGCCCGGTAACATTCCGAACCCGGAAGCTAAGCCCTCCAGCGCCGATGGTACTGCACCCGGGAGGGTGTGGGAGAGTAGGACACCGCCGGACAATCTTCCAGTCGAGGGCCGCCCCATCCGGGTCGGCCCTCGACTGCGTAGCGCCCCAGGTGGCGCAATCAGGAAGGATGAACCTGTGAGTGCAGGACCGCACGGCGGCGACCGTCCCCGTCGTTACGAAGACCGCCCGGCCGGCCAGGACGGCGCGCCGCGGCGTGGGGACCGTCCGTCGTACCGGGATGACCGGGGCGGCGAGCGCAGTGACGATCGTCGTGGTGGCTTCCGCGCCGGCGACCGCCGTGAGGGCGGCTTCCGCGGTGACCGTGAGGTTCACCGGGGCGGTGACCGCCGTGAGGGCGGCTCGCGCGGTGCTGACCGGGAGGGCTTCCGCGGCACCGACCGCGGCTTCCGGCGCGAGGAGGGCTACCGGTCCGGCTCCCGGGAGGGCGGTTTCCGCCGCGACGACCGCGCCGGCGGCGACCGCCGCGAGGGTGGCTTCCGCGGCGGCGACCGCCGTGAGGGCGGCTTCCGCGACCGTGAGGGCTTCCGCGGTGGTGACCGTCGCGAGGGTGGCTTCCGGCGGGACGACCGGCCCGGCGGCGACCGTCGTGAGGGCGGTTTCCGACGGGACGACCGGCCCGGCGGCGACCGTCGTGAGGGCGGTTTCCGACGGGACGACCGCGCCGGTGGTGACCGTCGTGAGGGTGGCTTCCGGCGGGACGACCGGCCCGGTGGTGACCGGCGTGAGGGCGGTTTCCGGGACCGTGAGGGGTTCCGCGGTGGCGATCGCCGTGAGGGCGGCGGCTTCCGTGGCGACCGCGAGGGCGGTTTCCGTGGTGACCGGGGCGGTGACCGACGTGAGGGCGGTTTCCGGCGGGACGACCGCGCCGGCGGTGACCGACGTGAGGGCGGTTTCCGGCGGGACGACCGCGCCGGCGGTGACCGCCGTGAGGGCGGTTTCCGGCGGGACGACCGCGCCGGCGGTGACCGCCGTGAGGGTGGCTTCCGGCGGGACGACCGTCCCGGTGGCGACCGTCGCGAAGGCGGCTTCCGTCAGCGTGAGGGCTTCAGCGGCGGCGATCGCCGTGAGGGCGGCGGCTTCCGTGGCGACCGCGAGGGCGGTTTCCGTGGTGACCGCGGCGGTGAGCGCCGTGAGGGTGGTTTCCGGCGGGACGACCGTCCCGGTGGCGACCGTCGCGAAGGCGGCTTCCGTCAGCGTGAGGGCTTCAGCGGCGGCGATCGTCGTGAGGGCGGCGTCCGTGGCGGTGACCGTCGCGAGGGCTTCCGTCGCGACGACCGTGGCGGTGGGGAGCGCCGCGAGGGCGGTTTCCGGAGTGACCGCGAGGGCGGCTACCGGGGGGATCGCGAGGGCGGTTTCCGGGGCGGTGACCGCCGCGCGGGCGGCTTCGGCGACCGTGGCGGCTTCCGGGGCGGCGACCGCCGTGAGAGCGGGTCCCGTGACCGCGGGGACTTCCGGGGCGGTGAGCGCCGGGACTTCCGTGGCGAGCGCCGGGACGGCGACCGCCGCGACGGTGGCTTCCGGGACGACCGTCGCGACGAACGGCGGGTTGAGTCCGAGGGCCCGGCGGCGCCGGAGCTGCCCGACGAGATCGTCCCGACCGACCTGGACAAGGACGTCCGCGCCGAACTGCTCTCCCTGGCCAAGCCGGTCGCCGAGAAGGTCGCCCGGCATCTGGTCGCCACCGGCCAGCTGATCGACGAGGACCCGGCCGAGGCGCTGGCGCACGCCCTCGCAGCCCGCCGGCTGGCCTCGCGCATCGCCGCCGTACGCGAGGCGGTCGGCTTGGCCGCGTACCACGCGGGCGAGTGGCAGACGGCGGTGGCCGAGCTGCGGACGTACCACCGGATGAGCGGCCTGCAGAGCCACCTGGCCGTGCTCGCGGACTGCGAGCGGGCGCTCGGCCGCCCGGAGCGGGCGATCGACCTGTTCCGCGGCGCGGACCGGTCGAAGCTGGACCAGGCCGTCGCCGTCGAGCTGCTGATCGTCGCCGCCGGCGCGCGTGGTGATCTCGGTCAGAAGGACGCCGCGGTGGCGATGCTCCAGGTGCCCGAGCTGACCAGCGACGTGGCCGAGCCCTGGACGGCGCGGCTGCGGTACGCCTACGCCGACGCGTTGCTCGCGGTGGGCCGGCGCGAGGAGGCCCGCGAGTGGTTCTCCCGTGCGGCGGAGGTCGACACCGAGGGCGAGACCGACGCGGCGGAGCGGCTGCTGGAGTTGGACGGCGTGGTGATCGAGGGCGACGAGGAGGACGAGGCCGAGGACCTCACCCCAGGCCCGGGCTCGCCCGGTGCCGTCCCGGTCCACCCGGACGCCGACCTCGCCGGCTCCGGGGACGCCGAGCCCACCGCGCGGGACGCCGACGACAGCGACACCGACGCCAGCGGCCTCGACGCCAGCGGCGCCGACGTCGCGGCGCCGGCGGCAGGCTCGCAGCCCGACGCCGACGCCGGTGAACTGGCGGACGACCTGGCCGAGGAGGAGCTGACCGACGCCGAGGCACGGCGCCTCGCTGACGACCTCGACGAGGCAGAGGACGCCGGCGAGCCGGGCACCGACCGGCGATGACCACCGGCGGAACGCGGCTGGTCGACGGGTACGCCCTGGTCGTCTTCGACCTGGACGGGGTGATCTACCTGATCGACCGGCCGATTCCCGGCGCGGTCGAGGCGGTCGGCCGGCTGCACGCCGAGGGGCGGGCGGTCGCGTACGCCACAAACAACGCCTCCCGCCGGTCGAGCGAGGTCGCCGACCTGCTCACCGGCATGGGCGTCGCCGCGCGTGCGGAGGAGGTCCTGACCTCCGCGGCGGCGGCCGCCGAACTGCTGCGCGGCCGGTATCCGGCCGGCACGCCGGTCCTGGTCGTCGGCGCGGAGGCGCTGCGCGCCGAGATCCGGGCCGCCGGCCTCACTCCGGTCGCCCGGGCCGAGGAGGGGCCGGCGGCGGTGGTTCAGGGGTACGGGCCCCAGGTGGGCTGGGCCGACCTCGCCGAGGCGGCCGTGGCCGTCCGCGGTGGAGCCGCCTGGATCGCCACCAACACCGACCGTACGCTGCCCAGCGGGCGTGGCCCGCTGCCCGGCAACGGTGCGTTGGTGGCCGCCCTGCGGACGGCTCTGCAGCGGGAACCGGACGTGGTCGTCGGCAAGCCGGCGCCGGAGCTGTTCGCGACCGCCGCCCGTCGCGCCGGCACGGGTCGTACGCTCGTCGTCGGCGACCGGCTGGACACGGACATCGAGGGCGCGGTGCGGGCCGGGCTGGACAGCCTGCTGGTGCTGACCGGTGTCAGCGACGTCGCCGAGCTGTTGGCGGCCGGTCCCGAGCGCCGGCCCACGTACGTGTCGGCGGACCTGGCGGGCCTCTTCGACCCGGCGGCCGTGGTGCGGGTGCCGGGCCCGGCGGAGGCCGGCGGTTGGTCCGCGAATGTGGTTGACGGGCGGCTGGAGCTGTCCGGTGCGGGACGCGCGTTGGACGCGCTGGCGGCGCTCTGCGCGGCGGCGTGGTCGGCGGGACCGCGGCCGGTGCACGCGGCCTCCGCCGAGGCGGAGCGGACGCTCGCCGCGTTCGGCCTGCTCGCCGGCTGAGCCCGCCTCAGAGCAGCTTGCGGAGCTTCATCAGGTCGAACGGGTTGGCCTTGATGGCGACCCGCCGCGACGCCACCGCGCGGGTGACGTCCAGCTCGCCCCGGACGAGCGCGAGCAGGTCGTCGCTTGTGGTGCTCATCGCGATCTTGGCCTTCGGGTCGTCGCCGTCGGCGAGCTCCACCAGCCGGCCGTCGGTGAGCCGGCCGTGGAACGCCGCGCCCAGGTCGGTGATCCGGCAGGCCAGTGTGCGGTCCAGGTCGATGCGCTCGCGCACCGTCTCGGCGTTGCGGTCCAGCCGCGCGGCGAGATCGTGCAACGCCTGCCGGCACTCGTCAACGCTGGCCACATCGCCTCCAGACAGCTCGCCACGCCACTCCCCGGGACCGTACCGCACGGCGGCTCCCGCCGGGCCCGGTAGCGTGAGGACGCACACCCCCCCTCGCGGAAGGACTCTGGCATGCAGGACGCGTGGCGCGCCTACCTCGAGCTGGCCATGGGCCTGACCGAGGCGCCCCGGAAGAAGGCCCAGGAGGCGGTCCGCCGGCTGGTCGGCACCGGCGGCGCGACGGCCGCTCAGCTGCAGTCGCTCGCCGAGGAGCTGATGTCCACCAGCGCCGCCAACCGGGAGGCGCTGACCAAGCTCGTGCGGTTCGAGGTCGACCGGGCGCTCGGCGCCGTCGGTCTCGCCACCGCCGACGAGGTGGCCGAGCTGACCCGTCGCGTGCACGAGCTGGAGCGGCAGCTCCGGGAGGCCCGCACCGCCCCGGCCGCCGAAGGCGCTCCGGTCTCCACCGCCACCGGGACGGGGGCCGCCGTCGGCGGGCCGGGCCCGGTCGCGCCGGGCACCGCCGGTGCCCGGGCCACCCCGGGCGCGGCGGAGCCGGCGGCCGCCACGCCCACCAGCGCCGCCGGGCCGGACCATGCCGCCCCGGCGAAGAAGGCGGTGGCCAAGAAGGCGATCGCGAAGAAGGCGGTCAAGAAGGCCGTGGCCGGGACCGCGGCCGCCGAGGACGCCGCGAGCGGGGAGACCGCGGCGAGTAAGGCGGCCAAGAAGGCCGTGGCGAAGAAGGCCGTGGCCGTGCGCCGCCCGACGGACGTGGCGCCGGCGGGGGAGCCGCCCGCGCCGGCGAAGAAGGCGCCGCGTAAGCAGCAGCCGGGCGGGCCGGCGTGACCGCCGCCCGTCGCGCCGGGAGCCGGTCGTGACCGGCCCGGCCCGCCCCGGCCCGCCGCCGAGTGCCCGCCCCGGCCCGCCGCCGGATGCGCCGGCCGGGCGGCCCGGTGGACCGCAACCGGGCCCGCGACCCGGCTCGCCGGCCGGCTTCCGGCCCGGGCCGCCCGCCGTGCCGGTCGACGGCGACGGGGAAGCGCGACACCCGGCCGTCGACGCCGCCGTGCAGGCGATGATCAACGCAGCGGGACTGCCGCCCGCCGACCAGATCGCTCAGTACGAGGCGGCCTACGAGACGCTGCGGGAGACCCTCGCCAGCATCGATCAGTCCTGAGGAGCCGGAGAAGCGCGCATGGCACGTCGTACCCGGTTGGACGCCGAGCTGGTCCGGCGCGGCCTGGCCCGCTCCCGCGAGCAGGCCGCGGCGCTGGTCGAGGCCGGTCGCGTCCTGCTGCGCGGGGTCCCGGCCCGCAAGCCGGCCGCGCTTGTCGATCCCGCCGATCCGCTGCTTGTCACCGGCGAGGACCCCACCGCGGAGTACGTCTCCCGGGGCGGTCACAAGCTGGCCGGCGCGCTCGCCGCGTTCGGCCCCGGCGGGCTGACCGTCGCCGGGCGGCGCTGCCTGGACGCGGGTGCCTCCACCGGCGGCTTCACCGACGTGCTGCTGCGCGCCGGCGCGGCCGAGGTGCTCGCCGTCGACGTCGGCTACGGGCAGCTCGCCTGGCCGCTGCGCACCGACGAGCGGGTGCGCGTGTTCGAGCGCACAAACGTCCGTACGCTCACGCCGGAGGCGGTCGGTGGGCCGGTCGACCTCACCGTCGCCGACCTGTCGTTCATCTCGCTGCGGCTCGTGCTGCCCGCGCTTGCGGCCTGCACCCGCCCGGACGGCGACCTGGCGCTGATGGTCAAGCCGCAGTTCGAGGTGGGCCGGGAGCGCGTCGGTGCCGGTGGCGTGGTGCGCGACCCGGCGCTGCGGGCCGAGGCGGTGCTGGACGTGGCCGCGGCGGCGGCCCAGCTCAATCTCGGTCTCGCCGACGTGTGCGCCAGCCCCCTGCCCGGGCCCAGCGGCAACGTCGAGTTCTTCGTATGGTTACGCCGGGACGCGCCGGCGGCCGATCCGGAGCGGGTGCGCGCCGTGGTGACCGCCGGGCCGTCCGGTCCGGCGTCGGGCGGCCTGCCGGACGCGGCGACGGAGGAGGTGGCCGGTTGAGCAAGCTGGTGATCCGGGCGGGGCGCGGCTCCGCCGACGGCGCGACCGGGCGGCGGGCGCGGTGAGCCGCACCGCGCTGCTGGTGACGCACACCGGGCGCCGGCGCAGCACCGAGCACGCGCGAACGGTGGCCGCCGACCTGATCGCGGCCGGTTTCGTCGTGCGGGTGGTCGCGGAGGAGGCCGACGACCTCGACCTGCCCGGGGTGGTTCCGGTGACCGGCCCGGAGGCCGCCGAAGGAGCGGAGATCGTCTTCGCGCTCGGTGGGGACGGTACGTTCCTGCGTGCCGCCGAGCTGGCCCGGCCGGCGAAGGTGCCGCTGCTCGGCATCAACCTGGGCAAGGTCGGCTTTCTGGCCGAGGCCGAGATCGATGACCTGGACACCGCCGTCCGGGACGTCGTGGGCCGTAACTACACCGTGGACGAACGCCTCACGCTGGACGTGACCGCCGAGTTCGACGGTGGCCCGACGATCGAGTCCTGGGCGCTCAACGAGATAAGCGTCGAGAAGGGCGAGCGGGCCCAGATGCTCGAACTCCTCGTCGACGTCGACGGGCGGCCGCTGTCCCGGTACGGCTGCGACGGCGTCGTCTGCGCCACCCCGACCGGCTCGACGGCGTACGCGTTCTCCGGCGGTGGCCCGGTGGTGTGGCCGGAGGTGGAGGCGCTGCTGCTGGTGCCGATCAGCGCGCACGCGCTGTTCAGCCGCCCGCTGGTGACCGCGCCCACGTCCACGTTCGCCATCACGGTCGACCCGTTCACCAGTCTGGCGGTGCTCTGCTGCGACGGCCGACGGGTGTACGACCTGCCGCCAGGGGCGCGGGTGACGGTGCGGCGCGGCGGGCTGCCGGTGCGGATCGTGCGGCTGCGGGCGCGGCCGTTCACCGACCGGCTGGTGGCGAAGTTCGACCTGCCGGTGCAGGGCTGGCGGGGCAACCGCCGCTGAGCCGAGGTCGGCCGGCGGTCCGGGGTCGCCGGCTGGTCAAGTGTCGGGCCTCGCGTCTACTGTCGGGTGCTGTGCTGGAAGAGCTGCGCATCACCGGGCTGGGCGTCATCGAGGACACGACGCTGCCGTTGACCGGCGGCATGAACGTCATCACCGGCGAGACCGGCGCGGGCAAGACGATGGTGGTGACCGGTCTGGGCCTGCTCTTCGGCGGGCGGGCCGACGCCGGGCGGGTCCGCGCCGAGCCCGGTCGGGCGGTGGTCGAGGGCCGGTTACGGCTGGCCGGCAAGGTGGCCGACACCGTGCAGGCCCGGATCACCGACGCCGGCGGCGAGCCGGACGAGGACGGCTCCGTGCTGCTGAGCCGCACCGTCACGGTGGAGGGCCGCTCCCGGGCCCACCTCGGCGGCCGTGGCATGCCGGTGTCGATGCTGGCCGAGGTGGGCGAGCAGGTGCTGGCCGTGCACGGCCAGTCCGACCAGTTGCGGCTGCTGCGTCCGGCCGAGCAGCGGGCCGCGCTCGACCGGTTCGCCGGCCCGCAGCACGAGAAGCTGCTCGACGCGCTGCGCGAGGCGTACACGCGGTGGCGGTCGGTGGTGGACGACCTGGCCGACCGGCGCCGCAACGCGCGCGAGCGCAATCAGGAGGCCGACCTGCTGCGCCTCGGCCTGGACGAGATCACCCGGGTCGATCCGCAGCCGGGGGAGGACGACGAGCTCAAGGCGGAGGCGCAGCGGCTGGAGCACGCCGAGGGGCTGCGCACGGCGGCCCAGCTCGCCCAGCAGTGCGTGGCCGGTGGCGTGGAGGCCGCCGATGACACACCGGACGCGACCACGCTGCTGGGCACCGCCCGGCGCACCCTTGAGGCGCAGGCCGGCACCGACCCGGCCCTCGGCGAGCTGGCGGCCCGCCTGGAGGAGGCGGCGACGCTTGTGGCGGACGTCTCCGCCGAGCTGTCCGCGTACCTGGCGGGTCTGGACGCGGACCCCGCGCGGCTGCAGGTGCTCTACGAGCGCCGGGCCGCGCTGCGTGCGCTGACCCGCAAGTACGCCGACGACGTCGACGGCGTGATCGCCTGGGCCGAGCGGGCCCGGGCGAGGCTGTCCGATCTGGATACCTCCGACGAACTGCTCGACGAGTTGGACCGGGAGGCGTCCCGGCTGGCCGGCGAGGTGGCCGACCTGGCGGGCCGGGTGTCGGCGTCGCGGCAGGAGGCGGCGACCCGGTTCGCCGCGAAGGTCACCGAGGAGCTGGCCGGGCTGGCGATGCCGCACGCCCGCGTCGAGGTGGCGGTGCTGCCCCGCCCGGCCGGGAAGACGGATCCGCGGCTGCCGGTCAACGGCGTCGAGGTCGGCGTCGGCCCGGACGGCGGCGACGAGGTGGAGTTGCGCCTGCTGGCCCACCCGGGGGCGCCGGCGCTGCCGTTGCAGCGGGGCGCCTCAGGTGGCGAGCTGTCCCGGGTGATGCTCGCGATCGAGGTGGTCTTCGCGGGCTCCGGCGGCCCGCCCACACTGGTCTTCGACGAGGTGGACGCGGGGGTCGGCGGTCGGGCCGCGGTCGAGATCGGCCGTCGGCTGGCCCGCCTGGCGCGCAGCCACCAGGTGCTGGTGGTCACCCACCTGCCGCAGGTCGCCGCGTTCGCCGACCGGCACCTGGTGGTGGCGAAGGACACCGGCGGCGCGGTCACCACCAGCGGGGTCCGTGTGGTGGAGGACACCGAGCGCGCCCGGGAGCTCGCCCGGATGCTCGCGGGTTTGCCGGATTCGGATCTGGGTATCGCCCACGCCGAGGAGCTGCTGGCCGTGGCGGCACGGGAGCGGCGGGGGTAGCGCGGGCCGATTGTGACCACAGGCACACCGGCTCGCGCCGTAGTGTGCTTCCCTGGACAGGCGGCCCTGCTCAGGCATGTCGCGCCGGAGATGCCTGCCTCACATGCCAGGATGGTCACGATGCGTCTACCCACGTTGCGCCGGACCCGACCCGCTGAGCCGGGCCGGATCGCCGGCACCGCGCGCCTTGACCGCCGGACCAAACGCCTGGTCGGGCGGCTCCGCCCGGGCGACATCGCGGTCATCGACCACGTCGATCTGGACCGGGTCGCGGCCGACTCGCTCGTCGCTGTCGGTGTCGCCGCGGTCCTCAACGCCAAGCCGTCGGTCTCCGGCCGCTACCCCAACCTCGGCCCGGAGGTGTTGATCGAGGCCGGCATCCCGCTCCTGGACGACCTCGGGGAGAGCGTCTTCGAGCAGATCCGCGAGGGGGACACCGTCCGGATCGAGGGCAACACGGTCTACGTCGGCGACGATCCGGTCGCCCACGGCGCCCTGCAGGACACCGAGACCGTGGCGAAGGCGATGGCCGACGCCCGGGAGGGCCTGTCGGTCCAGCTGGAGGCGTTCGCCGCCAACACCATGGACTACCTGAAGCAGGAACGGGACCTGCTGCTCGACGGTGTCGGCGTGCCGGACATCCGCACCGAGATCCAGGGGCGGCACTGCCTGATCGTGGTGCGCGGCTACGACTACAAGGCCGACCTGGACGTGCTGCGCCCCTACATCCGGGAGTTCAAGCCGGTGCTCATCGGTGTGGACGGCGGCGCGGACGCGCTGGTCGAGGCCGGCTACACCCCCGACATGATCATCGGCGACATGGACTCGGTGACCGACGACGTGCTGCGCTGCGGCGCCGAGGTGGTCGTGCACGCCTACCCGGACGGGCGGGCGCCGGGGCTGGCGCGCGTCAACGGCCTGGGCGTCCCGGCGGTCACCTTCCCCGCGGCCGCCACGAGCGAGGACCTGGCGATGCTGCTGGCCGACGAGAAGGGGGCCTCGCTGCTGGTCGCCGTCGGCACGCACGCCACGCTCGTGGAGTTCCTGGACAAGGGACGCGGCGGCATGGCGTCGACGTTCCTCACCCGGTTGAAGGTCGGCGGCAAGCTGGTCGACGCCAAGGGCGTCAGCCGGCTGTACCGGCAGAGCATCTCCGGGTCCTCGCTGCTGCTGCTGGTGCTCTCCGCGATCGCCGCGATGGCCTCGGCCGTGGCGGTCTCCACCGTCGGGAAGGCGTACCTGGGCGTGGTCTCCGAGTGGTGGAACAATTTTGTGTTCCAGCTGGAACGGCTCTTCTGACGCCGTTCCACCCGACAAGAGGCTGCAGGTGTGATCAACTTCCGGTACCACGTGGTGTCCCTGACCGCGGTCTTCCTGGCGCTGGCGATCGGCCTGGTGGTCGGCACCGCCGCGCTCAACGGTCCGGTGGCCGACTCCCTGAAGGAGAACGTCAACGCGCTGAGCAAGGCCAACCAGCAGATGCGCCAGACGGTCAACAACATGGAGGAGGAACTCGCCCGCGAAGAGGAGTTCGTGGCCGAGATCGCCGGCGTCGTCCTGCCGGGCAAGCTCTCCGGCAAGCGGGTGCTGGTGCTCAGCCTTCCCACCGGACGCGACCACACCGAGGGCGCGATCAAGATGCTCCAGCTGGCCGGGGCGGACGTGGTCGGTCGCATCGACCTGCAGGACAAGTTCATCAACCCGGACAACAACAACGAGCTGCTTGAGCTCGCGGTCACCGCGGCGCGTCCGACCAGCGCGTCGACGGCCAACCTGCCCGGAAACGGGCACGGTGTGGAGACCTCCAGCGCCCTGCTGGCCAGCGTGCTGCTCGACCGGTCGCCGGGGACGGCGGCGGTCAGCGAGGCCGACCGGCGCGCGGTGCTCGCCGCGTACACGAACGCGAACTACCTGACCACGGCCGAGCGGGTCACCGGGCCGGCTGAGGCGGTGGTGATCGTCAGCGGCCAGCCGTACGTGGACAAGGACTCGGCCAAGAAGGACGAGTCGGTGGTCAAGGTCGCCGAGCAGTTCGACCGGACCGGCGGCGTCGTGGTCGCCGGCAACGGCTCGGACGGCGGGAACCTGGTGGCCCTCGTCCGCGGCGACGCGGTGCTGGCCGGGTCGATCTCGACGGTCGACAACGCGAACACCGTCCAGGGCCAGCTGGTCACCTCGCTCGCCCTGGTGCAGCAGCTCGCCGAGAAGAAGGCCGGACACTACGGCGTGGGCGACAGCGCCTCGGGGCTGCTGCCTAGACTGCCCCAGTGAGCGAAGCATCCACCCCGGTGTCCGGTCCCGTTGACCGAGAGGAGATCGCGTGAGCCTGCTCGGTCGGATCCTCGTCGCCGGCGCCGGCGCGGCCGTTGCCCGGTACGCGCTGCGCGAGGTGCGTACGTCACCGGGCGGCCCGGCGCTGGAGCGCACCAACTTCCGCGGCCGGACGGTGACCCTCGCGGCCGGTCCGGCGCTCGCCGCCGGTGCCGCCGCCTGCGGTGCCTTCGGCGCTCCCGGTGGTGCGGCGGGCGGAGCGGCCCTGGTCGCGGGGCTGGGCGCCGGCGCGGTGGGTCTCTACGACGACGTGGTAGGGGCGCGGCCGGAGCAGAAGGCCGCCAAGGGGTTCGCCGGGCACCTCGCCGCGCTGCGCGAGGGGCGGGTCACCGCCGGTCTGGTCAAGATCGTCGGGGTGGGCGCGGCGGGGCTGGGTGCCGCCGCGCTGCTCGCCGCCGATCCGGCGGTCGCCCGGCACCCGCGCCGGCAGCGGCAGGGCGCGTTCGGGCGCGGCCTCGACGTGCTGCTCGGGGCCGGCGTGATCGCCGGCACCGCCAACCTGGCCAACCTGCTCGACCTGCGGCCCGGCCGGGCGCTGAAGTCCGGGCTGCTGCTCGGTGCCCCGCTGCTGCGCGGTCCGCACGGCGGGATCGCCGCCGGCACGGTCGGCGCCGCCGCCGGGCTGCTCCCCGCCGACCTCGGTGAGGACGTGATGCTCGGCGACAGCGGCGCCAACGCGCTCGGTGCGCTGCTGGGCGTCACGCTCGCCGCGCGTACCGGCCCTGCCGGCCGGGCCGGCCTGCTCGCCGTGCTCGCCGGGCTCACCGCCGCCAGCGAGAAGGTGAGCTTCACCCAGGTCATCCAGCAGACCCCCGGGCTGCGCGAGCTGGACGCGCTGGGCCGCCGCGCCGACTGACGTGACGACACCGGCACCCCTCGCCGGCGCCGGCCGTGTCGCCGGGGCGGCCGCGCTGATCGCCGTCCTCACCGTCGTCAGCCGGCTCGCCGGCTTCGGCCGCACCGCGGTCTTCACCTGGGTCGTGCAGGAGAGCGACCTGGGCGGCATGTACGTGATCGCGAACACCGCCCCCAACATCATCTTCGAGGTCGTCGCCGGTGGCGCGCTGGCGAGCCTGGTCGTGCCGTTGCTGGCGGGAGCGGTGGCCGCCGGCGACCGGCGGGCGGTGAACGCCACCACCGGCGCCCTGCTCACCTGGACCGTCGTGCTGCTGGTGCCGCTGGCGGTGCTGGTGGCGCTGCTCGCCGGACCGATCGTCGCGCTGCTCAGCGAGGGGCGCTCGGCGGCGGAACTGGCGGCCGGAGCGCGGATGTTGCGGGTGTTCGCGCCGCAACTGCCGCTCTACGGCGTCGGCATCGTGCTGACCGGCGTGCTGCAGGCACACCGCCGGTTCGCGTGGCCGGTCATCGCGCCGCTGCTGTCCAGCGTCACGGTGATCGGGGTCTACCTGACGTTCGGCGCGGCCGAGGGGCGCGCGGCGAGCGTCGCGCAGGTCGACATCGGCGGTGAGCTGATCCTCTCCGCCGGCACCACCCTCGGTGTGGTGGTGCTGTCGCTGTCGCTGCTCATCCCGCTGCGTCGACTCCGGCTGCGCGTACGGCCCGGCTTCGCGTTCCCCGCCGACGCCCGGGCCCGGGTCGGCGGTCTCGCCGTCGCCGGAGCGGTGACGGTCACCACCCAGCAGATCGCGCTGGCGGTGATGCTGAACCGGGTGTCCGGCGGCCCGACCGGCTCGCCGCAGGTGTTCAACCTCGCCCAGACCATCTATCTGCTGCCGTGGGCCGTCCTCGCGGTGCCACTGGCCACCGCCGCGTACCCCACCCTGGCGGCCGCCGCGGCGGGCGGCGACGAGCAGGGGTACCGGCGTACCGTCGCCGGCACCACCCGCGGGGTCCTGCTGTTCAGCTGCCTGGGAGCGGCCGCGTTGATCGGCACCGCACTGCCGGTCGGCCACTTCTTCCCGCTGAATCCGCAGGTCACCGCGGCGGCGATCGTCGGCTTCGCCCCCGGGCTGGTGGGCTACGGGCTGTTCGCGGTGCTCTCCCGGGCCCTCTACGCCCACGGCGCCACGCGGCCGGCCACCGTCGCGGTCAGCCTGGGCTGGCTGGTGGTGCCGGTGGTGGCGGTGCTGCTCGCGCAGGCGTTCCCGGTGGCCGAGCGGGTGCCGGCGGTCACGCTTGCCAACTCGGTGGGGATGCTGGTGCTCGGGGCGCTGCTGGTCGGCGCCGTCCGGCGGGCGGCGGGCGCCGCCGCGCTCGCGGGACTCACCCGCGCCGGGGCGGCCGGGCTGCTCGGCGGTGCCCTCGCCGCGCTCGCCGGCTGGGCGGTGTCCCGCGCGCTGGCGAGCGCGGGCGACGGCACCCCGGGCGCACCCACGGCGCTTCTACAGGGCATGCTGTCCGGTGTCCTGGTCGGTGCCGTGTTCCTCGCCGTGGTGTGGGCGCTGGACCGGCCGGACGTACGACCGCTGCTCGCCGGGGTGCTGCGGCGCCTCGGGGGAGCCCGCCGGCGGGCCACCGCCCCGACCGGCGGGTCGCACGACGACGGGGTCCCCCCGGAGCGGGGCGACGGGAAGGAGACGGTGTCCCGGTGACGGAACCGACCTCGCGGGCCGGTTGGCGCGGCACGGTCGCCCTGCTGCTCGCCTCCAGCACCGGCGGCGTCGGGCAGCACGTTCGCTCGCTGGCCGCCGGGCTCGCCGGCGCGGGTGCCTCCGTGCTGGTCTGCGGCCCCGCCGCCACCGATGAGCAGTTCGACTTCACCGGTGCCGGCGCCCGCTTCCGGGCCGTGGAGATCCCGGCCAGCCCGACCCCCGCCGATGCCCGCGCGGTGACCGCGCTGCGCCGGGCCCTGGCCGCCGAGCCGGTCGAGGTCCTGCACGCTCACGGGCTGCGGGCCGGGCTGGTGGCCGTCCTCACCCGGCCGGCCGTCCCGGTCGTCGTCACCTGGCACAACGCCGTACTCGCGGGCGGCCTGCGGGGCAGCGTGTCGCGCCTGGTCGAGCGGGTCGTCGCCCGGGGCGCCCGGGTCACCCTCGGCGCCTCCGCCGACCTGGTCGAGCGGGCCGCCGCGCTGGGCGCGCCGGACGCCCGGCTCGCCCCGGTCGCGGCGCCCCCGCTGCCCGCGCCGCGCCGCCGCCGCGAGGCGGTCCGCGCCGAGTTCGGCGTCGGCCGCGACCAACCCCTGATCGTCTCGGTCGGCCGGCTGCACCCGCAGAAGCGGTACGACGTGCTCGTCGACGCCGCCGCCCGCTGGCGGACGCGGACTCCGGCACCGGTCGTGGTGATCGCCGGGAGCGGCCCGGCGTACCTGCAGCTGGCCGCCCGGATCTCGGCCGCGCGGGCGCCGGTGACCCTGCTGGGGCACCGCACCGACGTGGCGGACCTGCTCGCCGGGGCCGACCTCGCGCTGGTGACCAGCGACTGGGAGGCTCGGCAGCTGTTCGCGCAGGAGGCGATGCGGGCCGGCGTACCGCTGGTGGCGACCGCGGTCGGCGGCCTGCCGGAGCTGGTGGGGGACGCCGCCGTGCTGGTGTCGCCCGGCGACGTCGACGGAATCGACGAGGCTGTCCGCGGCCTGCTCGACGACGCGGCCGGCCGGGCCGAGCTGGGCCGGCGGGGTGCGGAACGGGCGGCGACCTGGCCCACCGACGCGGACACCCTCGCCCAGCTCACCGCGCTCTACGCCGAGCTGGCGCCGGGCACCGCCGGCCCGACCGCACCGGACGCCGGCGCCTCGTCGACGGGACACCGGTGATGCTGCGCCGACTCACTCCCGTCCTGCTGACCCTGCTCGTCGTGGCGCTCGGCGTCGTGGCGCTGGCGGCCAGGCCGGCGAACCGCACCCCGGAGCGGACCGCCGACTACGTGGTCCTGGTCGGGGTGGCGGGGCTGCGCTGGGCGGACGTCGACCCGCAGACCACTCCTACGCTGTGGCGGATGGCGCGGGACGGCTCCATCGGCTCGTTGTCGGTCCGCTCCGCCCACCGGCCGACCTGCCCGGTGGACGGCTGGCTGACCCTCGGGGCGGGCAGCTTCGCCGCGTGGCCCGACAACCGCTCGACCGGGACCTGCCCGCCGGTGGACGTGGCGGTGGAGCGCCCGGACGGGATCGGGGCGAACCTGCCCGACCAGGAGAGCGCCGTCCTGTACAACCAGGAGCGGCTGCCCTGGGGCGCCGTCCCCGGGTCGCTGGCGGAGTCGGTTCGCTGCTCGGTCGCGGTCGGTCCGGGCGCCGCGGTGGCCGCCGCGCGACCGTTCGGCCGGGTCGACCGGTACGCGCCGGAGCTGCCGGAGGACCCTGCGGAGCTGCTGCGCTCGTGCGTGCTCAGCATCGTCGACCTGGGGACCGTCGCCGGGGAGGACCCGGCGGTACGCGCCGCCGCGGCGCACGCCGCGGACGCCCGGCTGGCCCGGGTGCTCGCCGCCCGTCCGCCCCGCTCCCTGGTGCTGCTCGCCGGTGTGTCCGACACCGAGGAGCCGTCCCGGCTGCACGTGGCCGTCGCCGACGGCCCCGGCTGGGAGCGCGGCTGGCTGACCTCGCCGAGCACCGCACGGGAGGGGTACCTGCAACTGGTCGACCTCGCGCCGACCGCGCTGACCGCGCTGGGCCGGCCGCTGCCCGAGCGGCCGTTCCTCGGCCGGCCCGCCGAGCCGGTCGAGGGCCGCCCCGCCGACCTGGCCGCCGCGATCGCGGGCCCGGCGGACGCCGACCGCGAGGCCGGCGCCCAGCGCCGCGTCGCGGGCTGGTACTTCGGCCTGCTCGCCGTCGCCCAGGTGCTGCTCGGGGTGGCCGTGCTGCCGCTGCTGCGCCGGGCCCGCCGGCACGCCGGCCCGTACGGCCCGGAGCCGGTGTCGCGGCGGGTCGTGGCGGTGGTGGAGTTGCTGCTCGTCGCCGCCGCGCTCGCCGTGCCGGCCGCGCTGCTGGCCGACGTGGTGCCGTGGTGGCGCGGTGATCACGCCGGGGTGTGGTTCGCCGCCGCCACGGTGTCGCTGGTGGCGGCGGCGACGGTGCTGGTGCGCTTCCTGCCCGGGTACGGCGGCACCCTGGGCCCGCTGGGCGCGGTCGCGGGCCTGGCCACGCTCACCGTCGGCGCGGATGTGCTGACCGGCGCGCGCCTGCAGCTCAACGCCGTGGTGGGCTACTCGGCGCTGGAGGGCGGCCGGTACGCCGGCCTCGGCACCGTCGGGCTCGGGGTGTTCCTGGCCGGGGCTCTGCTGACGGCGGGCTGGCTGGCGCAGCGGGTGCGCCGGTCCTGGCGCCCGATGGTGATGGTGGCGGTCGGCGGGGTGGCCGTCGTCGTGGTCGGCAGCCCGTACCTCGGGGCCGACACGATCGGCGCGATCGCCCTGACCGCCGGGGTGAGCGTGGCCGCGGCGATCAGCGCCGGCGGCTGGCTGACGCTCAGCCGGCTGGCGTGGGCGACGATGGCCGGCCTGGCGGTGACGATCGGGTTCGCCGTGGTCGACCTGAACCGTCCGTTCGCCGAGCGGAGCAGCCTCGGGCGGTTCCTGGCCGCGGTCGGCGACGGCACCGGCGGCCTCACCGTCCACCGGTCCGGGTCGGCGAACCTGGAGACGCTGGTCGGCAGCCCGCTGACGCTGCTCGCCCTGGCCGGGGCGCTGCTGGTCTGGTTCGCCCTGCTGCAACCGTGGGGTGGCCTGATGCGGCTGTTCGGCATCTACCCGGCGGTGCGGGCGGCGATGGCCGGCACCGCCGTGGCGGCGGTCACCGGCGGGCTGCTGAACGGGTCGGCGCTGGACGTCGCCGGTGCCGCCGCGGCGCTTGTGGTGCCGATGGCGGCGCTGTCGGCGCTGCGGGTGCTGGACCACTCCACCGACCGCACCCGGCCCGAGGCGGGCGGCGACGGGGGTCCCGCCGGCGGTTCCGGTTCGGCCGGCTTCGGCGGCGGCCGGGGTGGTGGCCCCGGCGGGGGCGGCCCCGCCGGGGGCGGCGGACCGCCCGGTCCGCGGGCGGCCGGTCCGGGTCCCGACGGCACGGCCGGCGCCCGTGCCGGGGCCGGGGCCGGGCACCGCGCCGGCACGGACGGCGACAGCGCAAGCGGCGCGGGTCCGGACGACGGCGGGTCTGCGGGCGGCGACGGCGCGGGCGGCGGGACCGGCGACCGGCGGCCCGGCGATCCGGCCGCCGTCGGCCCGGACGCCGGCCGGATCCCGGCGGCCCGGGAATCGAGCGAGGTCACGACCGGCTGAACCGCACGCGACACCCGGCGGTCGCGGACGGGTGCGCCGGGTGCCGGAGGCCGTCGAGGTGTTACCGTGGAATCCCGTGGATCGCGTGATCACTCAGCTGATCGGCACGGCGGTCTGCACGACCGCGACGGACGACACGGGAGCAGGCCTTGGCCCCTTCAGCACGGACGACCAGGCACATCTTCGTCACCGGGGGCGTGGCCTCCTCGCTGGGTAAGGGCCTCACCGCCTCCAGCCTCGGCAACCTCCTCACCGCGCGCGGCCTGCGCGTGGTCATGCAGAAGCTCGACCCCTACCTCAACGTCGACCCCGGGACGATGAACCCGTTCCAGCACGGCGAGGTCTTCGTCACCGACGACGGCGCCGAGACCGACCTGGACGTCGGCCACTACGAGCGGTTCCTCGACCGGGACCTGTCCGGGAAGGCGAACGTCACCACCGGGCAGATCTACTCGGCCGTGATCGCCAAGGAGCGGCGCGGCGAGTACCTGGGCGACACCGTCCAGGTCATTCCGCACATCACAAACGAGATCAAGGCACGCATCCTCGGCATGGCCGACCCGGACGCCGACGGCCAGGTCCCCGACGTGGTCATCACCGAGGTCGGCGGCACCGTCGGCGACATCGAGTCGCTGCCGTTCCTCGAGGCGATCCGGCAGATCCGCCACGACCTCGGCCGGGACAACTGCTTCTACCTGCACGTGTCGCTGGTGCCGTACCTGGCGCCGTCGGGCGAGCTGAAGACCAAGCCGACCCAGCACTCGGTCGCGCAGCTGCGCAGCATCGGTATCCAGCCGGACGCGCTGGTGCTGCGCTGCGACCGGGAGATCCCGGACAAGGTCAAGCAGAAGCTGTCGCTGTACTGCGACGTGGACCTGGAGGCGGTCAGCGCCGCCCCGGACGCGCCGAGCATCTACGACATCCCGAAGGTGCTGCACCGCGAGGGCCTCGACGCGTACGTGGTGCGCCGGCTGGGCCTGTCGTTCCGGGACGTGGACTGGACGAGCTGGGACGACCTGCTGGAGCGGGTGCACCAGCCCCGGCACACCATCACCGTCGCCCTCGTCGGCAAGTACGTGGACCTGCCGGACGCGTACCTGTCGGTCAGCGAGGCGATCCGGGCCGCCGGCTTCGGCCACCGGGCCCGGGTGCAGCTGCGCTGGGTGCCCAGCGACGACTGCGTCACCCCGGCCGGCGCCGCGGCAGCCCTGGCCGGCGTCGACGGTGTCGTGATTCCGGGCGGCTTCGGTGTGCGGGGCATCGAGGGGAAGATCGGCACCGCCCGGTACGCCCGCGAGAACGGCATCCCGCTGCTCGGGCTCTGCCTCGGCCTGCAGTGCATGACCATCGACGTGGCGCGTCACCTCGCCGGGCTCGACGGCGCCAACTCGCTGGAGTTCGACGAGGACGCCGCGCACCCGGTCATCGCCACCATGGCCGACCAGGAGGACATCGTCGCCGGCAAGGGCGACCTCGGCGGCACCATGCGGCTGGGGGCGTACGCGGCGGCGCTCACCGAGGGTTCGATCGTCGCCGAGGCGTACGGCAGCACCGAGGTCAGCGAGCGGCACCGGCACCGGTACGAGGTGAACAACGCCTACCGCGACGCGCTGACCAAGGCGGGCCTGAGTATCTCCGGCACTTCGCCGGACGGCCGGCTTGTCGAGTTCGTGGAGCTGGACCGGGAGCTGCACCCGTTCTTCGTGGCCACCCAGGCGCATCCGGAGCTGAAGAGCCGCCCGACCCGGCCGCACCCGCTGTTCGCGTCGTTCGTGAAGGCGGCCATCGCCTACTCGGAGGCCGACCAGCTCCCGGTCGACCTGGACGGGGCGTCGGCGGCGAGCAGGGCCGCCCGCAACGGCGGCACGGCCGCGGCGAAGGCGGCGTCGGCGTCGTGAGCGAGCTTTGCGAGCGAGCCGTTCGGCACGGCAGCGCCGCGCCTCGCGCCGCCGCCGCGCGAAGCGGGGTGGCGTCGTGAGCGCGGTGGAGCACCGGTACGAGGTGCGGTCGCGTACCGAGCGCTACCGGGGGCGGATCTTCGAGGTGGTCAGCGACGAGGTGACCATGCCCGGCGGCGGCACCGCCGTGCGCGACCATGTCCGGCACGTCGGCGCGGTGGCCGTGGTGGCCCTCGACGACGCCGGCCAGGTCGTGCTGATCCGGCAGTACCGGCACCCGGTCGGCCGGCACCTGTGGGAGCTGCCGGCCGGGCTGCTGGACGTCAGCGGCGAGGACCCGGCCGTCACCGCCGGCCGGGAGCTGGCCGAGGAGGCCGATCTCACCGCGGGCCGGCTCGACGTGCTCGTCGACCTGCACAGCTCGCCCGGGTTCAGCAACGAGCTGGTCCGCGTCTTCCTGGCCCGCGAGCTTGCCGACGTGCCGGCCGAGGAGCGGCATGACCGCAGCGAGGAGGAGGCCGACCTGCAGGTCGTGCGGGTCGACCTGGACGAGGCGGTCGGCATGGTGCTGGGCGGCGAGATCACCAACGCCTCGGCGGTGGCCGGGCTGCTCGCCGCCGCCCGCGCGCGTGACGTCGGCTGGTCGGCGCTGCGCCGGGCGGACGCGCCGCTGCCGCGCTGAGCGCCGGCGTACGCGAAGGGCCGCGCGGTGCGTACCGCGCGGCCCTTCGTGGTGTCGGCGTGGGGTCAGTCGCGCAGCGGCCGGCCCTGCCCGTCGACGCCGCCGTTGACCAGGATCAGGATGCCGTCGATGAGGCCCCAGATGCTGCCCAGGCCGCACGTCACCAGGGTGACGACCAGCTGGATCACGCCGGTCTTGGTGTCGCCCATGTAGAAGCGGCCGACGCCGAAGCCACCGAGCAGGATCTGCAGAATACCCGCGACGATCTTGCTCTTGTCGGAAACGCCCGTCGGGTACCCGGGCTGGTAAGGAGGAGTGGTCATGGGGCGACACAATAGTGATCCACAAGCCTCCTGTCCCCGGCGCGACGCGCCCGGTGGGACGATAATGGGCAATACTGTCCTGACGGCTGAGGCGGTCTCAGACCGCCGGTCAGGCCGACGCCTGACACATCGTCAGCGGGAGCGGCCACCGCATGTCACTGTGCTGGCCCTCCGCCGGCGACGGCGCGCCTAGACTGCGCCGGCGGGACCGGTGGACCGCGGCGGCAATGGGGCCGCCGTGGCGCCGAGCAGTCGGGGCGCGCCGCCCCGGAGGAGGGTGATTCCATCGTGAAGGTCGGAATCCCACGCGAGGTCAAGAACCACGAGTACCGTGTGGCGATCACGCCGGCGGGCGTCAACGAGTTCGTCCGCTCCGGCCACCAGGTCTTCGTCGAGTCGGGTGCCGGCGTCGGGTCCAGCATCGGCGACGACGACTTCGCCGCCGCCGGCGCGAAGATCCTCGCCACGGCGGACGAGGTGTGGGACACCGCCGAGCTGGTGCTCAAGGTCAAGGAGCCGGTCGCCGAGGAGCACCACCGGATGCGCGCGGGGCAGGTGCTCTTCACCTACCTGCACCTGGCCGCCTCCAAGGAGTGCACCGACGCGCTGGTCGACCGCCGGGTCACCGGCATCGCGTACGAGACGGTCGAGCTGCCCGACCGGTCGCTGCCCCTGCTCGCCCCGATGTCCGAAGTGGCCGGCCGGCTCGCCCCGCAGGTCGGCGCGTACCACCTGCAGGCCCAGGGCGGCGGGCGCGGCGTCCTGATGGGCGGCGTCTCCGGCGTGTACGCGGCGAAGACCGTGGTGATCGGTGCCGGCGTCTCCGGCATGAACGCCGCCGCCATCGCGCTCGGTCTGCAGGCCGAGGTGCTGCTGCTGGACAAGAACGTCGCCCGGCTGCGCCAGGCCGACGCCATCTACCGGGGGCACCTGCAGACGGTCGCCTCCAACGCGTACGAGATCGAGCGGGCCGTGCTGGACGCGGACCTGGTCATCGGCGCGGTGCTGGTGCCCGGCGCCAAGGCGCCCACCTTGATCTCCAACGAGCTGGTCTCCCGGATGAAGCCGGGCAGCGTGCTTGTCGACATCTCCATCGACCAGGGCGGCTGCTTCGAGGACTCGCGCCCCACCACGCACGCCGAGCCGACCTACCAGGTCCACGGTTCCATCTTCTACTGCGTGGCGAACATGCCCGGCGCCGTGCCGCACACCAGCACGTACGCGCTGACCAACGTCACCCTGCCGTACGCGCTGGAGTTGGCCAACCACGGCTGGCGGGACGCGCTGCGCCGCGACCCCGCCCTCGCCCTGGGCCTGAACACCCACGACGGGCAGGTCGTCTACGGCCCGGTCGCCGAGGCGCACGGCATGGCCACCCTGCCCCTGACCGAGGTGCTGGCCTGACCGGCGGCATCCGGACCACCGCGGCGCGCGGGGACGGTGCGGGCACCGGGCCCGCGCCGGCCCTGCGCCGCGCCGTCCGCGGCTACCTCGACCACCTCACCGTCGAGCGCGGACTGTCCACGAACACGCTCGCCTCGTACCGCCGCGACCTGGAGCGCTACCTGGGCACGCTCGCCGCGGCCGGGGTCAGCGACCTGGCGGCGGTCGGGCCGGGCCAGGTCGAGCGGCACCTCGCCCGGCTGCGCGCGGGCGACGACGAACATCCGCCACTCGCGGCGGCGTCCGCCGCGCGGGCGGCCAGCGCGGTGCGCGGCCTGCACCGGTTCGCGCTGCGCGAGGGCCTCACCGGCGCGGACCCGAGCCGGGACGTGCGGCCGCCCGCGCCGCCGCGCCGGCTGCCGCGCGCCCTGCCGGTGCACGACGTGGTGCGGCTCCTGGAGACCGCCGGGCCGGTCACCGCCACCGGCGACGGCGCGCCGCTCGCGCTGCGCGACCGGGCGCTGCTGGAGTTCCTGTACGGCACCGGCGCGCGCATCTCCGAGGCGGTCGGCGCCGCCGTCGATGACCTGGACACCGACGAGGGCGCGGTGCTGCTGCGCGGCAAGGGCGGGCGCACCCGGCTCGTCCCGATCGGCGGGTACGCCGTGGCGGCGGTGCGCGCGTACCTGGTCCGGGCCCGGCCGGGACTGGCCGCCGGTGGCCGGGGCACCCCGGCGGTGTTCCTCAACGCCCGCGGGGGTGCGTTGTCCCGGCAGGGCGCCTGGACGATCCTGCGCCGCGCCGCCCAGCGGGCCGGGCTGCCGGTCGACGGCCCCGGTGCGGTCTCCCCGCACACGCTGCGCCACTCGTACGCCACCCACCTGCTCGACGGCGGCGCCGACGTACGCGTGGTCCAGGAACTGCTCGGCCACGCGTCGGTCACGACCACGCAGGTCTACACGCTCGTCACCGTGGAGCGGCTGCGCGAGATCTACGCCACCGCCCACCCCCGCGCGCGGGGCTGAGCGACCGGCCGCCGACACGCCGGACCGGTGCCGAACGGCCTGCTCGTCGGTGGCGTACAGTCGGGTTCGGCGCGGACCTGGTGGGGCGACGCGGACCAGGATGCGCGGCGGCGCCGCGAAGGGACGTCGGTCGGCTCCGACGCCGGGTGGTCGTCGGGAGGGGGCAACGAGGACATGGCAGGAAACGGTGACCGTGCCGAGACCTGGACGTCTGAGCTCCGCGAGCAGCAGGCCACGCTCGGAGCGGATCTGGGCCCCGCCGACCCGGCGGCGTACACGATGCGCAAGCCGATCCCCGAACCCATGCCGACCGATCGGCACGGCCCGGCCCGCATCATCGCGATGGCCAACCAGAAGGGCGGCGTCGGCAAGACCACCACGACCATCAACCTGGGCGCCGCGCTGGCCGAGTACGGCCGCAAGGTGCTGCTCGTCGACTTCGACCCGCAGGGCGCTCTCTCGGTCGGCCTGGGCGTCAACCCGCACAACCTCGACCTGTCGGTCTACAACCTGCTCATGCAGGACGACGTCACCTGCGACGACGTGCTCATCAAGACCGACGTGGCAGGGCTGCACCTGCTCCCGGCCAACATCGACCTCTCCGCGGCCGAGATCCAGTTGGTAAACGAGGTCGCCCGGGAGATGGCCCTGGCGCGGGTGCTCAAGTCGATCCGCAAGGAGTACGACTTCATCCTGATCGACTGCCAGCCCTCGCTGGGCCTGCTGGCGATCAACGCGCTGACCGTCGCCCACGGGGTGCTCATCCCGCTGGAGTGCGAGTTCTTCAGTCTCCGGGGCGTGGCGCTGCTGCTGGACACGATCGACAAGGTGCGTGAGCGGCTCAACTTCGACCTGGAGCTCGAGGGCATCCTCGCCACCATGTACGACAGTCGCACCACCCACTGCCGGCAGGTGCTGCAGCGCGTCGTGGAGGCGTTCGGCGACAAGGTCTACCAGACCGTCATCACCAAGACGGTGAAGTTCCCGGAGTCCACCGTCGCCGGGGCGCCGATCACCACGCTGGACCCGGCCTCCTCCGGTGCCCGCAACTACCGCCAGCTCGCCCGCGAGGTGATCGCCGCGCAGGCGGAGCGCTAGGCCGGACGCGGCCCGCCCGGTCGGTGGACTAGGGTTTTCCGGTGACCGCACCACCCCTCGACCCGCCGCACGGCGCCGGCGACCCCGTGGCCGCCGCCGAGCTGGCCGCCGAGGTCGACAACGTGGTGCCCGCCGACGCCGGCACGGTCGAGGAGGCCAGCGGCTTCACCGTCCGGCTGGCCAACTTCACCGGCCCGTTCGACCTGCTGCTGCAGCTGATCAGCAAGCACAAGCTGGACGTCACCGAGGTGGCGTTGCACCGGGTCACCGACGAGTTCATCGCGTACATCCGGGCCATGGGCGATCAGTGGGACCTGGACGAGACAAGCGAGTTCCTGCTCATCGCCGCCACCTTGCTCGACCTCAAGGCCGCCCGGCTGCTGCCCGCCGCCGAAGTCGAGGACGAGGAGGACCTGGCCCTGCTGGAGGCGCGGGACCTGCTCTTCGCCCGGCTCCTGCAGTACAAGGCGTACAAGGAGGCCGCCGCGCACATCGGTGCGCTCGAGGAGACCGGCGGGCGGCGCCACCCGCGGGCCGTCACGCTCGAGCCCCGGTACGCGCAGGCCCTGCCCGACCTGGTGCTCGGCATCGGCCCGCAGCGGCTGCGGGACCTCGCCGTGCGGGCGTTCACCCCGAGGCCGGCGCCCGAGGTGTCGATCGCGCACGTGCACATGGTCCGGGTCAGCGTGCGCGAGCACGCGGCGATCATCAGCGACCGGCTGCGCCGGGCCGGCACGGCGACCTTCGCCGGGCTCTGCGCGGACTGCGAGGCCACCCTGGAGGTGGTGGCCCGCTTCCTCGCCCTGCTGGAGCTGTACCGGGAGGGCCTTGTCGCGTTCGTCCAGGAGCAGGCCCTGGACGAGCTGACCGTACGCTGGACCGGCCCCGCCGACGGCGGCCCCGAGCTGGACATCGACGAGTACGCCGGCACCCCGTCGCCGCCGCCCGCCCCGCCGGGGACGGCTGCCGCGACGGAGTCCGGCCCGGCGGGGGTCACGGACGCGGTGGATTCGACGGAGGAACGAGCGGAATGAGCGACGACGAGCGCCGGGACTCCCTGGCCGACCAGGCGGCCGCCTGGGTGCCGCCGTGGGAGCGCCGTCCCGAACCCGCCGAGCCGCCGGCCGAGCCGGCCGCCGAGGTGCCGGCCGAATCGTCCGCCGAGCCGCTGGCCGAATCGTCCGCCGAGCCGCCGGCCGCCGAGGTGCTCGCCGCGGTGTCCGCCGAGCCGTCGGCCGCCGTCCGGGAGCCCGCGGCGGAGGGACAGCGGCCGAGCGGGGACGCCGGGGAGACGGTTGCGCCGGCGGGCGAGGACGGGGAGCCGGCCGGCGATGGGGAGGCTGCCCGCGTACCGGACAAGGCGCCGCGACCCCGGCGGCGGGCGACGGCCCCGCCGGAGCCGCCGCCGGTCCTCGACGACGCGGAGCTGCGCGGCGCGCTTGAGGCGATCCTGCTGGTGGTCGACGAACCGGTCGCCGAGGCGACCCTCGCCGACGTGCTGGAGCAGCCCGCCGAGCGGATCGGGGCGATGCTGCGCGAGATCGCCGCCGGGTACACCGCCGGTGGGCACGGGTTCGAGCTGCGCCGGGCGGCCGGCGGCTGGCGGCTCTACACGCGGCCGGAATACGCCGGGTACGTGGAGCGGTTCGTGCTGGACGGGCAGTCGGTACGACTGACCCAGGCCGCGCTGGAGACCCTGGCCGTGGTCGCCTACAAGCAGCCGGTGACCCGCTCGCGGATCTCCGCCATCCGTGGCGTCAACTGCGACGGCGTGATCCGTACGCTGGTGTCCCGCGGCCTGGTGGAGGAGTGCGGCACCGAGACGGAGAGCGGCGCCCACCTCTACCGCACCACAATCCTGTTCCTGGAGAAGCTCGGGCTGGACAGCGTCGCCGACCTGCCGCCGCTCGCTCCGTTCCTGCCCGACGACGTGGAAGACCTTGCCGATGCCTCGCGATGACCGTGTCCCGCAGCCCGACGCGCCCGTCTACACCGGCCCCGAGCGGCTGCAGAAGGTGCTCGCCGCCGCGGGCGTCGGCTCCCGGCGGGCCTGCGAGGACCTGATCTTCCGCCGGCGGGTGACGGTGAACGGCCGGGTGGCGCAGCTCGGTGACCGCGCCGACCCGACGCACGACGTCATCCACGTCGACGGGCAGCGCCTGCAGGTCGACACCCGGCTGGTCTACCTGGCGATGAACAAGCCCCGCGGCGTGGTCTCCACGATGGCCGACGAGAAGGGCCGTACCGCGATCGCCGACTTCCTGGGCAACCGGGTGGAGCAGCGGGTCTACCACGTCGGGCGGCTCGACGCGGACAGCGAGGGCCTGCTGCTGCTCACCAACGACGGCACGCTCGCGCACCGGCTCATGCATCCCTCGTACGGGGTGCCGAAGACGTACCTGTGCCAGGTGACCGGGCCGATCCCGCGAGCGCTGGGCAAGCGCCTCGCGTCGGGCGTCGAGCTGGAGGACGGGCCCGTGAAGGTCGACTCCTTCCGGGTGGTGGACACTCTGGGCAAGACCGCCCAGGTGGAGGTGACCCTGCACGAAGGGCGCAAGCACGTCGTGCGGCGCCTGCTCGCCGAGGTCGGCCACCCGGTGTCGCGGCTGGTGCGTACCTCGATCGGGCCGATCCGGCTCGGCGACCTGCGCGCCGGGCGCACCCGCCGGCTGACCAACGCGGAGGTCGCCGCGCTGTTCAAGGCCGTCGGCGACTGACCGGGGCGGTGGCGGGTACCGCTGCCGGTAGGCTGCCCAGCGGCCCGGAGGGCGTGCTCCGCGCTGCGCCCGGGCATCATTGAGAACGTGTGGTTTCCGCTCGCGGGCACGACCCGTGAGGTACGGACTGAGGAGGATGACGGTGGAGGAAGAGGTACGGACCGGGCGCTGCGTGGTCGCTGTGGACGGGCCGTCCGGTTCGGGTAAGTCCACCGTCTCCCGGCGGCTCGCGACCGGACTGGGCGCACGCTATCTGGACACCGGGGCGATGTACCGGGCGATCACCTGGGCGGTGCTGCGCTCCGGCGTCGACCTGGCCGACGCCTCGGCGGTGGCGAAGGTGGCGGGGGAGACCGATCTGCGCATCGGCACCGACCCCCGGGGGTACGCGGTGACCGCCGACGGCGTGAACGTCGAGGTGGAGATCCGCGGGCCCGAGGTGACCGCGGCGGTCTCCGCGGTGGCGGCCGTGCCAGCGGTCCGTGCGCTGCTCGTCGCCCGCCAGCGCGAACTGATCGCCGCCGCCGGGCGGATCGTGGTGGAGGGACGTGACATCGGCTCGGTGGTCACGCCCGATGCCGACCTGAAGGTCTACCTGACCGCCTCCGAGGCGACCCGGGCGGCCCGGCGTAGCGCGGAGGACGCCAGCGACGTGGCGGTGACCGCCGCCGACCTGGCCCGCCGAGACCGGCTGGACTCGACCCGCAAGGCCGACCCGCTGACCCAGGCGCCCGACGCGGTCGTGCTGGACACCACCGAGCTGGGCATCGACGAGGTCGTCGCGCGGCTGCGGGGCCTGCTGACCGAGCGGGGCGTGGCGTGAGCGATCCGGACAGCTGGGTGGAGCTGCGGGAGCCGGACCTCGACGTCGAGGAACCGACCGGCCCGCAGCCGGTGGTGGCCGTGGTCGGTCGCCCCAACGTGGGCAAGTCGACCCTGGTGAACCGCCTGATCGGCCGCCGGCAGGCGGTCGTCGAGGACATCCCCGGGGTGACCCGGGACCGGGTCCCGTACGACGCGCAGTGGAACGGGCGGCAGTTCACCGTCGTCGACACCGGCGGCTGGGAACCCGACGCCAAGGATCGGGCCGCCGCCATCGCCGCGCAGGCCGAGACGGCGATCGCCACCGCCGACGTGGTGCTGTTCGTGGTCGACGCCATGGTGGGCTCCACCGACGTCGACGAGGCCGCGGTGAAGATGCTGCGCCGCAGCGCCAAACCGGTGATCCTGGTGGCGAACAAGGCCGACAACAGCTCGATCGAGATGGAGGCGACCTCGCTCTGGTCGCTCGGCCTCGGCGAGCCGTACCCGGTCTCCGCCCTGCACGGCCGCGGCTCCGGCGAGCTGCTCGACGCCATCATGGACAAGCTGCCCGAGGCGCCGAAGATCGTCGAGAACCGGCCGCGCGGCCCCCGCCGGGTCGCGCTCGTCGGCCGGCCCAACGTCGGCAAGTCCAGCCTGCTGAACCGCTTCTCCGGGGAGGAGCGGGCGGTCGTCGACTCGGTCGCGGGCACCACCGTCGACCCGGTGGACAGCCTGGTCGAGATCGGCGGTGAGACCTGGCAGCTGGTCGACACCGCCGGCCTGCGCAAGCGGGTGGGCAAGGCCAGCGGCACCGAGTACTACGCGAGCCTGCGCACCGCCTCGGCCATCGAGGCGGCCGAGGTGGCTGTGGTCCTGCTCGACGCCGGCGAGGTGATCAGCGAACAGGACCAGCGGATCCTGTCGATGGTCACCGAGGCCGGACGGGCGCTGGTGATCGCCTTCAACAAGTGGGACCTGGTCGACGGCGACCGCCGGTACTACCTCGACAAGGAGATCGAGCGGGAACTGCGCCGCATCCCCTGGGCGATCCGGCTGAACCTGTCGGCCCGGACCGGCCGCGCGGTCGACAAGCTCGCCCCGGCGCTGCGCAAGGCGCTCGCGAGCTGGGAGACGCGGGTGCCGACCGCGCAGCTCAACGCGTGGCTGACCGCGCTCGTGCAGGCCACCCCGCACCCGGTGCGCGGCGGCCGGGCGCCGAAGATCCTGTTCGCCACCCAGGCGGGCGTGGCCCCGCCCCGGTTCGTGCTGTTCACGACGGGCCCGCTGGACGCGGGCTACCAGCGCTTCGTCGAGCGCAAGCTCCGCGAGGAGTTCGGCTTCGAGGGCAGCCCGATCGAGATCTCGGTACGCCCCCGCAAGAAGCTCGGCCCCGGCGGTCGCGGCAAGGCGCACGGCTGACCGGGCACTCCCGGCCCACCCTCCTAGGACGCTTTAGGGGTGGTGGGCCGGCCGACAGCGGCGGGGCGGATGCGGACGAGCGGAAGATCGTGCGCTAAGCTGTACCGGCTGTCGCGGGGGAGACCACGCGGAAGCATCGGGACGTGGCGCAGTTTGGTAGCGCACTTGACTGGGGGTCAAGGGGTCGTCGGTTCAAATCCGGCCGTCCCGACGCAGTTCAGAGGGCACATCCAATCGGTGGATGTGCCCTCTTGTCGTAACTGGGCGACTGTCTGAGTGACTATGAACCCTTGTAGTCAGGGCACTAGATCATACGGCGGCGTACCCGCCACACCACCACACCGATCAGGACCGCCGCGACGGCGACGAACAGGGCCGCCTCGATGAGCTGGAACGTCCAGAACCGGTCGGCCGGGTGGTAGATCTTGAACTGCTGGATGCCCCGCGCGTGCAGGAACTGGTTGAGGTTGGTGCCGGCCTGGTTGGCGGCGGCCTCCAGCTCGTAGTACTCGGTCCAGCGCAGCCTGCGCCCGGTGGCGTCCGCGTAGCCGTGTTCGATCATCCAGGAAGCGTTGCTGGGCACGGACCGGTGCCCAGCCTGGTCCGTCGAGCCGCCGACGGGGACCGGCTCCATGGTGGTGAGCGGCGTGGCGTACGCGGGACGGGCCAACAGCGCCACCGTCATCCGGGCGGCGAGGAACGCCCCGAACGCGACGCCGAACGCGGGCAGGCTGCGCCGCAGGATCGCTCCGGCGGCGGTGGCGACGCCGAATGCGAACAGCGCGTACGCCACCGGAACAAGTCCTTCCAGGTCGAAGGCGTCGTACTGGAATCGCCCTTCCCACGCGTCGAACGGCTGACGGAACCAGGTGAGCAACGCGGTGAACATCCCGGTGAGCGTGACGGTGACGCCGGCAAGTGCCGCGAGCTTGGCCGCCAGCCAGCGCATCCGCGGCACGGCTTGCGTCCAGGCGAGCTGCCAGGTGCCGTCCTCCAGTTCGCGTGCGAGCAGTGGCGCCCCGAGGAACGCACCGATGACGACGGGTACGAGATAGAAGGCCGCCAGGAGGTTCTCGACGTACCCGTACTCCTCGTCGAGCCGGCGGAAGGAGGCTGCGCAGGCCTCGTTGACACCGGCCGCTCCCGCACACCGGGCGGGACCGCCGGGGAACAGGTCGTGTGCCTGCGTGCCGAGCACGAGCAGGGCGGCGCCGAACATGCCGACAAGCAGACCCAGGACGCAGACCTCGGCCCGGTGCTGGCGCCAGATCAACCACGTCATGCCGGCACCCCCGACGGGACCGCGGCGCTCGGCTCGGACGGCCGGCGCAGGTACGCCAGCACCAGGTCCTCCAGCGCGACCGGCTGGGCCTGCCACCCGGGCGCGGCCGGGATCGCGCCGTCGCGTACCAGCAGGGTCGTGTGCCGGTCGCTGTGGACGGCCTCCACGACGGCGCCGGCCCGGTCGAGGTCGGTGGCCGTTCGCGGGCCGACGAGCAGCCGGTGCTCGGCGAGGAGGGTGTCGATGTCGCCGGTGAGCGTGACCCGGCCCTGGTTGAGCACGACCAGGTGGTCGCAGACGCGCTCCAGCTCGTGTACGACGTGGGAGGAGAACAGGACGGTCACCCCGCCTTCGGCCACCGCGCCCATGAGGACCTGCAGGAACTCGTGTCGGGCCAGCGGGTCGAGGCTGGCCACCGGCTCGTCGAGGACGAGCAGGTCCGGCCGCTTCGCCAGGGCCAGGGCCAACGCGACCTGGGCCTGCTGCCCGCCGGAGAGCGTGCCGGCCCTGCGGTCGAGCGGGACGCCCAGCTTCGCCAGCCGGCGCTCGGCCAGCTTCTGGTCGAACCGCAGGTTGCAGGCCCGGCCGAAGCGGAGCAGTTCGGCGACGTTGAAGCGCTTGTACAGCGGGTGGTCCTGGGCCAGGAACCCGACCCGGGACAGAGTTTGCGGGGTGCTGGCGGTGACGTCGTGGCCGAGTACCTCAACCGTGCCGGTGCTCGGTGCCAGCAACCCGACGACCAGGCGCAGCAGCGTTGTCTTGCCCGCGCCGTTCGGCCCGACCAGGGCGATCACGCCGCCTGCCGGCAGGTCCAGGGTGCAGTCGCGCAGCGCCCAGCCCTTCCGGTAACGCTTGCCCACACCGTCGGTGCGCAGCGCGAACTCGGTCGCTGTCACGCCACGTCCTCATTCCTCGTCTGCTGGTGCACGGAAGTGAAAAGCGCGTTGACCGCCTGCTCGTCGAGGCCGGCCGCGTAGGCGCGGCGCAGCCAGGTCGTCAGGCCGCGGCGCAGCGACGTGTACGTCGATGGCGACATCGCGGCCGACTGCTGGTCATTGACGAACGTGCCCTGGCCGGGCCGGCCGGTGACCAGGTTCTCCTGCTCCATCTGCCGGTACGCCTTGGCGACGGTGTTCGGATTGATCGCCAGGTCCTCGACCACCTCGCGGATGAGCGGGAGGCGGTCACCGGGTTGGAGAAAGCCCAGCAGCAGCGCCTGGCGGACCTGCTGGACGAGTTGCAGGTACGGCGGCACGCCGGAGTGGGTGTCGAGCCGGAAGACGAACACGGTGGCCCCTTACTGCTTTGCTAGTACCATAGTAAAGCAGCAAGTTGGCGGTCAAGAGAGCCGACGCACCGGCACGACCGCGGCTTCGCCCTGCGTCTGCTGGCCAGCGGGTTCTGCGTGGCATGGTGGAGGCATGTGCAGGAACATACGCGTGCTCCACAACTTCGAACCGCCCGTGACCGACGACGAGATCGAAGCCGCCGCCCTCCAGTACGTGCGCAAGGTCAGCGGCACGACGCGGCCCGCAGCGGTCAACGAGGAGGCGTTCGGCGAGGCGGTCAGGGCTGTCGCGGCGGCCACCCGGACCCTGCTGGACAGCCTCGTGACGAAGGCACCTCCCCGTGACCGGGAAGTGGAGGCGGCCAAGGCCAAGGCGCGCGCGGCCGAAAGGTACGGGCCGCGACCGAGTGTCTCGGGCTGACCCGACCTTCCGGCCACGTCGTGGCGGCGACGCTCGGTCAGGCTGGCCGGCGCGCCCGGCCCTCGCCGGGCGCGCGTCAGGCCAGGTACTTCTCCCAGGGGCCGGTGATGGCCAGGGTCAGGCCGGGATCCTGCATGTTGACGAAGAGCACCCTGCCGTCGGCGGTGAAGGTCGGGCCGCAGAATTCGGAGTCGTTGAGCTGGTTGCGGGCGATCGCGTACGTGGGGCCGCCCGGGGTCGCGCTGAGCACGTGGGAGGAGCCCGAGCCGTCCTCGGCGAGCACAAGGCTTCCCCAGGGGGTGACCGTGACGTTGTCCGGGCCGTCGAAGGTGAGGTCGGAGTACTTGACCGGCGTGCCCTCCTCGGACTGCGCCTGATGGGGGAAGTACGTGACCAGCTGGATGGTCTCGGTGCGGTATTCGTAGAACCACACCATGCCGTCGTGCGGGGCCGCGTCCGCGGGTAGGTCGGCCTCCTCCCAGGCGTACGAGTTGACGACGTAGACGCCCTCGTCGGTGCCCCACACACCCTCGAACTTGCGTCCGCGGGTGACCTGGCCGTCGGCGAACTGCTCGCGAACGGGCGTGGTCCGCGCGTCGCGCTCGGGCACCTCGATCCACCGCACCGGGAACGGGCGCCCCAGCTGTGCGGAGGTGAGGTAGGCGACGTCCGGTAGCACGGAGCCGTCGTCCATGATGATCTGCATCGCGGCGAGGACGCCGGCGTCCGGCGCGAGGCGGGTCAGCACACCCGGGCCCAGCCGGACACCCCGAGGCGCGGTCCAGCGGTAGAAGAGGCCGTTGGGCTCGTCGGCGTCCTCCGAGAGGTAGATCCGCGTGCGCTCCTTGTCGATGGCCAGGGCCTCGTGGGCGTACCGGCCCAGGCACTTGATCGGCCTCGGGTCGGCGCTGCCGTCGGCCCAGACCTCGAAGACGTAGCCGTGGTCCTTCTGGAAGACGCCGGACCGGCCGTCCTCCTCCCACTCGTCACCGGCCCGGTCCTCGGTTTCCTCGCAGGTCAGCCAGGTCCCCCAGGGGGTGGGCCCGCCGGCGCAGTTGGCGACGGTGCCGGAGAGGGCGACGAACTCACCATGGTTGCGCCCCGCGTGGTCGGTCCTGATCACGGTGCAGCCACCTGCGTCGACCGCGCCGGGGTCGTAGACGGTGCCCTCGACATGGGGTACGCCGAACTCGGTGCCCGGGTCGCACTCGTGGTTCTGGATCAGCGTGTAGCGGCCCCGGCCGGTGTCGTAGACGGCCATGCCGTCGTGTTCGGCCGGCGTCACGCCCTGGCCCCGGTCGAGGCGGGTGACGCCGGTCCGGGTCACGATGGTGTAGCGGAAGCCCGCCGGCAGCGCCAGGATGCCGTCGGGATCGTCCACGAGCGGCGGGAAGGGCACGTGACCCGGCCGCACCGGTGGGCGGGGCCGCCCCGGGTGGGCCTGTGCCAGGGAGGGGATACCACCGGCGACGGCGAGGCCTACACCGGCGGCGGCACCACCGGCGAGGAAGGTACGACGAGACGAAGGCACGCCTATCAGCTCCTGACTGACGACGGGGGGCGACACCTTGCAACCAACCCGTGTCGGCCTACCCGGACACGTCATCCGTGGGGTGTACCGGCGACATCGACGTGAAGAGTTGGGTGACTCACGAGGTGGGCGCAGTCAGTGGCGCGGAGCGGGCGGCGTCCGCCCCACGCCCGCGGATGTCCAAGCCCGCCGACGGCGACGGGTTCCTGCTTACCGCGCTCGCCCGGTGTCACCGGGCCAGCAGCCACTCCACAGCCTGGGCGGCATGAGCGCCCTGGTTGCGCAGCGTCGGGCGGCGCAGCACCAGCAGGCGGCCGTGGCGTACCCGGGCGCGCCAGCGGGTGCGGTCACGGTGCCGCCACACGTGCAGGTCCACGACGCTGTTGCCGATGGGTAGCCGGCGCAGGTGCATTTCGGGCAGCCAGTCGGGCAGGTGCGGGTCGATCAGCAGCAGGTGGGCGGGGGCGAACGGGCGTAGGCCGAGCAGCGACTGGATCATGAGGATGACCGCGCTGGCGGACCAGGACTGCGGGGCGTTGGCCTGCGGGTAGATGCCGGGGTGTGGGTGGTCGGCGTCGCGGGCCACCCCGCCGACGGCTTCCGGGATGCGGTTGTCGGTGAAGATGGCGGCGAGGTCGAAGAAGCCGCGGGCGAGGGTGTGCAGTTCGGGCCAGCAGCCGTAGCGGGCGAAGCCGGCGGCGATGCTGGCCTGCTCGACGGGCCAGACACTGCCGAGGTGGTAGCTGAACGGGTGGTAGGCGGGGTTCTCGATGGACAGGGTGCGGATGCCCCAGCCGGAGAACATGTCGGGCCGCATGAGCCGCCGCGCCACCCGCCGACCTTGCTCGGGGGTGGGGACGCCGGTGAGCAGCAGGTGGCCGGCGTTGCTCGAGACGGCGTCGAGCGGCTGCCCGTCGGCGGCGATGCCGAGGGCGTACACGTCGAGGTGGTCGCGCCACAGCCGGCGGTTGATCAGGGTCCGCAGGCGGGCGGCGCGGGCGATCAGGCGGCGGGCGTACATCCGGTCGCCGGCGGCGGCGAACACCGGGGCGACATGGCGCAGCGCGGCGTACCAGTAGCCTTGCAGCTCGCAGGTGACCAGCGGATCCTCCTGTTCCCGGCCGCCGGCGTCGACGATGGCGTTGGGAGCGTCCTTCCAGCCCTGGTGGCGCACCCCTTTCGGGGAGCGTTGCCGGTACTCGAGCAGGCCGTCGCCGTCGAGGTCGCCGTAGCGGTCGAGCCAGGTCAGCGCTCGGCGCGCGGCCGGCAGCAGGTCGACGGCGGTGTTCCGGTCGCCGGTCCAGCCGTAGTACTGCCCGAGCATGACGAGGTAGTCGACGGGCGTGGCGTAGTCGCCGTAGTAGCAGTCGAAGGGGTCGTCACCCAGGACGGAGGCCGGTGGGTCGCCCATCTGGTGGAGCAACGCGCCGGGTTCCTCGTCACGCCAGTCGTCGACGCGCCGGCCCTGGAAGGCGGCGTTGGCCCGCAGGGCGTCGCGCAGGGGGGTACGCAGGGCGAGCAGGGCCTGCCATCCGGTGGTGAGCGTGTCGCGGCCGAAGAACTGGTCGTACAGCGGGACCCCGGCGACAAGTGCTCCCGGTCCCTCGACCAGTCCCAGCGGAAGGCTCGCCAGGTCCTCGATCGCGGTGTCCCACGCCTGCTGCACGCTGGCGTCGCTGGCCCGCAGCTCGGGCGGACGTTCGCCGAGGCGATCGCTGACCAGGGCGGCTACGGGCCCGAGGCGGAACCGGCCCGGGCCTGGCCCGTACTGATGGTTGTCGAGCACTCCCGTCACGGTGATCTCGACCCGGCTGCGACCGCGTCCAGGTACCGACAGCGGTATCCGTAGGGCATCACCGTCCCAGTCGCAGGACGCCTCGCTCTCCACCCTGACCTGGACAGAGCGGTCCAACGTCGGGTGGTCGAGGCACAACCGCAGCAGCCGCTCGGCCTGGCTCCACTCGACAGCCGTCGCGCCCAGCTGCTGCGGGTCGCCCGCGTCCGCTTCGGCCGTGCCGGTGAAGTCGGCGGCGAGCTGCAACCCCACGGCGAGCGAGCGGGTGGAGTGGGTGTGGTTGACGACCTCGGCGCGCAGTCGTAGCCCGTCGGTGACGAACGCTGCCAGTTCCAGGTGGACGCCGCTGACCTCGGTGTAGATCTCCGCGGCGTGCTCGCCGGGTGGCTCGGGTACCTGGGCGTAGGCGAAGACGGCGTCGTGACCGACCTCGCTGACCGCGAACGGCTGGATCGCCTGCCCGTCGACGCTCCAGGCCATCCGGGACAGCAGGCGGGTGTTGTGTACGTAGAAGCCCTCGGCGCCGTTGCCCGTCACCATTCCTGACGGATCGGTGACCAGCATGGTCCGATGGTGGTACGCGAAGCGCTGCCCTGCCCGGGCGCGCAGCTGCATCCGGGTCATCGACCCGCCCGTCGGGCTACCGCTGCGGCCGCCAGGGCACCGCCGGCGAGCAGGGCCCGGATCCGGTTGGGATGTTGCTCCAGCAGCTGGTGTAGAGGCTTGTGGACTTGGCGCGGCGCCCGAACGCGCCGTCCACGGCGCCGGGTCCGGTGCTGGGGGTTAACAGGTTGTCGACGTTGTCGTCCGTCCGGTCGGTGCGTTGTTTGCGTACCACCTTGCCGACCCGCAGCAGTGCGGTGGCGGCCGAGCGCGGGGCCAGCCGGTGCACCATCTCGAGCATCTTGCCTCCGCCGCCGACGACCATCTGTGACTGCGGGTGGGCGATGGCGTGCAGCACCGCCTCGGCGACCACCCGTGGCTGATAGATCGGCGGCACCGGCTGCGGCAGCACACCCATCTTGGAGCGGGCGTGCTCGAACAGGGGGGTGTTGATCGACGACGGCAGCAGGGTGCTGACCGTGATCGGGCTGCCCTCGTGTTCCAGTTCCATCCGCAGCGACTCAGCGAACCCGAGGACGCCGTGCTTGGCCGCCACGTACGCCGACTGCAGCGGCACCGCCTGCACCGCCAGGGCGCTGGCGACGTTGACGATTCCGCCCTCGCCCTGCTCCCGCATGCGGCCCAGCGCGGCTTTCATCCCGTAGACCTGACCGAGCAGGATCACCTGGATCGCGCGGGTGATCTCCTCGGCGGTCAACTCGTGGACCTGACCGTAGATCGCGGTGGCGGCGCAGTTGACCCAGGTGTCGATCCGCCCGGCGCGGGTGACCGCCGCCTCGGCCAGAGCACGTACCTGGTCCCACTCGGCCACGTCGGTCACCTGCACGTGCGCGGTACCACCCAGCCGGGTCACCTCGTCACGCAGGCCGTTCAGCGCCTCCGCATTGCGCGCGGCCAGAACCAGCGTGGCACCCCGTTCTGCCAGTAGCAGCGCAGTCTCCCGGCCTACACCGGAGGAGGCGCCGGTGATGACCACGACCTGTTCCGACATGTGACGAGGCATGTGTGTGTTCCCCTTCGACCTCGGGCTGTGTTCAGGTGGCCAGGAGGGCGTGGGCCGCGCTGATCACCATCCCGCCGACGACGCCGGCATCCACGGCGGGGTCACAACTCGAACCCCACGGTTCACTCCTTCCTCGCGGACCTGAGGTGCTCGCACCAACGAGCCTGGACCCGGACGTGACCGATCCGGGTAATCCGGCTGATGACCGGCTTCCCGGCGACCGCGGTCTGAAACGACGAAGTCGCGGTCGCCGGCTGGTTCCTTCTGGCTGGCCTGGCGGGCGAGCACGCGCGGCGCTCTTCGGCTGTCTTTCGGTCCGCTCTGCCTGAATGGGTACCGGCGGGGTGCCCGGCGCCCCCCGTTCGTCGGGCACCCGCCCTTCGCAGAGCGTGGACAGAGGAGACACCATGCGGATCAGCATCATCACCGTGCTCGCCCTGTCGGGAGCCGCGGTCGGCGTGGCCGTCGCCGGAGGTGTCGCGTACGCCACCGACGACGCCGGGCGCAGGGCTGTCGTGCAGATCGTCACCGAGCGTGAGCCGGCCGGCAGCGGCGGCGCCGTGCCGCAGTGGTCGCCCGAGGACTGCCCGGACAAGGGTGGTGCGGCGTCGACCGTCCCGGCCCCGGCCGGGTCGGGGACGCCGGCCGCGCCACGGGAGGCGCTGTGACGGCGCCCCCGACCCTGACGAACGGCACCGAGGCCACGGTCGGGCCGGACCACGCGCAGGCCGCCCGGTTGCTGGAGCGGACGCTGTTCGAGTTGAAGCGGGTCATCGTCGGCCAGGACCGCCTCGTCGAGCGGCTGCTCACCACGCTGCTGGCGCAGGGGCACTGCCTGCTGGAGGGGGTGCCCGGGGTGGCCAAGACCCTCGCCGCCGAGACCCTCGCGACGGCTGTCGGCGGCAGCTTCGCCCGGATCCAGTTCACGCCGGACCTGGTGCCGTCGGACATCCTCGGCACCCGCATCTACCGGTCGTCCCGGGAGGCCTTCGACGTCGAACTCGGCCCGGTGATGGCCAACCTCGTGCTCGCCGACGAGATCAACCGGGCACCGGCGAAGGTGCAGTCGGCGCTGCTGGAGGTGATGGCCGAGGGGCACCTCTCGATCGGCGGCCGGACCCATCCGGTGCCGACGCCGTTCCTGGTGCTGGCCACCCAGAACCCGATCGAGTCCGAGGGTGTCTACCAGCTGCCGGAGGCCCAGCGGGACCGCTTCCTGATGAAGGTGGTGGTGGACTACCCGACCGACGAGGAGGAACTGGGCATCCTCTACCGGATGGGCACCGACCGCCCGGCCGCCCGCCGGGTGCTCGACCCCGAACGGCTGGTGGCCCTCCAGACGCTGGCCCGCCAGGTCTTCGTGCACCACGCCCTGGCCGAGTACGTCGTCCGGCTGGTCGCCGCCACCCGGGACCCGGCCCGGTTCGGGCTGCCGGACGTGGCCGGGCTGCTCGCGTACGGGGCGAGTCCCCGGGCGACCTTGGGGCTGGTGGCCGCCGCCCGGGCCGTCGCGCTGTTACGCGGCCGGGACTACGTGCTTCCCGCCGACGTGCGTGAGGTGGCGGCGGACGTGCTGACCCACCGGCTGGTGTTGTCCTTCGACGCGCTCGCCGACGGCGTCGACCCGACCGCCCTGGTCCGACGGCTGGTCGACGCGGTGCCGCAACCGCAGATCGCCCCGGCCCAGCAAGGGCCCGGCCTGGGGGCCGCAGCCTAATGACTGAGTCAAGCCGCGAGAGCGTGATCAAGTTGGTAGGGCTGTCGGGTGCGCAGGATGGCGTGCAGGACGTTGACGCGT
>NZ_JBEORU010000047.1:0-38017 GCF_040302465.1 Micromonospora sp. NPDC126480
GGGCAGGGTCTGGACGGTCTTGATCAGGGCATCGCGGACGTGGTCGGCGGTGCGTCCGTCGGGCAGGTGCAGCAGCATGACGTAGCGGGTGGCGCGTTCGACGAGGGTGCCGATGGCGGAGGCGCCGTCCTTGCCGATGATCAGATCGCCCTCCCAGTGGCCGGGCACGGCCCGGTCCTCGGCCTCGGCCGGACGCTCACTGATCATCACCATCGGGGTGACGAACCGCGGGGTGCGCTGCTGGGCCTGGCGGCGCGGTCTGCGTCGGGCCCGCCCGGTCCGTAGGGCACGGGCCAGTTCACGGCGAAGCTCGCCGCGGCCCTGGACATACAGGGCCTGGTAGACCGTCTCGTGGACCACGTGCATCTCCGGCCGATCGGGAAACTGCGCACGCAGAGCCTGGCAGATCTGCTCCGGACTCCACCGCAGGCCCAGGTGGTCCTGGATGAACTGCCGCAACTCCGAATTCCGGGTGATCTTCCCCTGCTTGGGTCGGGGCCGGCGGGCCTCCGCCCGAAACTGCGCAGCGTGCGGGCGGTAGGCGCCGCTGTTCGGATGCCGGTTACGGCGGATCTCCCGGCTGATCGTGGAGGGGTGGCGGCCCAACTCGGCGGCGATCGCCCGGATCGTGGCCTTGTCCCGCAGCCGGTCAGCGATGTGAATCCGCTCGTCCTCACCCAGGTACCGAGACGGTGTGGAACACGGCGGCACCACCGCACGCATCGGTGGTGCCGCCGTGTTCCTACCACACGGATTACGTCCATTACGCCAGCGTCTACCGGTCCTCGGGTTGATCCCGACGATCCGGCACGCTTGCCCATTGCTCCAGCCCTGCTGCACGAGCTGCGAGTATGCCGCCCGCTCCCGGAACAACTTCCTACGTCCCTGCGGTTTCCGATCCCCTCGGACCTCGAAGTCCATCGCACCCCTTGAACTGGGATGTTGCGACGACCACTAGAACCCAGGCCGGAGGCGTTAACAAGGGGCCCTTCCTTACAAGCGGAGGGCTTCGGGGGCGTGCAGGCGGAGCATGGTGGCGCCGACGCCGGTCGGGACCCGGCGGCGGGTGGCGATCGACACCGCCACCATGACGGTGAAGGCGAGCGGCACCGTCCAGGCGGCCGGCTGCGCGATGAGCGTGGCCGGCCAGCCGGACAGCGGGGGGCCGAGGACGGTCACCAGCACCGCCCCGATCGCGGCGCCGCCGCCTACCAGCACCCCGGCGGCGGCGCCGAGGTCGGTGAGCCCACGCCACCAGATGCCCAGGACCAGCAGCGGGCAGAAGCTCGACGCGGCCACCGCGAACGCCAGCCCCACCACCTGGGACACGTCCAGCCCGGAGACGTTGAGGGCGAGCACCGCGGGAACCGTGCCGGCGATCAGCGTGGCCAGCCGGAACCCGTGCACCGATCCGCGGCCCAGCACGTCCGTGGAGATCACCCCGGCGACGCTTGTGAGCAGGCCGGAGGAGGTGGAGAGGAACGCCGCGAACGCCCCGGCGGCGACCAGCGCGGCGAGCAGCCGGCCGGTGGTCCCGTCGCCCAGCGCCGCGCCCGGCAGCAGGACCACGACCGCGTCCGTCTGCCCGGTGACCAGCAGGTGCGGCGTGTAGATCCGGCCGAGCACACCGTAGATCGTGGGGAGCAGATAGAAGGCGCCGACCAGGGCCAGCACCACAAGGGTCGTCCGCCGGGCGGCCGCGCCGTCGGGGTTCGTGTAGAAGCGGACCAGCACGTGCGGCAGGCCCATGGTGCCGAGGAACGTGGCGAGGATCAGCGAGTACGTGGCGAATAGTCCCCGGTCGTCGTCACCGGCGGTGCTGGGCAGCAGCCAGTCGGCCGCGTCGGTGTCCACCCCGGACACCGCCGGCACCGGGTCACCCGCCGCGAAGGTCAGCTCGTCGCCGGGGCGTACCTCCCGTTTCTGCCCGTCCGGCAGGGTGAGCGTCGCGGGATCCTCGACCACGACGGTGGTCGCGGTCCGGAACGTCGGCCCGTCGGGCGGGGTCACCGCCGGGCGGCCGTCGGCCTGCCACTGCAGCGCCAGGAAGATCGCCGGTACGGCGAGCGCGGTCAGCTTCAGCCAGTACTGGAACGCCTGGACGAAGGTGATCGCGCGCATGCCGCCGAGCGCCACGTTCGCGGTGACCACCGCAGCCACCACCAGGGCGCCCACCGGGTACGGGGACCCGGCCAGCGTGGCCAGCGTCAGCCCGGCGCCCTGCAACTGGGGGACGAGGTAGAGCCACCCGATGAAGATCACGAAGACCGTGGCGAGGGTGCGCAGCCACCGCGAGCCGAGGCGCAGCTCGCAGAAGTCGGGCAGGGTGAACGCGCCGGAGCGGCGCAGCGGCGCGGCGACGAAGAGCAGCAACGCCAGGTACCCGGCGGCGAAACCGACCGGATACCAGAGCACCTCGACGCCGTACTTGAGGATCAGACCGGCGATGCCGAGGAAGCTCGCCGCCGAGAGGTACTCACCGCCGATCGCGGCGGCGTTCCACGTCGGGCTGACCACCCGGGAGGCGACCAGGAAGTCCGAGGTGGTGCGGGCGAGGCGCAGGCCGTAGAAGCCGATCGCGACGGTGACCAGGGTGACCGCGACGATCGCCGGGATCACGTAGTCGTTGCCCACCTCAGTGCTCCGGCCGCTGGACCAGGTCGGTGAAGTCCTGCTCGTTGCGTTCGGCCAGCCGCACGTACGCCCAGCCGACGGTGACCAGGAACGGGAACGAGGCGACGCCGAGCAGCAGCCACGGCAGGTTCACCCCGAGCACGGTGACCCGGCCGACCGAGGGCGCGATCGCGAACAGCCAGGGCAGGCCACCCAGCCCGACCGCCACCACAAGCGAGAGCCGCAGCGCGAGGGCGAGCTGCGCGCGGACCAGGCCGCGTACGAGCGCCTCGCCGACCCGGGTCTGCTGGGCCAGTTCGGTCCGGGTGCGTTCGCTGCGGGACTCGGGCCGGACCACGTCGCCCAGCACGATCCGGGTCCGCGTCGGCGGTCCGGTCGGTTCCGGCGAGTTGTCGTGTCCTGGCGGGCCGGCCTGTCCCGGCGGCCCAATCTGCGCCGGCGGTCCAATCTGCGCCGGCACCCGGCCGGTGTCGTCGGGCCGGGGCGCTCCGGACCATTTTCCCGCGCCGGGCGCCGGGACAGGATCGTCGGCAGCTGCCACCCCGGAAGTCTCGCCCGATCACCGGGAATGTCAAGGGCTGCGCGGGCAGCCTGTGGAGAACCTGTGGAGAACGCCTCACCCCTGTGGATAACCTCCGGGCGGGCGTAGCTGACCTGCGGCGACGGGGTGAGTTCGTTGTGGGCGACGGCCGGAGCTGTCAGGGTGGGCGGGTAGAGAGGAGGCATGACGGTGACCAGCCCTGCTCGGCCCAACCGCGGTGACGCGTGGACGGTGGACGACCTCCAGGATCTCCCCGAGGACGGCCAGGACTACGAGATCTTCGACGGGAGCCTGCTCGTGTCCCCTCACGCGGACGTCCGCCACGGTGCGATCGCCAACCGCCTCCGCCGCGTCCTCGACCGGCAGGCGCCGCCCGGCCTGTTCGTCGGCCAGGACATCGGGGTCAGTGCGCGCCGGTCCTCGTACGTCGTCCCGGACCTGTTCGTCGCCCGGGAGAGCGCCGTGGACCGGGGTGGCCCGGCACTGGACCCGGCAGACGTGCTGCTGGTGGTCGAGGTCGTCTCGCCGAGTAACGCCGGGCGTGACCTCGTCCTCAAGCGTCACGAATTCGCCGCCGCCGGCATCCCGCGTTACTGGATAGTGGAGCCGCGCAAACAGAGCTTGACCGTCCTCGAGAACGTGGGCGGCACCTACCGTGAGGCGACCACGATCGGCACGGACGAACGCTGGCGCACCGACCACCCGTTCCCGCTGGAGCTGTCGCTGGCCGACATCTTCTGACCGTCGCCACGGAACCTTCCTCCTCGCCCGGGAGTGGGAGAGGTGAGAAGGGAGGTGACGGTGCCCGACGACGACATCATCGGCGACATCTACGCCGGGTGCTTCCAGCGGCTCGTGGTGCAGCTGTACGCGGTGACCGGGGATCTGAGCGAGGCGCAGGAGGCGGTCCAGGAGGCGTTCACCCGGGCGCTCGGCGCGCCCCGACGGTTCGCTGGCCTGGAGAATCCGGAGGCGTGGCTGCGCCGGGTCGCCGTCAACGTCGCCCGCAGCCGGTACCGGCGCCACCGGGTGCTCGACCGGCTGCTGCGCCGGATCGGTCCACCGCCGGTGGTCGCCGATACCGCCCCTGAGCACTTGGCGCTGCTCGCCGCCCTGCGCGAGCTTCCAGCGGGTCAGCGGCACGCGTTGGCCCTGCACTACCTCGTCGACCTGCCGGTGGACGAGGTCGCCCACACCCTCGGCGTCTCGGTCGGGACGGTGAAGTCGCGGCTGTCGCGGGGCCGGGTGGCCCTCGCCGCTCGCCTCACCGGTCCCGACGCCGACGCCACGCGCACCGGGAGGGTCGATGTCCGAAGGTGAGATCACCGGTTTCGACGCCGGGAAGGTCGCCCGCGCCGTACGCCAACCACCCCTCGACGACCTGTTGGCCGTCGTCCGTGAGCGGCGCCGGCGGCGGACGGCGGGGGTGGCGCTGGCCGTCGTGCTGGCGATCGCCGGGATGGCCGTCGTGCCGCTCACCGGGCGGTCGTCCGGCGTCGACTGGGCCGCCCCTGAGCCGACCGTCACGCGGGACGACCGGACGACGCGGCTCTTCGTCCTGAGCGACACCCACGCGGTCGGCGTGGCCTGGGTCGACCACGGGTGCACGGTCCGCTTCGCCCACACTCTGAACGCCGGGCGGAGTTGGAGCGACTACGCGTCGGCGAGCTACCGGGTGCCGGACTGCCGGACCAAGGACGACGGGGAGAAGGTGGGTGACCTGCGCTTCTCGGTCCTGGACGAACGCTCCTACCTGGTGCTCCACAACGGCCGGCGGTATCTCTCGAGCGACTACGGCCACAGCTGGCGGGACGCCGACACGGCCATGGTGTCCGTCGCCGCGTTTCCGGACCGTGCTCGCCCGGTCTTCTGTCAGCAGGGATGTGACGCGGTCCTCGAGCCACTGGCAACCGACCCGGAGACGGGCACGGTCTACCGGCTGCGCGGCGAGAAGCCCTCGCCGTACCCGCCGTTCAGCATCTACCCGTCTCCGGACGGGGCGATCTGGGCGACATACTGGCCGGGAGAGTCGGGTCGGCGGGCGATCGTGGCGAGCAGCGCCGACCGAGGGGCCACCTGGCGTACGTCCACTCCGGCCGGCGGCCATGTGGTCGCGGTGGCGGCGGTCAGCGAGGTCGAGGCCTACCTGCTGACCGAACCCGATCCGCCGCCCGGGACCGAGCCCATGGAGCCCGGCGTCCCGTCCCGGCTGCTGCACACCACCGACGGTGGACGCAGCTGGACCGACGTCGGCACCGACCTGCCCAGCACCCCGGTCTCGCGTGACTTCACCCTCGCGGCCGACGGTTCGCTGATGATCGCCGACACACACCACCACCCGGCGAATCTGACCGCGTACCTGCTGGTCAGTCGGGACGGCGGGCGGCACTTCGCCCGGGTGCGGGAGTACGGCCAGGAGGGCGGCACCGGGGTGGCGCCCGGGCGCGCCTGGCTCCACGGCCGGGACGACATGTCCGTCGAAGGCCCCGACCACGTGCAGCTCACGACCGACGGCGAGGACTGGGTCCGCTTCGCGCTGCCCGGTTGACGAGGGTCGGCCGGTGGGGGGCGGCCGGAACCGTGCGCCCCCACCGGTGCGGATCACTCCAGGCCGAGGCGTACGGGGTGGGCCGAGGCGGAGCCGAGCCAGGTGTGCGGGTTGCCCCACCAGCACCAGCCGAGCTTCGGTGCGCCCTGGCTGATCCAGATCGCCGGCACGCGCTTGTCGCCGCACCGCGAACCGACGAGCGAGAAGCACTTGTTCTTCGCGAGCGCCGGCGGATGCAGCGTGACGAAGGCCAGCCCTTCGTCGATGGTGAGCGGCAGCCGGTCCTGGCTGGTGATGACCTCCATCGCCGAGGCCGGGGCGAGGTTGAGTGTCTCCTCGCCCCGGTCGACGTCGAAGAGGAGGTACGCCGGCCCGGCCGGCACCTCCAGCTCCTTGATCGGATCGAAGCGGGCCAGGTCCCCGTCGGGATAGTGCCGGTCGACGATGCCCGGCTTGCGCTTGCCGGCCAGCGTGGTCAGCGCGACGCGCTCCTGGACGGGCACCAGGTCCCGTGTGACGACCAGCAGGAACGGCACGCGACCCTCGGTCGGGGCGGGCCGGCCGGCCGCGCCGGTGACCGCTGCCGCCCGCAGCGGGGTGACCAGCTCACGGAAGTCCTCCGGGCTCCGTCCGGCGAGGGCGGGGTAGCCCAGCTCCACGAACCGTTCCACCTGGCGGTCGAACTCGGCACCGGCGTCGAAGTACGTCTCGGTCACGGCATCCCTCCCAGAGTCGTACGCCCTACCGTACGCCGTACGATGAATTCCGCCAACTCGGTTCTCCGCCCGGATCACGAAGCGGGGCACGCGGGAGTCGACCGGCATGACTACCATCCCGGCCGTGCTGCTCCCTCTCGTGGCCGCCGCCACCGTCGCCGGGGCGGGCTGGGGGACGCTGGTGCCCGGCCTGGTCGACCGGTACGCGGTGGCCTGGCCGGACGGACAGCCGAAGCCGCCCTGGCGCAGCACGTGCCCCGGCTGCGGCAGGGCGAGCCCGCCCTGGTGGCGGTCTCCCGGGCGCTGCTGCGGGTGCGGGCGCCGACAGCGTCCCGGCCGCGCGGTGACCGTGCCGCTCTCGGCCGCCGCCTGCGGGATCACCGCGGTCGCCGTCGGCCCGACCTGGGCGCTGCCGGCGTTCCTGCTGCTGACCGCGGTCGCCGTACCGCTGGCCCTCGTCGATCTGCGGGTGCTGCGGCTGCCCGACCCGCTCGTGGGGGCTGCGTTCCTGGGCGGGGCGGTGCTCCTCGCGGCCGCGGCGCTCACCGAGCAGGCCGGCCCCGCACTGGTACGCGGTGTGCTCGCCGCCGCGCTCTGCGCCGCCGGCTACCTGACACTCGCGCTGCTGCCCCGCTCCCCGCTCGGCTTCGGCGACGTCAAGCTCGGCGCCGTCCTCGGCCTGCACCTCGGCTGGCTGGGGTGGCCGGCCGTCGCGGCGGCTGCGCTGCTCGCCCCGCTGGTGAACCTGCCGTTCGTCGGCGGCCTCCTGCTCACCCGCCGCGCCGGCTGGCGCACGCCCGTCCCGTACGGGCCGGCGATGCTCGGGGCCGCGCTCGTGGCGATGCTCGTCGGCGCGCCGTAGGGCACAGCCGGTCCGGCCGGTCGGCAACCGGCCTCAGCGGCTCCAGTCCTGCTTGGCGGCCCGCACCAGCTTGTCCTTCAACTCCCGGGTGTGCCGCCGGCTCACCGGCAGCTCGGTCGAGTCGACCACCACCACGTAGCCGGAGTTCACCAGCCGCAACTCGGCGATCAGCTTCAACTGCACGAGGTAGGAGCGGTGGATCCGGACGAAACCGGCGTCCGCCCAGCGCTCGGCGAGCGTCGCCAGCGACACCCGGACCAGGTGGGATCCGTCGGCGGTGTGCAGCCGCGCGTAGTCCCCCTGCGCCTCGACCCAACGCACCGCCGAGCGGGGCAGCATCCGGGTGCTCCCGGCCAGCTCGACCGGGATCGTCGGGTCCTCCTCGGCCCGGGCCGACGCCGCGGGGTGTGACGGCACCACCCGCGAGCCCATCACCCGGCGCAGCGACTCGGCCAGCCGCTCGGCCCGCACCGGCTTGCGGACGTAGTCCGTCGCGCCCAGGTCGAACGCGTCCACCGCGCCGTCGTCGTACGCGGTGACGAAGACGATGGCCGGGGGACGGGCGAAGCGCCGCAGCACCCGGGCCAGCTCCATGCCGTCCAGGCCGGGCATCCGGATGTCGAGGAACACGACGTCGACGTCGTCGTCGCGGAGCACCCGCAGCGCCTCGGTGGCGTCCCCGGCCGTGTGCAGCCGGGCCACCCGGGGGTCGGCCCGCAGGTGGTACGCCAGTTCGTCAAGCGCCGGCGGCTCGTCGTCGACGGCCAGTACCCGCAGGAATCCGCTCACGTCCCCGCCCGTACGCCCGGGTGGAACTTCGGCACCCGCATGCTCACCTTCGTACCGGAACCGAGCCCCGTCTCGACGACCAGGCCGTAGCCGTCCCCGAAGACCGAGCGGAGCCGCTCGTCGACGTTGGAGAGGCCGACGTGACCGCCCGGGTCCTCGCCCGGGTCCGTCCTGGCGGCGGCCAGCTCGGCGATGCCGGCGGTCAGTGCGGCCGGGTCCATCCCCACTCCGTCGTCCTCCACGGTGATGTGGCACTCGGTGCCCGCGTCGCGGGCCTCGATGCTCACCATGCCCGTGCCGGGCTTGCGGGACAACCCGTGCCGAACGGCGTTCTCGACAAGTGGTTGGAGGCAGAGGAACGGCAGGGTCACCGGCAGCACCTCGGGCGCGATCTGCAGCCGCACCTGGAGGCGGTCGCCGAAGCGGGCCCGCTCGATCGTCAGGTAACGGTCGATCGAGCGCAGCTCCTCGGCGAGCGTGGTGAACTCGCCGTGCGCCCGGAAGGAGTAGCGGGTGAACTCGGCGAACTCGAGGATCAGCTCACGCGCCCGGTCCGGGTCGGTGCGGACGAAGGAGCCGATGGCGGTGAGCGCGTTGTAGATGAAGTGCGGGCTGATCTGCGCCCGCAGCGCCCGGACCTCGGCGCGGGCCAGCCGCTCCCGGGAGGAGTCCAGCTCGGCGAGGGCGAGCTGGTTGCCGGCCCAGTGCGCGGTCTCCAGCGTCGCCTGGACCAGGCCCGGTGCGGGTGCCCCGTCGGCGACGGCGAGCAGCGCGCCCACCACCCGCCCGTCCACGCCGGTCAGCGGGGCGACCACCGCGCCCCGGACCGGGCAGTCCACCCGGTCGCAGCGCAGCTCCGCCTCACCGAGCACGGTCGAGCGGCCGGCCGCCATGACCCGCCGGGCCGCTCCGACCAGCTGGGCCTCGTGGTGGGTGCCGCGCCCGTCGAGGGCGAGCAGCCCGGCCGTGTCGGTCAACGCCAGCCCGACCGCCCCGACCAGGGCGCGCAGGTGGCGTACGGCCTTCGCCGCGTTCGCCGCGGTGAGCCCGGCGCGCAGCGGCTCGGCGGCCAGCCCGGCGGTGTGCAGCACCTCGTACGTGGCCCGTTGGGTGGCGGTGGCGATGCCCCGGCGCCCGCGCAGGCGCACCACGGCGAACAGGGCCGCCGCGAGCGCGGTTACCAGCGAGACGACGCCGACGACGGTCGAGAGGTTGCCACCCACGGGGCGATCCTGACGGGTGGCGACGTCCCTGCGCTAGTAGGCGCCCTTCCGGGCCAGCACCACCCCGACGGTGCGCCACAGGATGCTCAGGTCGTACGCCAGCGACCAGTTGTCGACGTAGTACAGGTCGAGGCGGACGGCCTCGTCCCAGGACAGGTCGGAGCGGCCGGAGACCTGCCAGAGGCCGGTCATGCCGGGCTTGACCAGCAGCCGGCGGCGCACATCGCCGAGGAAGTCGCCGTCGTCGGCGGGCAGCGGACGGGGCCCGACCAGCGACATCTCGCCCCTCAGCACGTTGATCAGCTGGGGTAGCTCGTCCAGCGACGAGGCCCGCAGGAACCGGCCGACCGGGAACACCCGGGGGTCCTGCTTGATCTTGAAGAGCATGCCGTCGGTCTCGTTCTGGTCGACCAGGCCGGCCAGCCGGTCCTCGGCGTCAACGTACATGGTGCGGAACTTCCAGACCCGGAAGGTCCGGCCCTCGTGGCCGACCCGCGGCTGGCGGAAGAAGACCGGGCCCGGGTCGGAGATCCGGATCGCGATCGCGATCACGATGAACACCGGCAACAGCACCAGCAGCCCGAGCCCGGCGGCGAACCGGTCGAGGAGGTTCTTCGCCAGCAGCGCCGGCCCGGACAGGGTCGGCTCCTCCACGTGCAGCAGCGGCAGGCCCTCGATCGGCCGGATGTGCACCCGGGGGCCGGCGATGTCCGTCAGCTGCGGGGCCACCACCAGGTCGACGCCCGAGCCCTCCAGCTGCCAGGCCAGCCGGCGCAGCTCGCCGGGCTCGGAGCTGGCCGAACCGCAGACCGCGATCGTGTCGCCGCCCACCTCGCGGACCAGGGCGAGGATGTCCCGTCCCGCGTAGATCGGGACCGGCGTCTCGACGCCCCGCGCGGCCGCGTACCCGTCGGTGATGTGGATGGCGACCGGAACCAGGCCGGCGGTCGGGCTGCGGGTGACCGAGCGGTAGACCTCCAGGCACTCCGGCAGCGTGCCCACCAGCACCATCCGGTGCCCGGCCTGGCCGACGTTGCGGCGGATGACGTGCAGCACGAACCGGGCCAGGATGCGGCCCAGCAGGATCAGCAGCAACGCCAGGAGCAGCGCGGTGCCGACGGTGAACCGGGACAGGTCGGTCTTGGTGGCGAACGCGAGGAAGGAGACGGTCGCGCAGACCGCGACGCCGCTGCGGACCACCCGCTTGAACTCGTCCGAACCCAGACCGAGGTAGCGCCGGTCGAACGCGCGGTTGAACCAGAGGCTGACCACCCACCCCAGCGGCAGCAGCACGAACGCCACCGTGAAGAACCAGGTCGGGTCGTCGTTGGCGTTGTAGAAGCCGGCCCGAGCCTGGTCGAAGGTGCGGATCGCGGTGTAGCTGGCGAAGGCCGCGGCGGCGAAGTCCAGCAGCAGGAGGATGGCGGTGTACGGGCGGTGCCAGCGGGAGACCCGGCGGCGGGCGCGCGCCCAGGCCGACCGTGGTACGCCGTTGTGGGACGGCGGTGTCGGCGGCTGGATCTCGAAGCTGTCGACGTGCCGCACGAGTTGGCTCCGGCCTTCGTTGGTTACCGGGCGTTGGAGGCTTGTCGTCACCTCACCCATGTCCTCCCGCATGACGCAAGTCGCTCACTCCACGTGAGGACCCGCGTCGCCCACCGTTCCAGTCTCCCACGCGACCACCAGGCCCGGACGCCGACCGAACGGACGTGGCGTACGGGAGGTGGCCCATGGCATCTGGCCGGCTCCGGACCTATCAGAAGCCGGGGACCGAGCCACTATACCGATGGATGACGGCCGGAGTGGACCGCCGTTTCCGACCTTCGACCCGCGCCGGCCGATTCCTCTCTGTAACGGGTGAGCATCGTCACTCACCGTACCAACCGGGACAACCGTCGGTCCGCGAGCGGCTTCCCGCCCGTCTGACAGGTGGGGCAGTACTGCAGACTGGTTTCGGCGAACGAGACCTCCCGGACGGTGTCGCCGCAAACCGGGCAGGGTAGCCCGGTGCGGGCGTGCACCTTGAGCCCGGACCGCTTCTCGCCCTTCAGCTCCGCCGCCCGCTGCCCCACCGAGCGGGACACCGCGTCGGTCAGCACGTCCCGGGTCGCGTCGTGGAGGGCTCCGATCTGCTCGTCGGTCAGCCGGCTGGTCAGTGCGAACGGCGACAGCTTCGCCGCGTGCAGGATCTCGTCGGAGTACGCGTTGCCCACCCCGGCGAGCACCGTCTGATCGGTCAGCACCCCCTTGACCTGGCCCTTGCGGCTGCGGATCCGCTCGGCGAACGTGGCCGGGTCGGCAGCGAGCGCGTCCGGGCCCAGCCGGGCGACCCCGGGCACCGTCGCCGGGTCGGCCACCAGGTACACGGCCAGGCTCTTCTGCGTGCCGGCCTCGGTCAGGTCGAACCCGGAGCCGTCGTCGAGGCGGACGCGCAGTGCCACCGGGCCCTTCCCGGGGCGCAGCGGGGCGCTCGACCCGAACGCCTCCCGGTAGTGCAGCCATCCGGCGCGGGCGAGGTGGACCACCACGTGCAGGTCTTCGCCGAGCACCACGTCGAGGAACTTGCCGTGCCGGCGGGCGTCGGTGACCTCCCGGCCGGCGGCGGCCGTGGGCGCCGGGTCGTACGTCTTCAGGGCGCTGATCGCGGCGACCTCCAGGCGGTCGACACGCCGGCCCACCGCGCGCCGGCGCAGGTACTCCGCGAGCGCCTCAACCTCCGGTAGTTCGGGCACCCGCCAACGGTAGCCTCCAATCCCATGAAAATCGTGGTGGCGCACAACCGGTACCGGGAGGCCCAGCCGTCCGGCGAGAACACCATCGTCGACGCGGAGATCGCCCAGTTGACCGCCGCCGGGGTCGAGGTGCTGCCCTTCCTGCGCAGCTCGGACGAGATCCCGTCGATGTCCCGGTCCGCGAAGGCGCTGCTGCCGGTCTCCCCGATCTACGCGCCCCGCGCCCAGCAGGAGCTGGCCCGGCTGCTCACCGAGCACCGTCCGGACGTGCTGCACCTGCACAACCCGTACCCCCTGCTCTCGCCCTGGGTGGTGCGGACCGCGCACCGGCACGGCGTGCCGGTGGTGCAGACGGTGCACAACTACCGGCAGGTCTGCTCCTCGGGGCTCTATTTCCGGGACGGCATGATCTGCCAGGACTGCCGGGGCCGCGCGCTGGGGGTGCCGGCGATCGTGCACCGCTGCTACCGGGGCTCACGGGCGCAGAGTGCGCTGATGGCGACGACGCTCGCCGTGCACCGGGGGACCTGGCGGTCGGTGGACCGGTTCATCGCGCTCACCACGGCCGTCGCGGACCACCTGCGGGACTACGGCATTCCGGACGAACGGATCGCGGTGAAGCCGAACGCGATCCCCGACCCGGGACCCCCGGCGCCGTTGGGCACCGGTTTCCTCTTCCTCGGGCGGCTCAGCCCGGAGAAGGGGCTGGACCTGCTGCTCGACGCCTGGCGCCGGCACCCGGACGGCGTCCTGGGGCCGCTGCGCATAGCCGGGGACGGCGAACTGCGGCCGCTGGTCGAGGCGGCCGCGGCGGAGCGGTCGGACGTGACGTTCCTCGGCCCGCTGGACCGGGCCGGCGTGCGCACGGCGCTGGAGTCGAGTGCGGTGGTGCTGGCCACCTCGACCTGGCACGACGTGCTGCCGACCGTGATCATCGAGGCGCTGGCCGCCGGGCGGCCGGTGCTCGGCACGGCCCTCGGCGGCATCCCGTACCTGGTGGGTGCCGACAGCCCGCGCGAGCCGGCCGGCACCGGCCCGGCCGCGGCCCACTCCGCTGTCGCTCCGGCGACCGGTCCCGACTCCCCGCTGCAGGCCACGTCGGCCGCCGTGCCGGCCGGCATCGTGACCGGGGAGGCGGGCTGGGTGGTCCCGCCGGAGCCGGCCGCGCTGGCCGCCGCCCTTCCGGTGGCCGCCACGGCCGCCGCCGCTCTGGCCCGGTCAGCCCGCACCCGCTACGAACGCACCTTCCACCCCGACGTGGTGACTAAGCGCCTGATCGACATCTACGCCGCCGTCGCCGCCCGCCCCTGACCGCGTCGATCATGGAGTTGTGGTGGCCATGAAAGGTGCGAAAACCCCTGAAACGGCCACCACAACTCCATGATCCACGGAGCTGGGGAGCGGGCGGCGGCGGGAGCGCGGTCAGCGCGGTCAGCGCGGTCAGCGGAGGGAGGCGCGGGCGGAGAAGGCGATGCTCGCCAGCAGGAAGCCGCCGTTGACGACGGTGAAGGCGACGACCACCCACAGGGTCAGGGCCGGGGCGACGAGCAGCACAAGGGCGGCCACCAGGATCACCGCGCCGTAGTCGCGGACCAGCTTCGCCAGGCGTACCGGCAGCGAGGTCGACGTCACCATGCTGGCCGCGTTCGGGCCGGCCTGCATCACCGACGTGACCAGGTTGACCATCCAGGTGCCGGCGAACGCGGCGATCAACCAGGTCGGCGTCGACGGGGACTGCGCCACGGTGGTCGCCGTGAGCGCCGCGACCAGGGCGATCTGGGCCGCGACGTCGCAGAGCACGTCGACCCGCGCCCCGGCCGCGCTGCCCTGACCGGTCACCCGGGCGAGCTGCCCGTCCGCGCAGTCCAACGCGTACGCGACCTGCCAGCCGACGAGCGCCACGAGACCGACGAGCCAGGCCGGCACCCGACCCTCGGCGACCGGCTCGGCCAGCGCCACCACGGCCACCGAGGTGCTCAGCCCGAGCACCAGGTTGGTGATCGTCAACGCGGTGGGACGCAGCCCGAGCCGGTGCGCGACCACGGCGAACGCCGCGCCGATCCACTGGCTGACCGACTCGCTGAACAGCCCGCCGCCCCGGTTGGTGCGGTGGAAGTCGGCGACGGTCGGCCGCGGGTGCTCAGCCAAGGTGATCGCGGAGGGCGTCACGGTAGTCTCCCAACCGGTTCCGGACGTCGGCGGCGGACAGGTCCAGGTGCTCGAGGATCGTGAAGCGGTCCGGTCGGGTCCTCGGCGCGAAGACGACCGCCTCGACGAACTGCTCATCGGTGAGCCCCAGATCGGCCGGGTGGGTGGCCAGGCCGTGCCGGTGCAGGCAGCGTGCGAGCTGGCCGAACCGCTCCACGTCGCCGCGCAGCCAGGTGCAGAAGAGCGCGCCGAGGCCGACCTGTTCACCGTGCGACCCGGTGCCCGGGTAGAGCCGGTCGATGGCGTGCGAGATCTCGTGGTCACCGCCACTGACCGGGCGGGTGGAGCCGCAGACCGAGCTGGCGATCCCGCTGAGCACGAGGGCTTCGCCGAGCGTGGTCAGGAACGCGTCGTCGGTGATCTTGCCGGGGTGGTTCAGCAGCGCCTCGGCGCCGGTGCGGGCCAGGGTGACCGCGAGCCCGTCGATCGGCTCCCCGCGTACCTGATGGGCCAGCTCCCAGTCGGCGCAGGCGTTGAGGTTGCTCACCGCGTCGCCGATGCCGGCCTGGGTCTGCCGGTCCGGGCCGTGCTCCACGAAGTCGAGGTCCACCAGGACGGCGATCGGGATGTGCACGCCGTAGGAACCCTTGCCGCCCTCGTGGTCGAGCGAGGCGGTCGGCGAGGCGATGCCGTCGTTGGCGAGGCTGGTCGCCACGGTCACCATCGGGATGCCGTACCGGGTGGCCGCGTACTTGGCGGTGTCGATGGTCTTGCCGCCGCCGATGCCCACCACCGCGTCGTAGTGCCGGCGGCGCAGCCGGTCGCCCAGCTCGTTGGCCGCGTCGATGGTGCCGCCGGCCACCGTGAAGACGTCGGCCGACCCGAGGCTCGGGCGGCACAGCTCGGCGATCTTCTCGCCCTGCCCGGGCCCCACCACCACCGCGACGTCGCCGCCGGCGGAGATCCGCCGGTCGGCGAGCAGCGGACCCAGGTCGGCCACCGCGCCCCGCCGGACCTCGATCAGCAGCGGGGTGTTGACGGTACGGGCTAGTAGCGGCACGCGATCTCCCGGGCCCGCGCCAGGTCCTCGTGGTTGTCCACCTCGACCCAGGAGACGTCACCGATCGGGGCCGGCCGGACCTCCCCGCCCCGGTCGGCGAACTCCTGGTAGCCGTCCTCGTAGTAGAGGTTCGGGTCGCGCCGCCAGGTCGCCTCCAGCGCGTCGGCGAGCGGCTCGGCGACGTGCGGCTCGATCAGCGTCGCGCCGATGTACTCCCCGTACGCCTCGCCCGGGTCCATCAGCTTCGTGATCCGGGTCAGCTGGCCGGCCGCGTCGAAGGTCGTCTTCATCTCCTCCTCGGCCAGCGCCTTGATCGTGTCGATCGCCAGGAGGACGCCCGGCCCGCGCTCGGCCAGCAGCGTCTTCTCCACGCTGACCGGGTGCACGGTGTCGCCGTTGACCAGCAGGACACCCCGGGTGAACCACTCCCGCGCCAGCCAGAGCGAGTACGCGTTGTTCCATTCCTCGGCCCGGTCGTTGTGCACGAGGGTGATCGTGACGCCGTACGTCTTCTCCAGGTCGGCCTGGCGCTCCCGGACCGCGTCGGCCGCGTAGCCGACCACGACGACGATCTCGGTCAGCCCGACCTCGGCGAGGTTGCGCAGCGCGATGTCGAGGATCGTGGTCTCGCCGTCGACCGGCACCAGCGCCTTGGGCAGGGTGTCGGTGTACGGGCGCAGCCGCCGCCCGGCCCCGGCGGCCAGCACCATTCCGACCATGCCGGCATCATGTCCCGTTCGTCTGGCGTTCACCGGAGGAGGATAGCGCCGCCGGGTGCACCCGCCACCGGCAACCGGCGGGCCGCCGACGGGTCAGCCCGGCAGGGCGGCGAGGTCGGCGAGCATCGCCAGGCGCTCCTCCGCGGTCAGCACGGCGTACGGGCCGGCCGCCCGGCGGTCGGTCTCCAGTTCGATGGCGAGGCGCTCCGGCCCGTCGGCCAGCCCGACGATGCTCGCGGCGGTGTGCCCGGCGGCCGCCCAGGCGGCGGCGTGGGCGTCGGCCCGGTGGTACCGCAGCGTCCCGAGCCGGTTGAGCAGCAGCACGCCGGGCGGGCTGCCGTCCGGCTCGTGGGGCGGTGCCAGCGCCGTGAAGGCGCCCGCTGTGCTCTCCTCCTCGGCGAGCACCAGGGCGTACGCGAGCAGCCGGCCGAGCGTCTCGACCAGGCGCAGCACGCGCTCCGAGTGCCCCGCCCACAGCTCCCCGGTCACCCCGACGTGCAGCTGCCAGAGCTCGTCGAGGAACGCCAGCCCGCGTTCGGTCGCGGTGATCGTGCCGTCCGAGCGGCGGTGGATCATGCCGTGCGCGACGTGCCGGTCCAGCGACCGCCGGCAGGCGGTCGGGTCCCGGTACCGGGTGACCGCCGCCACGCCGGCCTCGTCCACCGCGCCGCCGGGCGCCGCGAGCCGGGTGCGGAACTCCACCAGGGAACCGGTGGCCGCGGGACCGCCGTACCGCTGGCTCAGGTCGGCGCCACCGCCGGTGCGCGCGGCGTGCATGGCGGCGACGAAGGCGCGGTCGACCGCCGGCGCCACCAGCCCGGCGAACCGGTGCGGCGCGAGGTCGACGATGTCGTTCACGAACCGATCGTGCGCAGGAGGGCGAAGGCGTCCTCCGCGATCCGGCGGATCAGGCCGTCGTTGACGTCGCGGTGCTCGTCGAGCAGGTCGAGGTCCGCTTCGGTGAGCCAGCGGAACTCGGTGTGCTTTCCGGCTTCCAGCCGCGGGCGGCGCAGGTCCCCGTCGACCCGGACGAGCCAGTCGCTCTCGACCCGTTCCAACCCGTCGTCGGCGACGTAGCGGTACTCGCCGACCCGGCCGAGCACCCGCGCGACCGTCCAGCCGGTCTCCTCGGTGACCTCCCGGCGCAGGGCATCCTCGACCTCCTCGCCCGGTTCCAGATGACCGCCCACGATGTCCCAGCAATTGGGAAATAGGCGCCGGTCCGGGGACCGCCGCTGGATGAAGAGGCGGCCGTCGTCGTTGACGATCAGCGCGCCCGCGCAGCGCAAGGGCTCGGTGGACACGCCTCGACAGTAGCGAGCCGCGCCGGATCGCGGTCATGAGCGGTCTTGTCCGGGAAAGGCACCAGGCGCACCATGTTCCCTACCGGTTGCCACCGTCCCAAAGGGGTGATGCGTGATGCAGGTTCGGGAAGCGATGTCCAGTCAGGTGCTCGTGGTCGGCCCGGAGCACACGCTCCGCCAGGCTGCCCAGATGATGTCGGCCCGGGGGATCGGGTCGGCGGTCGTGATCGACCCGGATTCCGAGGGGATCGGGATCATGACCGAACGGGACGTCCTCAACGCGATCGGCGCCGGTCTCGACTGCGACGTCGAGCGGACCGGCGACCACCTCACCTGGGACGTGGTGTACGCGGGGCCGGAGTGGACGGTCGAGGAGGCGGCCGCCGCCATGGCCAACGGCGGCTTCCGGCATCTGGTGGTGCTGGACGGGCGTGAGGTCGCCGGGGTGATCTCGGTCCGGGACATCATGCGGGTCTGGGCGGCCAGCCGGATGGTCGGCACCGGCTGAGCGGAGGCTCACCCACGTCCGGCGCAGCACGACCCGCTCGGCCGTCCGGTCCGATCTGCCGGCCACCGGTCGAGGCCGGTCACCCGACCCGGTGGCTCAGGATGCGGACATCGCCGTGCCGACCGCGCGCACCCGGGCGGCTTCCGTACGCTCAACAGCCATGACCGCCGAGCAGCTGATCTCCTTCGCCCGTGGCGCTCCCTCGCTGGACATCGTCGATGTCGAGGGGCTCAAGGCCGCCGCCGTACGCGCGTTCGACGCCGACCCCGCGGGGGTGACGGCGTACGGCACCTCCGTCGGTTACCTTCCGCTGCGCGAGTGGATCGCGAAGAAGCACGGGGTCCAGGCCGACCAGGTCCTGGTCACCAACGGCTCGTTGCAGGCCGACGCCTTCCTCTTCGACCACCTGGTCCGTTCCGGTGACGCGGTGGTGGTGGAACGTCCGACGTACGACCGGACGCTGCTCAACCTCAAGCGGATGGGCGGCGAGCTGCACGGGGTCACCGTCCAACCGGACGGCCTGGACACCGCCGAACTGCGCAAGCTGCTGGAGTCCGGGGTGCGTCCCCGGCTGGCGCACGTCATCCCCAACTACCAGAACCCGGCGGGTGTGACGCTCAGCCTGGACAAGCGGCGGGAGCTGCTCGACCTCGCCGCCGAGTACGAGTTCACGATCTTCGAGGACGACCCGTACGCCGACATCCGGTTCCGGGGCGAGGCGCTGCCGTCGATGCTCTCGCTGGACACCCGTGGCGTGGTGGTCCACGCGTCCAGCTTCACGAAGACGGTCTGCCCCGGCGTCCGGGTCGGATACCTGGTCGGCCCGGCGGACCTGATCGCCGACATCGCGAAGAAGGCGACTAGCCTCTACATCTCGCCGGGCATGGTGTCCGAGGCGATCGTGCACCAGTTCTGTGTCTCCGGGGACATCGACCGCTCGATCGAGACGGTGTGCCGGGCCCTCGGTGAGCGTGCCCGCGTGCTCGCCGAGTCACTGCGTCGGCACATTCCGGAGGCGCGCTTCGTCGAGCCGGACGGCGGCTACTTCCTCTGGGTGGAGCTGCCCGAGGACGTCGACGTGGACAAGCTCGCCCCGGCGGCGGCCGAGCGCGGGGTCGCCGTCGTGAAGGGGAGCGACTTCGTCCTCGACGGGGGCCGGCACGCGCTGCGGCTGGCGTACTCGGCGGTGACGGCGGACCGGATCGACGAGGGTGTGCGCCGGCTCGCGGAGGCGGTGGCGGCCGTCCGCGGCTGATTTCTGTCGGGTTTCCGACAGAAATGGGATATCGGCCGCTCGGGGGCTCGCTCCGGAGCGGCCACCGGCCCACAATGCTGCGAGCGTCACTCACCACGTGTAGCGGATCCGGTCCCCCGACCGGTGGGGTCCCGGCTCGGTCCGGCCCCGGCCCGCACCGCACGCGGAGCGGCGCGACCAGCAGAACCCCCCGCCCCCACAGGTGCCGGGTGGGCCGTGTCGTCCCCTCACCCCCCGATGCGGCTCGGCCCGCCCGGTGCCGCCTCGGTGGCTGTCCGTGACCGGCCGTTACGCCGCGGCGGCGTACCCTGCAACGCGGTGCTGAGCGGAAGGGGGGCGTGATGGCGGACCGGGCCGAGCGGGGACGGACGGCGACACCGGGCGGCGGACGGGTGATCCGGTCCCGTGACTGGACCGCGCCGGTGCGCGCCATGACCCGCCGACTCAACCCCGACGGGTCCGCGCGGGCACCCGAACCGACCTCCCCGCGCCAGGCGGTCGTCGACTGCGCGCTGTACCTCGACGGGGAGCGGCAGCCCGGCGACTGGAACTACGCCGAGGCGCTGGCGGCGGCGCGGCGGGCGGACAACGGCTTCGTCTGGCTCGGCCTGCACGAGCCCGAGCTGGCCGAGATGACCGACATCGCCGCCACCTACGGCCTGCACGAGCTCGCCGTGGAGGACGCGGTCAAGGCCCAGCAGCGGCCCAAGCTGGAGCAGTTCGGCGAGGTGAGCTTCCTGGTGCTGCGGACCGCCCGCTACTGCGAGCACACCGAGCTGACCGAGACCTCGGAGGTGGTGGAGACCGGCCAGGTGCTGCTCTTCATCGGGCCGAACTTCCTGGTCAGCGTCCGGCACGGGGACGCCTGCCGGCTGGCGCCGGTGCGGGCCGACCTGGAGCGCAAGCGGGAGTTGCTGCTGCACGGCCCCTGGGCGGTGGCGTACGCGGTGACCGACCGGGTGGTCGACCTCTACCTGGAGGTGGCCGACCGGCTGGAGGACGACCTGGACACGCTGGAGACCGACGTCTTCGACCGCCAGAGCAGCGGCCGCATCCAGCGGATCTACCAGATGAAGCGGGAGCTGGTCGAGTTCAAGCGTGCGGTGATGCCGCTCCAGCGCCCGCTCATGACGATCACCGCACAGATGAACCGGGACGTGCCGAAGGAGATCCGCCGCTACTTCCGGGACGTGCAGGACCACCTCACCCGCACCGTCGAGCAGGTCAACTCGTACGACGATTTGCTGAACTCGATCCTCCAGGCGCGCCTGGCGCAGGTCACCGTCGACCAGAACAACGACATGCGCAAGATCGCCGCCTGGGCCGCCATCGCGGCGGTCTGGACCGCCATCGCCGGCATCTACGGCATGAACTTCGACTTCATGCCGGAGCTGAGGTGGACCTACGGCTATCCGACGGTCCTGGCCGTGATGCTGGCCATCTCCCTGGGCCTGTACCGGTGGTTCCGCCGCAACGGCTGGCTCTGACCACCCCCAGGCCCAGGGAGCGGCGGGTCAGCGACGGCCGTTCTTGAGGGCCTTCGTCAGGTCGTCCGAGGGACGGCCGGACTTCTCGCTCGCGCCCTCGGCGACCGACGGGACCTTCTCGGTGGCCTGGACCGTCGACTGCTTGGCGGGGGTGGTGGTGGAGGCGCTGCCACCCGCGGCCACCGCCGAGCTGCCCGCGCCGGTCGGCCCACCGGACATGGTGGACGCTCCGGTCGCCTGCTCCGCGGGGGTGCGGGTGGTGACCTCGATGGTGTCCATCTCGTCGCGCATCGGCTCGAGGTTGCGGGTCGGGTCGTACTCCGCCCACTCCTGCTGCTCGCGGCGCCGCCGCATCGCCATCGCGCCGGCCAGGCCGGCCACCGCGCCGGCCGCGAGGAGGCCGGTCATCATCCCGCTCCGGCCGGACTTCTTCTTCTTGCGCGCTGCCTTCATGTTCTTCGCCTTCACCTTCCTGCTGACGGCGGCCTGCTTGGCGGCGGCGGCCTTCCGCCCGGTCACGGCCTTGCCGGTCGCCTCGGCCTGGGCGTTGCGGAGGGCGAGGGCCAGCGGCGCGAGGGCCGCCACGGTCGACGCGTAGCCGCTCGACGCCCGGTCCCGTACGACGACGGCGGTGGGCGCGATCGCGCCCCGCGCCGACCGGACCCGCGGGCCGACCGTGGCGCCGGCGCCCTTCGCCGCGTACGTCGCCGCCTGCTTCAGGTGACCGAAGCCCTGGTTCAGCTCCGCCTTTGCGAGCTGCCCCTGGGTCTTGCGTCGCCCGATTCCAAACACGGTCCCACCTCCTGGGAGTTGTCCTTCGTCATCCTCCACCTTCGGATGCCTCCGCACGGCCAGATCGGGCACATGGGAGGATCCGCATGGAACTGACCAACGAGTGAGGAGTACCCGTGGCCGAGGACGTCTACGCCACCTTGCACACCAATGCCGGCCCGATCCGGCTGCAGCTGTTCCCGAACCACGCGCCGAAGACCGTCCGCAACTTCGTGGAGCTGGCCGAGGGCACCAAGCAGTACGTCGACCCGCGGACCGGCCAGCCGGGCAGCGGCCCGTACTACGACGGCACCATCTCGCACCGCGTGATCAGCGGTTTCATGATCCAGATGGGTGACCCGACCGGCACCGGCCGGGGCGGGCCGGGTTACACGTTCGCCGACGAGTTCCACCCCGAGCTGCGCTTCGACCGGCCGTACCTGCTGGCGATGGCGAACGCCGGCCCGGGCACCAACGGCTCGCAGTTCTTCATCACCGTCTCGCCGACGCCGCACCTGACCAACCGGCACACGATCTTCGGCCAGGTTGCGGACGAGCAGTCGGCGAAGGTCGTGGACTCCATCGCGAACACGCCGACCAGCCCCGCCGACCGCCCGCTCCAGGACGTCGTCATCGAGCGGGTCGAGATCGAGCGAACCGGCTCCTGAGGCGGTCGCGAGGTACCTTTGCTCGCATGACTGAGCGCTCGGACACCGGGACATGAGCGAGTCCCCGCCGACCACCCCGGTCTGCTACCGCCACCCCGGCCGGGAGGCGTACATCAGGTGCAACCGCTGCGACCGGGTGATCTGCCCGGACTGCATGCGGGAGGCGTCGGTCGGCTTCCAGTGCCCGGACTGCGTCACCGAGGGGCGCCGCAGCGTACGGCCGGCGCGCACCGCCTTCGGCGGCGGTGCCGCCGGCCGGCACGGCTACGTGACCAAGGCGTTGATCGCGATCAACGTGCTGGTGATGCTGCTGTCGGTCGCGAGCGACCGGGACGGCGACGCGATCGTGGGCGGTTCCGGCTTCGGCGGTCTGCTGGGCGGTGGCACCCCGCTCACCGAGTGGGGCGCCGTGCTCGGGGTGGCCCTGTTCCCGGACGGCACGGTCGGTGGCATCGCCGAGGGCGAGTGGTACCGCCTGGTCACCGCGATGTTCCTGCACTACGGCGTGCTCCACCTGCTGCTGAACATGTACGCGCTGTGGATTCTCGGCCGCTCCCTGGAGGCGAACCTGGGCCGGGCCCGTTTCCTCGCCCTGTACCTGATCTCCGGTTTCGGCGGAAACGTCGCCGCCTACCTGTTCAGCGCTCCGAACGCGCTTACCGCCGGCGCGTCCACGGCGGTCTTCGGCCTGTTCGCCGCGCTGATCATCATCGAGCGCCGGATGGGCCGGGACATCTCGCAGATCCTCCCGATCCTGGTGATCAACCTGATCTTCACGGTCACCGTGCCAGGCATCTCCATCCCGGGTCACCTGGGCGGGCTCGCGGTCGGTGGCCTGATGGCCCTCGTGCTCGCGTACGCACCGCGGTCGCGGCGGACGCTGGTCCAGGTGGCCGGCGGCTCGGTGCTCGTCCTGGCGCTGCTCGTCCTGGCGCTGATCCGCACCGCCTATCTGCTCACCTGACGGCCCCGGCGCGCGGGTCAGCGCGCCGGGCGGACCGCCTCGAGTTCCTCGGCGACCTCGACCGGGTCGGCGTCCAGGTCGTACCGGCCGAACAGGTGCAGCGTCTCCCCGGCGTCGATCTCCAGCACCGCGCTCGACAGGCCGAGCCGGGTCCGCCGGTCCACGCCGATCGCCTCCACCTGCGCCCACGGCAGGCGGCGGCGGCCCGCGAAGCCGCTGACGACCGTCAGCCCCTCCGGGTCGGCCGCGAGGCGGACCGGGGCCAGCACGTCCCGCGCCGCCCAGCCGAGCAGGACGGCGGCGGCCAGCACGGCCAGCACGAGCCGGACCGCGTCGCCGTCGGCGAGCAGGAGGCCGAGCGCGACAAGCGCCACCCCGCCGGCGGCCTTGACCGCCGGCAGCCGGGCCGGCACCCGCCACTGCCGGGTCCCCGGCGTCGCATCCATGCGGACAGCATGCCAGTGGGGACGCGACGACGGACCGCGCGGCGACGTACCATCGAGGCCAGCCAGGTTACCGGGGAGTAGACATGAGTGACGCAGTCATCGTCGGCGCCGTACGCACCCCCGTGGGGCGGCGCAAGGGAAGCCTCGCCGGTGTGCATCCGGTCGATCTCTCGGCGCACGTGCTGCGCTCCCTCGCCGAGCGCACCGGCATCGACCCGGGCCAGGTGGACGACGTCTTCTGGGGGTGCGTCTCCCAGGTCGGCGAGCAGTCGTGGAACATCGCCCGCAACGCCGTCCTGGCCGCCGGCTGGCCCGAGTCGGTCCCCGGCACCACGCTCGACCGGCAGTGCGGGTCCAGCCAGCAGGCGTTGCACTTCGCCGCCGCGACGGTGCTGTCCGGGCAGGCCGATCTGGTCGTGGCGGGCGGTGTCGAGTCGATGACCCGGGTGCCGATGGGCTCCAGCGTGGCCGGCGGCATGCCGTTCAGCGCGGCGATCCTGGAGCGCTACCGGGGCGTCGAGGGTGTCGCCGAGGACAGCCCGCTCCCGTTCAACCAGGGTGTCGGCGCCGAGTTGATCGCCGAGCGGTGGCGCTTCTCCCGCACCCAGCTCGACGAGTTCGCCCTCGCCAGCCACGAGAAGGCCGCCGCCGCGCAGGACGCCGGGGCGTTCGACGCCGAGGTGGCACCGGTCGTGCTCGCCGACGGCAGCAAGTTCAGCGCCGACGAGGGCATCCGCCGGGAGACCTCGCTGGAGAAGCTGGCCGAGCTGCCCACCCCCTTCCGGCCCGACGGCGTGGTCACCGCCGGGTCCGCTTCGCAGATCTCCGACGGCGCGGCGGCGCTCGCGGTCACCACCGCCGAGTGGGCCAGCCGGCACGGTCTGCGCCCGCTGGCCCGCGTCCACACCGCCGTGGTCGCCGCCGACGACCCGGTCGCCATGCTCACCGCCCCCATCCCGGCCACCGCCAAGGCGCTGCGCCGCGCGGGGCTGGGCATCGAGGAGATCGGGGTGTACGAGGTCAACGAGGCGTTCGCCCCGGTGCCGCTGGCCTGGCTCGCGGAGACCGAGGCCGACCCGGAGCGGCTGAACCCGCGCGGCGGCGCGATCGCCCTCGGCCACCCGCTCGGCGGCTCCGGGGCCCGGATCATGACCACGATGCTCGCCCACATGCGCGACAACAACATCCGCTACGGCCTGCAGACCATGTGCGAGGGCGGCGGCATGGCCAACGCGACGATCGTCGAGCTGCTCTGACGCGGGTAATCGGGTCGCCGGCCGGCGCGTCGGCGACCTAGATTGCCCGGCGTGACCACCACTGGCGAACAGCAGACCGACTGGGCCGACCCGCGGTGGGGCGGGACCGCCCTCGACTGGGTAGCGGATCAGCTCCGCCCGCTCGGCCGGCGGGTGACCGGCCCGGTGGAGGCCCGCGTCCGGCCGTGGTCGCTGGTCTGGCGCGTGCCGACCGACGGCGACGACGTCTGGTTCAAGGCCAACAACCCCGGGACCGCGCACGAGGCGGGGCTGCTCGCCGCACTGGCACGGCTGGCGCCGGAGCGGGTGCTGCGACCGATCGGCGTGGACGCCGGACGCGGCTGGTCGCTGCTGCCGGCGGGGGGCGAGTCGCTGCGCGACGTGCTGTCCCGGGACCGGGACCTGTCCCGCTGGGAGCGGGTCCTCCCCGAGTACGCCGAGCTTCAGCTCACCACCGCGCCGCACGCCGACGAGCTGCTCGTCCTGGGCCTGCCCGACCACCGGCCGGAGCGGATGCCCGAGCTGTTCGACGCGTTGCTCGACGACCGGGAGGCCCTGCTGCTCGGCGAGGAGGGCGGGCTCAGCCCCGAGGCGTACGCGCGCCTGCGCGACCACCGCGACCGCTACGCCGAGGACTGCCGGCTGCTCGCCGTCTCCGGGATACCCGCCACCGTGCAGCACGACGACCTGCACGACGGCAACGTCTTCGTCGTGGGCGCCGGCCACCGCTTCTTCGACTGGGGCGACGCCTCGCTCGCGCACCCGTTCGGCACGCTGCTGGTGACGCTGCGGTCCGTCGCGCACTCGTTCGAGCTGCCGCCGGGCGACCCGACGCTGGCGCGGCTGCGCGACGCGTACCTGGAGGCGTGGACCGGCCGCCACGACGGGGCGACCCTGCGGGAGCTGGCCGGAACCGCGATGCGGATCACCACGGTCAGCCGGGCGCTGTCCTGGCGCCGCGCCCTCGACACGGCCGACCCGGCGCGCCGCGAGTACGTCGAGGCGGTGCCGGGCTGGCTGGAGGAACTGCTCGCGCCGAACCCGGGGTAGCGCGGGGTTGTGGACATCGGCCGCGCCGGGCGGGCAGAATCAGCCGGCCGGCGTCGAGTGACGACTGTGGACGCCCGCCGGCCTGTCGATCCGACGAAAACGGGGACCAATGATCTTTCGCACCTCCGGGTGCCGCTCGCGTCGCCTCGCCACCGGTCTCACCGCCGCGTTGGCGACCGCGCTGATCGGGACCACCGCACTCACCGCGCCGCCGACGACCGGCGCCGCTTCCGACTTCCGGCCGGTCGCCGCGGTCACCGGGCCGCAGCCGGGCACCTTCACCGGGTACGCCTTCGACACCTGCACGGCGCCCTCCAGCGCGCAGATGCAGGCCTGGCTGCAGTCGCCGTACCGGGCGGTCGGGGTCTACATCGGTGGGGTCAACCGTGCCTGCGGCCAACCCAACCTGACCCGCGAGTGGGTGGCCGCCCAGCTGGCGGCGGGCTGGCGGATCATCCCGCTGTACGTCGGGTTGCAGGCACCGTGCGCGCCGAACTTCAGCCGGCGCATCGACCCGTCGCTGGCGGAGGCGCAGGGGCGGGCCGAGGCGGACGACGCCGCCACCCAGGCCCGCAACCTGGGCCTCGCGCGGGACAGTGTGCTGATCGTCGACATCGAGGCGTACCCGACGCCCGACCCGGTCTGCACCGACGCGGTGAACCGCTACGTGAGCGCCTGGTCCGCGCGGGTGCACGACAACGGCTTCCTCTCCGGCTACTACAGCAGCCTCTCCTCCGGGGTGGCCGACCAGGTGGCGGCGTACCCCCGGGTTGACCACGTCCGCCCGGACTACCTGGACTTCGCCAAGTGGGACGGGGTGGCGACGGTCGACGACCCGGCCATCCCGGCCGGCTACTGGGCGCCGAAGCGGCGGATGAAGCAGTACCGGGGCGACCACGACGAGACGTGGGGCGGCGTCACCATCAACATCGACTCGAACTACGTCGACTTCGCGACGCTGCCCACCACGTCGACCGGCGACTTCACCGGGAACGGCTGGTCCGACCTGCTGTACGTGGACGGCCTCACCGGCCAGCTCCGCGTCCGCGCCGGCAACGGCACCAGCCTGAACGTCCCGGTCTCCCTCAGCGGCGGCTGGAAGGGCATGGACGCCGTCGTCCGCCCCGGGAACTTCGACCGGGCCGGTGGCGAGGACGTCATCGCCCGCGAGGCCGCGACCGGCAACCTCTGGCTCTATCCCGGCACCGGCTCGGGTGGCCTCGCGTCCCGGATCCGGATCGGCACGGGATGGACCGGCCTGCGGGAGATCACGCCGATCGGTGACCACAACCGGGACGGGTACCCGGACCTGCTGGCGGTGAGCTCGGCCGGAGCGCTCTACCTGTACCCGGGCCGGGGCACCGCATTCGGCAGCCGCATCGTGCTGGCGGCCAGCGGGTGGGGCGCCATGGACGAGCTGACCGGTGGGCCGGACCTCGACGGTGACGGCCAGGTCGACCTGATCGCCCGGAAGAAGAGCACCGGCGAGCTGTACCGGTACCCGGTGAGCACGGCGGGGAAGCTCGGTTCGCCGGTCCGGGTCGGCAGTGGCTTCGCCGGCAAGCGGGACCTGGTCCGCGTCGGTGACTTCGACCGCGACGGCCGCGCCGACCTGATGGCGCTGGACGCACGGACCGGCACGCTCGACCGCTACAGCTGGTCGGGCAGCGGGTGGTCGGCACCGGTCCGGGTCGGCAACCGGTGGACCACGGTGCAGCGTCCCCTTCTCTAGGGCGGTCGGAGCGGTACGCCCGCCGTCGCACTGTCGGTGCGACGGCGGGCGTGGAACTTGCAAATTGCGCTCTGCAGGCCGCGTCACCGTCGGGCAGACGTCGTTGGGCAGAGCATGGACGTCTTCTCCCGAACGTTCCTCCCGGCCGCCGCCGAGGCCGGTCTCGCGACCCAGACCGCCACCCGGCACATGCCGGTCTTCCGCCGCTGCGTCGGATCCGGCGACGCCACCATCCTGGTCACCCGGTGCAGCCGCCCGGACCGGTCGACGACCGGTGAGTACCTGCTGCTGCTGACCCACCGGCGGCTGGTCGTCACCCAGCAGACGCGGGTGCTGCACCGGCTGCGCCTGCACCTCAACACCGAACTGCGGGAACTCAGCAACGTCACCTGGAGCCCGGATCCCCGCCTGCACTCGATCGAGCTGGCCGCCACCGCCATCGACGGCGTACGGGAGCGGTTCCTCATCCGTGCCCGGCACCCGAAGCAGGTGTGGCAGCTCGACGCGCTGCTCAACCACGCCTTCCGCACCCGCGTACGCACCTCGCGCGAGCGGCTGGTCGCCACGATCGGCGACGCCGCCGCGGCGGCCGCCCGGTCCGCCGCGTTCCGGCCCGTCGTCGTGCGCTGACCGCTTCCTTACCGAACCCGAACACGTACCGGACACTCCGGCGCCGTCCCGGTCGGCCATCATGGGCCGGTGACCGCCGACGCGCCGCCCCGCGGGCTCGTCCTCGTCGTGGAGGACGAGCCGGCCATCGCCGATCTGGTCCGGCTCTACCTGGCCCGGGACGGCTTCGGCGTACACCTGGAACGCGACGGCGAAGCCGGCCTCGCCGCCGCCCGCCGGCTGCGCCCGGTGGCCTGCGTCCTCGACATCGCCCTGCCCCACCTGCCGGGCACCGAGGTCTGCCGCCGGTTGCGCGAGGCGGGCGACTGGACGCCGGTCATCTTCCTCACCGCCCGCGACGACGAGGTGGACCGCGTCGTCGGGCTCGAACTCGGTGCCGACGACTACGTCACGAAGCCCTTCAGCCCGCGTGAACTGGTGGCCCGCGTCCGGGCGGTCCTGCGCCGCGCGGCCGGCCCGCCCGGCGGCCGGCCGCGCACGGTCGGCGCGGTCACGCTCGACCCGGACCGCCGGACGGTGACCGCGGCCGGCGTCCCGGTCCAGTTGACCTCGACCGAGTTCGACCTGCTGGCCCACCTCATGGCCCGACCCGGCCGGGTCTTCACCCGGGAGGAACTGCTCGCCGGCGTCTGGGGGTACGCCGCGCACGCCGGCACCCGCACGGTGGACGTGCACGTGGCGCAGGTACGCGCGAAGCTCGGCGAAGCGAGCATGATCCGCACCCACCGGGGCGTGGGGTACGCCGCCGATGCGTGACCACCCGGCCGACCAGCCGACCGTGGCGTTGCCGCTGGCCGGCACGTGGCCGCTACCGCGTACCCGGTCGGGCCGGACGCTGACCACCCGTGCGGTGCTGGTGACCTGCGCGGTCGCGATGGTGTCGGTGCTGGTCACCGCGATCGTCGCGGTGCCCCTGGCGGTCCGTGGTGTGGAGCGCCGGGACCAGCAGGCACTTGCCGCCGAGGCCCGCGTCGCCGCCGAGGCGCTGCGCAGCCGGCTGGACACCCGGCGGGTCGCCGACGAGCAGCGCCTGATCCGGCAACTGCGGGCGCAGGGCGTCGAGGCGTACCTGATCCGAGGCGGCGTGGCCGACCGGCCGGGCCTGCCGTCCGGGGTCGTGCAGCGGATCGCCGAGGGACGGGACGTCTCCGGTCGCCGCCCGGTCGCCGGGCGCCCGGCCCTCGTCGAAGGGCGGGCGTTGCCGGGCGGCGACGGGGTGGTGCTCGCCCGGGCCGTGTCGCGGGGCGGCGTGTGGCGGGCGGTCGTGCGGGGACTCTGGCTGCCGTTGCTGGCCGGGCTGGCGGCCGGCGTGGCCGCCGGTCTGCTGCTCGCCCGCCGCCTGGCCCGGCCGATCCGCCGGGCGGCGGACGCCGCGACCCGGCTGCGGGCCGGTGAACGCGCGATCCGGGTGCCGGTGGAGCCTCCCGACGAGGTGGCGGACCTGGCGGAGGCGCTCAACGGGCTGGCGGCAGCGCTCGCCACCAGCGAGGGGCGGCAACGGGAGTTCCTGCTCTCCGTCTCGCACGAGCTGCGGACGCCGTTGACCGCGATCCGGGGGTACGCGGAGGCCCTCGCCGACGGCGTGCTCGGGCCGGATGACTTGACCGCCACCGGGCGCACCGTGCTCGCGGAGGCGGAGCACCTGGACCGGCTGGTCAGCGACCTGCTGGCCCTGGCCCGGCTGGAAGCCGCCGACTTCCCGCTGGATCCGGCGCCGGTCGACCTGACGCGGCTGGTCGCGGACGCGGAGCGGACGTGGGCGGCCCGGTGCGCCGCCGCGGGGGTGGTGTTCCGGGTCGAGGTGCCGGACCGGCCGGTGCCCGCGTACACCGATCCGGGGCGCATCCGGCAGGTGCTGGACGGGTTGTTGGAGAACGCGCTGCGGGTCGTACCGTCGGGGGCGCCGGTGGTGCTCGCGGCCCGGCCGGCGGGTCCGGACCCGGCCGCCGGCGGTGTCATCGAGGTCCGGGACGGTGGACCGGGCCTGACCGACGACGACCTCGCGGTGGCCTTCGAGCGCGGTGCCCTGCACCAGCGGTACCGGGGGGTGCGCACGGTCGGCAGCGGCCTGGGGCTGGCGCTCGCCGCGGGCCTGGTCCGACGGCTCGGCGGGGAGATCGCCGCCGGGCACGCGCCGGAGGGCGGGGCGGCGTTCCACGTCCGGTTGCCCCCGGATCCTTACCGGACCCGAACATCGGCCTGACGGTCCGCTCGCCGGTCGCGGGCAGGCTTGGCGCAACCGGACGGAACAAGAGGGAGACACCATGGCACGTTGGGGAATCGCCACCACCGCCCTGCTCGCGGCGGTCGCGCTGGGGGTCGGCGGTTGCGGTCCGGCACCGGTGACCAGCGCCCAGAGCGAGGTCGCGGCCGTCGACGTCACCGCGGCGATGGGTGCGGAGGGCCTGGCCCTCGCCGCGCTGGGCTTCGACCCGGCCGAGCTGGACGTGACGACCCTCGCCGCCCCGGCCTCGCCGCAGGCGTCGCCGGGCGGGGAGAAGCCGCGGCGGGAGCGCGCCGAGGAACGCCGGGAGCGCCGGCAGGCCCGCGTGCTGCTGCGGCGGAACATGCTGCACGGCGAGGCGGTGGTGCAGACGAAGGACGGTACGCGGACGGTGGCCGTCCAGCGCGGTGAGGTGACCGCGATCGACGGCCGGACGATGACCGTGAAGTCGTCCGACGGCTTCACCATGAACTGGACGTTCGGCCCGGAGCTGCGGGTGCTGGAGCGGCGCGACACGGTCCAGCCGGAGGCCGTCGAGGTGGGTCGGGCGATCGGCGTCGCCGGCTTCAAGGACGGCGAGAGCGGAACCGCCCGCCTCATCCTGCTGAAGTGAAAGGAAGGGCCCCTTGTTAACGCCTCGCGTTGTACAAGGGGCCCCTCTTAACAGCACCCGGTCCGCACCTCAGTAGACGCGCGAGCCGATCCAGTCGTCGTGGCCGTAGCCGACCGGGTTGGCGAAGGACCGGGACTCGAACGCCCACTGCTGGCGGCTGCTGGTGGAGCAGTTCGCCAACCGCAGCCGCGGAGTGCCGAACAACGGGTTGTCGAACGCCAGGCAGAGGTTGCTGTTGCCGGCCGGCTTGATCTGCGAGCCGCTGAAGACGAACTTCTGGTTGGCGCCGCCGTGGCAGTCGTAGATGTTCACCGCCGTGCCGGAGGTGAGCGATCCGCCGGACACGTCGAGGCACCGGTCGTGGGACAGCTCCGAGTGCAGCGACTGGCGCGTCGCGTCGTACCAGAAGCCCTGGTTACGACCACCGTGGCAGCCGTACGACTGCTGGACGGTGCCCTTGCGCGAGTCGTACCCCTTGCCGTCCACACAGGTTCCGGTGGCCGCGTTGCGCAGCTGCCGGAACTCGAACAGTCCGGAGTAGAGGACGCCGTTGCCGGTGCTGGCCGGGTCGACGCACGTCGCCTGTGCCTGCCCGCTGTTCCAGAACTGGGTGATGCACTGGGCGAACATGCCGTGGCCGCGGTAGTTCGGGTGGAACGACTGGCGGGCCGCGTTCTCGTCCCAGATGCCGACTTCGATGTAGAGGCCGCGCACCGCCGTCACGTCCATGCACACCTCGTGGCCGTGGAAGAGGCGGCTCGCGTCCAGGTAACGGGTGCCGGTGTTGGCGGCCGCCGCCCGCAGTGCCCGCTCGAACAGCGGCACCGCCTTGTTCCGGGCGAACGCCATGTCGGCGAGGTAGAGCAGGCAACCGCCGGAGTACCAGCCGGGGAAGTTCGGGTTGTCCTCGACGTCGGGGCTGCCGGGGCTCGGGTACGACATGAGCACCAGTTCGTAGTCCGACGTGAGGTACCCGGCCCGCGTCATGGTCTGCCGGATGTCGCGTAGCGCGTCCTCGACGGCGCGCCGGCTGCCGTCGGTGCGGACCGTCCACTGGTCGGTGTAGGTGGGCCAGCACGGGCCCTGGAAGAAGACCCGGCGGACGGCGCAGTCGGTGGCGACCGGGCCGAACTGGATGGTGCCGTCGCCGTTGGCGCCGACCACGACCCAGATCAGCTTGATGTGGGTGTTGCGCGCCTTGATGGCGAGGTGGTCGCCCTGGTTGAGCTCGTTGTGCTGGGTCGGGCCACCGGCGATGAGGTTCCACGGGGTGGCTCCCGAGCAGGCGATGTTGTACCGCTCGTCGGCGGCGATGCCGGTGCGGAACACCGCCTGGTCGTACGAGCGGTCGCACCAGTTGCCGGGTTGGTGCGTGCCGGGGATGTAGTTCCCGACGCCTTCTCCGGAGATCTCGCTGTCGCCCATGGTGATCAGCGCGGTACGGCGCTGCTCGATGGGTCGGATGCCGGGAGAGCCGTAGAGAGCGGTGGCCTCGCTCGCGCGGATGGACTCGAGGTGGGCGGGGAGTGGTTGGACGGGCGGACGGTCGGCAGCGCCGGCGGCGGTGGCCGGCAGGCCGAGCATCGGGAGGATGAGCGCGGTGGCGATCATGGCGGTGAGGGCCCGCCGTCTGGTCGTCCGTGCGCGCCTGGGGTTGCCAAGCATCGACGCACTCCTTTCGGCTCGATCGCGGGACGTCGATCGAGTTACCGGAAGGTAACGCGACTTATTCAATGATGTGAATAGTTCTCAGAATGGTTGCGCGCGGAATGCGGAACCGGACGATCCGGACGGGCGTCGGCCCGGCACCGGCGGCGGAGGCCCCGGCGACCCGTCGTCCACCACCTCCGAGCCGGCCGCCGGGTCGCCGGGCTGGGCATCTGGATCAGCGGACCGGGGTACGCTATGGCGTCGTATTGTCCGTTCTCCAGGAGAATTCCGTGAAGCTCTCGATCCTCATGCCGGTCTACAACGAGGAAGAACGCATCGCGGACGCCCTGAAGCAGGCTCTCGCGGTCGACTACCCGTGCGAGATCGAGCTGGTCGTGGTGGACGACGGCAGCCGGGACGGCACCGGGGAGATCCTCGGTCGGGCCGACGACTCCCGGGTGCGCGTCATCACCCATCCCCGCAACGCCGGCAAGGGCGCGGCCATCCGGACCGCGGTCGACAACGCCGACGGTGAGTACATGGTCGTTCTCGACGCCGACCTCGAGTACGACCCGCAGGACATCCCGAAGCTGCTCGCGCCGGTCCTCGACGGCCGCGCCAAGGTCGTCTACGGCAATCGCACGTTCGGCAGCCACAGCGCGTACAGCTTCTGGTACGTGATGGGCAACAAGGGTGTCACGATGGCCGCGAACGTCCTGTTCAACTCCTACATCGGTGACCTGGAGACCTGCTTCAAGCTGATGCCGGTGGAGCTGTACCGCTCCCTGGGGATCCGCTCGCGCGGCTTCGGCATGGAGGCCGAGGTGACCGGCAAGCTGCTGCGCCGCCGGATCCGCCCGTACGAGGTCCCGATCAGCTACCGCGCCCGCGGTCGCGAGGAGGGCAAGAAGATCACCTGGAAGGACGGCGTCGAGGCGCTCTGGATCCTCGGCCGGGAGCGGACCCGGCGCCGCCCTGCGGGTGTCCCCGCCCCCTGAAGAGCCGACCGCCGCTCAGACCAGCGCCGGTGACAGGAAGTCCGCCACCGACCGCCGCAGCCCCGCCGCGTCCAACCCGTGCCAGCGGGTGTGGTCGTCGGCCGACCCGTACCGCCGTAGTTCCTGCCGCCCGACGCCGAGAGTCAACAGCCGATGCGCGCGGTCGGCCAGCGCGGCCGTGACCACCCGGCTCGACGTACCGGCCAGGTAGGGCTCGACCAGGATCACGTCCCGGCCGGCCAGCGCCCGCAGCCCGGCGACGTCGAACGGTCGCGGCCGGTTCGTGTACGCCACCGTGACCGGCAGATCGGTCACCCCGGCCAGCGCCGCGTCCAGGGTCGGCCCGACCGCCACCAGCAGCGCCGCCCCGGGTCCGGCGTCCCGCACCAGTTGGAGCGCGCCGTCGCCGCCGCGCGTCCGGTCGTTGTGCAGCACCGACAGCCGCAGGTACGCGGAGGTGTCCGTGCCCACCGCGGCGCGCAGCAGCCCCGCCACCTCGGCGGGGTGCCCGGGAACGTGCACGGCCCAGTCGTGCAGGGTGTCGATCAGCGCGACGTCGGCCGGCGACAGGTGGGTACGCCCGGCGGCCGCCCGGTCGTACGAGGCGCCGACGCTCACCAGCACCGCGCCTGCACCCTGGTGGTCGAGGTCGAGCTTGAGCTGTTCGTACGCGCGCTCGACGAGGAAGGGCGCGTAGCTGTGCACGATCGGCCGCAGCCCGGTCAGCGCCAGCCCGCCGGCCACCCCGACCATCAGCTGTTCCCGGATTCCGACGTTGAGCACCCGGTCGGGGTGGCGGGCCGCGGCCGGCGCGAACGCAGCGGCGGAGATGTCGGCCAGCACCAGCGCCGTACGCGGGTCCTCGGCCAGCAGTGCGGTCGTGGTGTCGATGAAGGTGTCGCGCACGGTCACTCCCCGGAGTCGACGACCGCGACGACGACGTGCGGCCGGTGGTTGTCGTGCCCGGTCAGGGCGCGGTGCAGGGCTTCCTGGTCGCGGCCGTCGACGGTGGCGGCGGTCCAGCCGTTGACGGTGAACCGGGCCGCCACGCCACCCGGCCATCCGTGCGTGGCGGAGGAGTTGTCGACCACGATCGCGGTGAGGTTGGCCAGGCCGGTGACGCCCGCGTACGCGATCGCCTCGTGGTTGGAGCCCTCGTCCAGTTCGGCGTCGCCGAGCAGCACGTACACGCGCGGGTCCAGCAGGTCCTGGGCGCGCAGCCCGAGCGCGGTGCCGACGCCCAGACCGAGGCCGTGGCCGAGCGACCCGGAGCCGATCTCCACTCCGGGTACGAGCAGCCGGTCGGGGTGGTCGCCGAGCCGGCTCGTCGGACCGCCCTGGTCGTCGAGCCAGGCGAGGGGGATGAACCCCTTCGCGGCGAGCACCGCGTAGTAGCCGGCGACCGCGTGCCCCTTGGAGAGCAGGAAGCGGTCCCGCTCCGGGTCGTCGACCGTATCGGGGCTGACCCGCAGGATCCGGTTGTACAGCACCCGGAGCACGTCGAGGGTCGAGTAGACGTTCGCGCCGAAGTCCCGGCCGGCCCGGATGCGTTCCAGCAGCGGCGCGACCGGGTGGTGGCCGTCGAGCGGCGACATCGGGCGCCGGCCGTCGAGCGGCGCGGCGGCCTCGGCGAGTGTGGTTGTGGTGGCGAGTGAAGACATGCGGATAGCCTGCAAGTTGAACCCAACTTCAACTCAAGGCGACGTGATGCAGGAGCCACTGACCATCGGCCAGCTCTCCGAGCGCAGCGGGGTGGCGCCCTCCGCGCTGCGCTACTACGAGCGGCTCGGGCTGATCCGGGCCGAGCGCACCGGCGGCAACCAGCGCCGGTACGCCCGGACCGAGTTGCGCCGGGTGGCGTTCATCCGGATCTCGCAGCAGGTCGGCATCTCGCTTGACGAGATCCGTGCGGCGCTTGACTCGCTGCCCGCCTCGCGTACCCCGACGCCGGAGGACTGGTCCCGGCTCTCGCGCGCCTGGCGCGACCAGCTCGACCAGAAGATCACGCTCCTGACCCGGTTGCGCGACGACCTCGACGGCTGCATCGGCTGCGGGTGCCTCTCGCTGCGGCGCTGCACGCTCTACAACCCGGGCGACGCGCTGGCCGCCGAGGGGGCCGGGCCGCGCCGGGTCTAGCCTCCCGCCATCGGACCGTGGGACGGAAGCAGCAGCACCTTCCCGACGTGCCCGCTGGACTCCACGAGGCGGTGCGCCGCGGCGGCGTCCGCCATGGGCAGCCGCCGGTCCACGACCGGGCGGATCTTCCCCGCTTCGACAAGCGGCCACACCTGCTCGCGTACCCCCCGCACGATCTCCGCCTTCTCCGCCGTCGGCCGGGCGCGCAGCGCGGTGGCGGCCACCGTCGCCCGCTTCGCCAGCAGCGCGCCGAGATCCAGCTCACCCTTCCGGCCGCCTTGCAGGCCGATCACCACGAGCCGGCCGCCGGTGGCCAGCGCGGCCACGTTCCGCCCCAGGTAGGAGGCGCCCATGATGTCGAGGATCACGTCCGCGCCCCGGCCCGCGGTGACCCGCCGGACCTCCTCGACGAAGTCCTGCTCCTGGTAGTCGATCGCGTGCGCGGCCCCCAGCTCGCGCAGCCGGTCGTGCTTCGCCGACCGGGCGGTCACCACGACCGTCGCCCCGAGCGCCGACCCGAGCTGGATCGCGAGGGTGCCGATCCCGCTGCCCCCGCCATGCACCAGCAGCGTCTCCCCGCTGCTCAACCTGGCCAGCTGCACCACGTTCGACCAGACGGTGCAGGTCACCTCGGGCAGGGCCGCCGCGTCGACAGGGTCCACCCCCGCCGGCACCGGCAGGAGTTGACCGGCCGGCACGGCGACGCGCTCCGCGTACCCGCCGCCGGCCAGCAGCGCGCAGACCTCCTGGCCGACCACCCACCCGGTCACGTCGGGGCCGGTCGCGCTGACCACGCCCGAGACCTCCAGACCGGGGTACGCGGGCGCGCCCGCCGGTGGCGGGTAGTGCCCCTGCCGCTGCAGCAGGTCGGCGCGGTTGACGCCGGCGGCCCGCACGTCGACCACCACCTCGCCCGGGCCGGGCTCCGGATCCGGCACCTCCGCCCAGACGAGTGCGTCGGGTCCACCGGGCTCCGGGATCGTGATCGCGCGCATGGTCCCTGTCTACCCGACGCCCCCGCACCTCGGCAGGCCATCCCGGCCGGAGCCACTGTGGACCTGCTGGGCGTGCCTGCTCACGTGGCGGGCGGCCGTGGCAGACTAGGCACGGTCGCGTCCCCCCCGGGGGTGCGGCCCGGGAGGGTTCGCCTAGTGGCCGATGGCGCTGGTCTTGAAAACCGGTAGGGCGGCAACGTCCTCGTGGGTTCGAATCCCACACCCTCCGCTCCCCATGGCAAGCTCCTGTTGCATGATCGATGATTTCGCGAAGGACCACCTGCACGGCCAGCTGAGGCGGATCCGTGAGGTGCTGGTCTGGAAGCTCGATGGCCTGTCCGAGTACGACGTCCGTCGTCCTCTGACAGTGACGGGGACAAATCTTCTCGGCCTGGTCAAGCACGTGGCGACCTGCGAGGCGTGGTACTTCGGCGAGATCTTCGACCGCCCGTTCCCGGAGCCGCTGCAGCGATGGCAGGACGCGGACGGCAGCGACCTGTGGGTGACCCCGGACGAGAGCCGCGAACAGATAATCGGTTTCTATCGGCGCGCCTGGGAACATGCGGACGCGACGATCAAGGAGCTTCCCGTCGACGCGCCCGGCCACGTGCCGTGGTGGCCGCGCCCCGACGTCAAGCTGTTCAACGTCATGGTCCACGTCCTTCAGGACACCACCCGGCATGCCGGGCACGCCGACATCCTGCGCGAGCAGCTCGACGGCCGGACCGGGGTGCGGGCGGAGTACGAGGAACAGATCGACACGGCGGCCCGCGAGGCCTACCGGGCGAAGGTCGAGCGGGCTGCCCGGGCGGCAGCTGACGGCGGATGACGCCTTCGGCGCGTCGTGCCGCTCAGCGCCTGTGCTGCTTGACGGCGCTCACGAATGCCGACCACGCCTCCGGGGCGAATCGCAGGGCCGGACCGGCCTGGTCCTTGCTGTCGCGTACGCCGACGATGCCGGGCAGGTTGTCGGCGATCTCCACGCAGTTGCCGCCGCTGCCGCCGCTGCGGGTGCTCTTGCGCCAGACGGCACCGGCCAGGTCACTCATGAGCGCTCCTCGATGATCAAGTTGATCATTTTCTCTGATTCTGCCTCATCGGACGCGAGCGCTTCCAGGTCGGACCAGACCGAGTTCGGCGGGCGCCGGTGTCCCTGGCGCTCTACCTGGGTTCGTACTTCGCGTCGGCCGCCCAGGACCTGACCTGGGTGCCGGCCGGTGTACTGCACGCCCGGTTCCTCGGTTGGAGGACGCGGCGGTGCGAGTCAGACATCCCATGTCGTTGGGGCGTCAAGCGGCGGCGGGTTGGGTGCGGTGGGCCCAGGCGGTGGTTTCGTCGTAGTGGGTGCCGGTTTTGAG
>NZ_JBEORU010000048.1:0-36317 GCF_040302465.1 Micromonospora sp. NPDC126480
TTCTTGCTCGACACAAGTTGATCTACCAGGAGTCCCGTTCCCACTATCCAGCAGGGGTTGACCCGCCGATCACAGCCCTAACGCAACGGCGTTGATGTGTGAGGGTCTCGATGATCAGCCCGACGCGCATGATGTCGCCGAGGCTCACCCGGCGGGTGAGCCACCCGTACCCGACGGTGCCGAGCAGCCCGCCGACCGCCGTCACGGTGCTGAGCAGGCCGAATCCGACCGGCCCGAGATCCAGGCGGTCGCTGGCGTAGAGCACCAGGACCGACCAGGCCGCGCCGAAGGTGATGTTGAAGACCAGGACGGTGAGGCAGAGCGTCCGGACGGCCGGGTGGCGGACGGTCCACCGGAATCCCTCGACGACGTCCCGCCGGACGCTCCGGGTCGCCTCCGGCGCAGCCGGGCCGCGCGGCGGCAGCGACACCCGGGACACCAGCAGCAACCCGGCCGTCACGAGGACGGTCTCGGCGGCGAAGGGCCAGGACCGGCCGGCCGCGAAGAGTGCCGCACCGATCGCCGGGCCGGCCAACTGGTTGAGCGTGATGAAGCCGGCCAGGACGCGGGCGTTGGCGATCGCCAGGTCCTCCCGGCGCACCAGCATCGGGGTGAGCGTGCCCGTCGTGTTGTCGGCGAAGACCTCGGCGGTGGCCAGCAGGCCCAGCGCCAGCAGCGCCCCGAGAACCGAGACCCGGTCGGCCACCAGGGCCAGGGCCAGCACGCCCAGCACGGCCACCCGGACCGCGTTCGCCACAAGCACGATCCGCCGCCGGTCGAGCCGGTCGGAGAGGACGCCGGCGTACAGGCCGAAGACCATCGGCGGCGCCCACCGCAGCAGCGCCGCGAACGACACCAGGATGGGATTGTCGGTCAGCGACGCCACCAGCAGCGGCCCGGCGGCCACCGCGATCCCGTCGCCCAGGTTCGTCGCCCACGAGGACGCCACCAACCAGCGGAAACCGCTCCCCAACCGGGTCGGCACGAGTGCCTCGACGAGTCTGCTCACATCCCGGGGACCGTACGGGCCGGCGCGCCGGACCGCACCCGGATTACCGGACCCGTCACGGGCCGAACGGGTCCGGCCGGCGTTCCAGCAGCCGGTGCAGCGCCTGCTGGATGGTCTCCCGTACCTGGTCGCCGAGGTTGAACACGACGAGCGGGTCGTCCGCCGACTCGGTCAGGTGCGCGGTGGGGATCGGCGGGCAGAACTCGATCAGCCACTTGCTCGGCAGCGGCACCATGCCCAGCGGGCCGAGCCACGGGAACGTCGGCGTGATCGGGAAGTACGGGAGCTTGAGCAGGCGCGCGAGCGGCTTGACGTCGGCGAGCATCGGGTAGGTCTCCTCGGCCCCGACGATCGCCACCGGCACGATCGGGGTGCCGGTGCGCAGTGCCGCCGACACGAAGCCACCCCGGCCGAAGCGTTGCAGCTTGTAGCGCTCCGCGTACAGCTTGCCGACACCCTTGAAGCCCTCGGGGAACACACCGACCAGTTCGCCGGAGCCGAGCAGGCGCTCCGCGTCCGGGTTGCAGGCCACCGTACCGCCGGTCTTGCGGGCGATCTCGGACACCACCGGCATCCGGAAGACCAGGTCCGCGCCGAGCAGCCGGAGGAACCGGCGCTGCGGGTGCCGGTCGTGCAGCACGGCCGAGAGGATCAGCGCGTCCAGGGCGACCGTGCCGGAGTGGTTCCCGACGACGAGGCCGGCGCCCTCGGCGGGCACGTTCTCGATGCCGGTGACCTCGGTGCGGAACCAGTCGCGGTAGAGCAGCCTCAGCAGCGGGTGGAACACCGCCTCGGTGATCTGCGGGTCGAAGCCGAACTCGTCGACCTCGTAGTCGCCGGAGAGCCGCCGCCGCAGGAACGCCAGGGCGCCCGCCACCTTCCGGTCCCAGTGGTCACCGGGCCGGTCCGGCACCGCGGGCCCGACCGCCATACCGGCGTCCGCGGCCGGCTCGTCGGTCGCCGCCGGCTCGTCCGTCGCGGCGAGGTCCGGCTCGTCCGTCGCGGCGAGGTCCGGCTCGTCCGGCCGCGTCACCGGCTCGTCGGTCGCCGACGTGTCCGGCTCGTCGGGGGCGCCCGCCGGCTGGGCCACCGAGGCCGGGCCGGCCGTGGCGACCCGCCGGTGTCCGTTGGCCCGGGCCGGCTCCGCCGCCGGGTCCGGCACGGTCAGGGGTACGTCGTAGCGGCCGTCGCCTCCGCCGGGCTCGCGCCCGGTCCGGCCGCTCACGACCGCTCCCGGACGGCGGCGCGGACCTGTCGGATGCCGTCGAGCACCAGCCGCTCGGCCGCGGCGAGCTGGCCCCGGGTCACCACGGCCCCGCCGTGGTGCGCACGGATGAAGTCGTCGAACGCGGCGGCGGTGGAGCGCGGCGTGAAGCGGTACTCCCGCTCCAGCCGGCCGGTGTCCACCACCCGGCCGTGCACGAAAAGGTCGACCTGGTCGAGCCCGTAACGGCCGAAGCCGAGGCTGCGGGCGAGCGCCGCGGCTCCGGACAGGCCCGGCTCCAGCACCGGCACCGCGACCCGGCCGGCCCGCCGGATGGCCTGGGAGAGCGCGAGCACGCCGGGACCGGCGACGTTGTAGGTGCCGGGGTGGTCCTCGACGATCGACCGGTGCAGCACCTCCAGCGCGTCGTCGAAGTGCAGGAACTGCAACCGGGGGTCGCGGCCGAAGACGGTGGGCACCACCGGCTGGGAGAAGTACCGGGTGAGGGTGGTGTCGGCGGTCGAACCGATGAACGGCGCGAACCGCAGGACCGTGGCGGTCACGTCGGGCCGGCGGCGGCGGAAACCTCGCACGTACCCTTCGATGTCCAGGATGTCCCGGCCGAAACCGCCGCGCGGCACCTCGCGTGGCTCGGTCTCCTCGGTGAAGACGGCCGGGTCGCGGAACGAGGCCCCGTACGCGGCGGTCGACGAGCGGACGACGAGCTTGCGCAGCCGGGGCGCGCGCTGGGCGGCGGCGAGCAGCTGCATCGTGCCGATGACGTTCTGCTCCTTCATCGCCGCGCGGCCGCCGTGCTGCGGATCCGGTGCGGTGGCCAGGGCGAGGTGAACCACGGCGTCGACGTCGAGGTCGGTGAGCAGGCCGCCGATCGAACCGGCGTCCACGCGGACCCGCTCGACCCGGTCCAGCAGATCAGTGAGTTCCGCGCCGGGCTCGGGCGGGTCGACGCCGATGACCCGCTCGATCCGCGGGTCGGCGGCGAGCCGGGCGGCGACGTGGGCACCGAGGTAGCGGCTCACCCCGGTCACGACGACGACCCCCGGAGCACCAGGGGTGCCACCGGGGGTCATGTGTCGCACCGTCCCCGGCAGGCGGGATCGAGCCGGGGCGTCCACGGCCTGATCACCTGAGCCCTCCGAGGGTCGACAGATGGCAAGTGACGGGGGCTGCCGGGCCGCGCCCGGCACCGGTCACTTGCCGAGACGGCGACGCTGGACGCGGGTCTTGCGCAGCAGCTTGCGGTGCTTCTTCTTAGCCATGCGCTTGCGGCGCTTCTTGACCACCGAGCCCATACGACAGCCTTTCGATGCAACGTGCGGGGCGGACCGGCTGACGCCACGGATGACGCCCGCGACCGCTTGCGGACAACGGACCGGACCAGCGGGACGGGCGGCGGAGCGCGTCTGCGGTCACGGTCGGGGTCCAGGGTAGCCGGAGAGCGTCAGCAGGACCAACGCGGCCCCTCGATGCCCGTCACGCCGGCCGGTCCGTCCGCCCCGGCGGAGGCTCAGGCGGTCTCCTGAAAGGCACCGCGCAGGTATTCGTGCACGGCGTGCTCGGGCACCCGGAACGACCGGCCGACCCGGACCGCGGTGAGCTCACCGCTGTGCACCAGGCGGTACACCGTCATCTTCGACACCCGCATGACCGTCGCCACCTCGGCGACGGTCAGGAACTTGACCTCCGACAGCCGACCGTCGGACTGCGACCCGGCCATGGCTCACCGACCCATCCCATGCCCGGCGCGTCCCATCCGGCGGGGAGCTTCCGCCCGGACCGGCGACGCGCGTGTTACCAGTACGGTAGCGGGGCGGCTGTGACCGGCGCGATCCCTTCGTACAACTGATCATAATTCGCACGCGCGTCCGACCGGTTGTTACGTCGTTGAACACCTGGCGTCCGGTTCAGCTCATTCCGACCGAAGCGCCACGACCGGGTCGAGCCGCCCGGCCCGTTGGGCGGGCACCACGCCGAACACGATCCCGACCCCGGCGGAGACACCGAACGCCAGCGCCAGCGACCACCAGGTGACCGCGGCCGGGACCGGTGACACCGCCGCCACGGCCAGTGCCGTGCCGACCCCGAGCGCCATGCCGGTCAGGCCGCCGATCGAAGTGAGCAGGACCGCCTCCAGCAGGAACTGCACGCCGATGTCGCGCGGCCGGGCACCGACCGCCTTGCGCAGGCCGATCTCCCGCGTCCGCTCGCGGACCGAGACCAGCATGATGTTGGAGACGCCGACGCCGCCGACGAGCAGCGAGATGCCGGCGATCGCGGCCAGCACGCCGGTGAGGATGCCCAGGATGTCGCCGAGGACGCCGAGGATCTGCTTCTGGGTGACGGCGCTGAACTCGGTGCCCGGATGCCGGCGGCCCAGCTCTCGGACGATCCGATCCCCCAGCTCCTCGATGCGCTCCCGGTCCGGCGCCTTCACCGCGATGCCGTCGATCCGTTGGGTGCCGTACAGCCGCTGGGCGGCGGTGACCGGTACGTGGACCTCGTCGTCCCGGTCCACGCCCAGGCTCTGGCCGAGCGGGGCGAACACCCCGATCACCCGGAACCGCACCCCGGAGACGGTGACCTGCTGGCCGACCGGGTCCCGGTCCGGGAAGAGCGCCCGGGCCACCGACGCGCCCAGCACCGCCACCCGCCGGCTGGTGTCCACGTCGGACCCGGTCAGGTAGCGGCCCCGGGACAGCTCGCGGGTGAAGACACTCGGTGTCGTCTCCAGTACGCCCTGCACGGTGCTGAAGTCCGACCGGCTGCCCGCCCGCACGGTCGCGCCGGAGGCGACGGTCACCGCCACCCGGTCCGGGTCACCGACCACCCGGGCGACGACGTCGACATCGTCCAGGGTCAGCGGCGAGAGCGCGGGCGCGGAGCCCACGTCGAGGCGGCCGGGTACGACCAGCAGCAGGTTGGAGCCGAGCCCCTCGACCTGCTGCTCGACCTTCTGCTTGGTGCCGGTGCCGATCGCCACCAGGATCACCACCGAGGCCACCCCGATGATCACGCCGAGCATGGTCAGCGCGCTGCGCAGCCGGTTCGCCCGCAGCGCGTCGAGCGCCACCCGCCAGGCCTCGGCCAGCCTCACGGCTCGTCCACCCCGCGGCGCCCGGTGGCCCCGGCGGCGCCACCGGTGCCACCGGACGGGCGTCCCGGACCGCTTCCGGACGCGGACCGGGACTCCGCGCTGGGAGCGGGCACCAGTGTGTCAGGTGGCCCGCCGGCATCCCGCACCGGTCGATCATGGCGCTCGCCCGCGCTGTCGGCGACCACGATCCCGTCCCGCATCGCGATCCGGCGCCGGGCCCGCGCCGCCACATCGTTGTCGTGGGTGACCAGCACCAGCGCCACGCCTGACTCGGCGTTGAGCCGCTCCAGGAGCTCCAGCACGGTCGCACCGGTCGCGGTGTCGAGGTTGCCGGTGGGCTCGTCGGCGAGCAGCACCGCCGGGTCGGTGACGAGTGCCCGGGCGATCGCGACGCGCTGCTGCTCACCGCCGGAGAGCTGGTTGGGCCGGTGGTCGAGCCGGTGCCCCAGACCGACCCGGCCCAACATGGCGGCGGCCCGGTCGCGCCGCTGCCGCGCGCTAATCCCCCGGTAGACCAGGGGCAGCGCCACGTTGTCCACCGCCGACGTGCGGGGCAGCAGGTGGAAGGCCTGGAAGACGAAACCGATCGTCTCGTTGCGCAGCGTCGCCAGCTCGGCGGCGGAGAGGCTGGTGACGTCGCGTCCACCGATCGACAGCCGGCCGGCGGTCGGCCGGTCCAGCCCGCCGAGCAGGTGCATGAGGGTGGACTTGCCGGAGCCGGACGGCCCGACGAGGGCCACGTAGTCGCCCGGCGCGACGGCCAGCGACACCCCGCGCAGGGCCGGCACCGAGACACCGTCGAGCTGGTACGTGCGGGACACGTCCACGGCCTCGATCGCCGGCGCGGTCACCCCAGCTCCTGGCCGTCGCGGACCTGGTCGGCGCCCCGGACCACGACCCGGTCACCGGCCTGCACCCCGCTCAGGATCTGCACCAGGTCCTGGCCCTGCACACCCACCGTCACCGGCGCCCGCTCGGCCCGGCCCTCCCGCACCACCCAGACCACGTCCCGCCCGTCGGCGGAGAAGACGGCCGACGCGGGCACCGTGACCGCGTCGACGGCTTCGCGTACCTGGAGACGGACCACCGCGTTCATGCCCGGACGCGGGGCCGGCGCCACCTCCCCCTCGCCGAAGCGACCCGCGCCGAGCGCCAGCCGCACCCGGTAACCCACGCCGCCCCGGGCCGAGGTGGTGGGCAGGACGTCCACCGACCGGACCGTCGCCTCGTACGTGGCGCCGGGCAGCGCGTCCAGCTCGACGGTGGCGGCCAGCCCCGCCTTCACCAGCAGCACGTCGGTCTCGTCCACCTCTGCGAGCAGCCCCAACTCACCGGTGTCGACGACGGTCAGCACCGGCGTACCGGCGGTGACCAGGCCGCCCAGCGGGACGGCGGTGTCCACCCCGGGCGGTGGGACGGCCGGTGCGGCGCCGAGTGTCGACGGGTCCAGCCCGCCGGCCGCGCCGTTGCCGCCCAGCAACCCGGCCAGCGCCTCCGGGGTGACCCCACCACCCGTCGCCGTACCACCCGCCTGGACGACACCGGCGATCGGGGCGCGCAGCGTCAACGCGTCGACGGTCGCCCTCGCCAGGTCGTACGCCTGCTGGGCCTGCAGCCGCTGGGCGGTGGCCAGCGCGCCGACGGCGCTGTTGAGATCACGCACGCCGCGCTGCACCGCGCGGACCGCCCGGTCGGCCGCCCGCGCCGCGGCCTCGTACCGCTTCTGGGCGTCCCGGACCTGGAGCAGCAACGCCTCCCGCAGCTCCGGATCGCTGATCTTCGTGGCGGCGGCGCGGGCCGCCGCGTACGTCTCGTCGGCGGCCCGGTCGGTGCCGCGCAGCCCGCCGGACAGGTCCCCACCGCCGCCGCGGCCGGCCCGTTTGGCGGCGGCGAGCGCCTCCTTCGCCTGCCGGAGCCGCTCCTGTGCCTGTGGCGAGTCGATGACGGCGAGCACCTGGCCACGGCGCACCCGCTGACCGGGCTGGACGCGCAGGCTGGTGAGCGTCCCGCCGGCGGCGGCGGTCAGGGTGGCGGCGGCACGGGCGGTGACGGTGGCCGGCGCGTCGACGACCTCGGCCACGGCGGTCCGGCCGGCGGCGGCGAGGGCGACCGGCGTCTCCTCGCCATCGCAGGACGCGGCGGTGGTGCCGGTGAGGACGACGATCGCGAGGAGGGCGGTGAGCAGGCGGGGCCGCGGGAAGCTGTGGGGCCGCGGCTGGTCGGTGCGGCGCACGCGCCCCATGGTACGAGGCCGCCCCGACGGTGCGGCGACGCGACGTCCCGGACGATCAGTCCGCGACGCCCCGGATGTACTTGACGCAGTCGGCGTGCAGAGTGGACCACGGCACGCCGAGGACGGCCTCGGAGGTCTGCCGCGGGATCCGGCGATCGTGCACGACCGCCTTGACGAAGGCGAACACCCGCTCCTCACCGAACCGGTCGACGAGGTACCGCACGGCCAGGTACGCGATGCCGTAGCTGCCGGTCACCCGCGCGTCCGGGTCATCCTCGCCGGGCGCGACGGTGTCCAGCTTCCGGTCCCAGCCCCGGTTGACCAGCCGCCGCGTCGCGCTCAGGCCGAAGTACCGGCTGATCGCCCGCCCGTCGGCGCCCGCGTACTCGGCGAGTCCCTCGACCAGCCACCACGTCGACTCGTCCCGGTAGTCGTGGTCCGGCAGCGAGGCGGCATGCGCCAGCTCGTGCCGGAGCAGCTCGTCCAGGCCCGCCGGGGTGTACCGGTCGTCCTTCACCACGATCTCGCGGTGGCCGCCGCCGATGCCGATCGCGTACCCGGCAGCCCAGTCCGGCTGCCGGCCGCCGTACCAGCGCTTCCACTCCTTCGGGCCGGCGTAGTAGATCCGGTACCGGTCGGGCCGGTCGCCGGCCACCACGTACTGGTCGGCGACCTTGGCCGCCGCCTCCGCCCGGGCCAGCAGTTCCGGCAGCCGCTTACGGAACTGCGGCGTGGTCGCCACAAGCGTGCGTTTGCCCATTACGGCGACGAGTTGGCTCATCTCCCAGGGCAGGGAGCCGACCTGGTCCATCCGTCCGGGCAGGTACTGGTCGGGGCTCGACCTCGCCATCTCGAGCAGCCGGGGCTGCGCGCCGCTGTCGCGCCACCGGGTCTCGACGAACAGCGAGCTGGGCCGGCAGTCCGGCACCGCGAAGCAGTACTGGAACTCGACGGTCAACCGCCACTCGCCAGGCCGGCCGGCCTGGGTCGGCAGCCCCTTCGGGCGGGCCTGCCAACCGCTCACCCGCAGCGCCCGCAGCGTCGCGAACCGGCGGCTCAGGTCGGTGTGCAGGCCCCGTTCGGCGATCGCGAGGAAGCCCGCCCGGTCGCCGCGGAGCAGCGCGGCGGACTGCCGGTCCAGCTGCCCGGTGATCCGGGCGGCGAACTGCCGAGCGGCCCGGGTGGTCGGGTTCTCGGCCCGCGCGACGACGCCGGGCGACGTCCGGCTCTCGGCGCCGCGGACGGCGCTGGCCGGCACCGCCAGTCCGGCGGCCACCAGCAGGACCACGACGAGCGCGGTCCACAGCGGCCAGCGCCGGCGCGGTCGCCGGTTCGGCGGCGGAGTCGCTTCCGGTCCGGTCTCCGGATCGGGCGTGGCGGACGTCGTCGACTGGCCTTCGGCCACCGGCTCCCCGTGTGTCACGCGGCGAAGGGTACGGCCCGGTGCCGGCCCGTACCGCGCCGGGGCCGGCCGGTGACCGGGTGTACCGGGGGCGTCGCCGAGCGGCGGCTACTTCCGGCTGGTCACGGCGCGGGCGAAGAAGGCCAGGTTGGCGGGGCGCTCGGCCAGGCGGCGCATCAGGTAGCCGTACCACTGGTCGCCGTACGGCACGTACGTCCGCACCGTGTAGCCCTCGCCGACCAGGCGGGCCTGCTCCGCCGGCCGGATGCCGTAGAGCATCTGGAACTCGAACCGTTCCGGGCCACGGTCGAACCACCGGGCCCGGTCCTCGCCGATCGCGATCAGGCGCGGGTCGTGGGTGGCCAGCATCGGGTACCCGGCACCGGACATCAGGATGTTCAGGCAGCGGACGTACGACTTGTCGACCTCGCGGGCGGACTGGTAGGCCACCGACTCGGGCTCCTTGTACGCGCCCTTGCACAGCCGCACCCGTGACCCGGCGCCGGCCAGCTCGCGGCAGTCCGACTCGGTCCGGCGCAGGTACGCCTGCAGCACCGCACCGGTCGACGGGAAGTCCTTGCGCAGCTTGGCGAGGATGTCCAGGGTCGAGTCGGTGGTGGTGTGGTCCTCCATGTCGAGGGTGACAGTCGTGCCCGCCGTGTCGGCCGCGGCGCAGATCGCCCGCGCGTTGTCGTACGCCAACTGCTCGTCGAACGCCTGCCCGAGCGCGGAGAGCTTGACGCTGACCTCGGCGGCCGGGGTGAGGCCGGCGGCGGCGAGCGACCTCAGCAGTTTCAGGTACTCGTCCCGGGTGGCGTTGGCCTGGTCGGGGGTGACGGTGTCCTCGCCGAGGTGGTCGAGGGTGACCGCGAGACCGTCGTCGACGAGTTCGCGGGTCGCGCGCAACGCGTCGTCGGTCTGGGCGCCGGCGACGAACCGGCGCACGACGTCCCGGGTGAACGGGGCCGTCGCGACGAGCCGCTCGACCTGGGATGACCGGGAAGCGGCGAGAATGACGGAACGGAGCATGAGCTGAGCGTAACGCCAGCGCCGGTACGCCCGGGCAGGGGACGACAGGGCTGGCGTCCATCGGTTACAACCATGGGCGTGACCGAACACCCCCGCCGCCGGCTGCGGTCGGCCTCCGTGCAACTCGGCGCGCTCACCGCCCTGACGCTCGCGCTGTCCGGCTGCAACATGACGTCCGACGACGACGATGACGACTGTGCCCTGGGGCCGGTCGGCGGTGGTGACACGGTCGCGCTGGCGCTGCGGGTCCCGGAGACCGGCGCCGGCCGCGCCGCACCCGAGGCGGCCCCCGCCGCGCTGCCGGACCGCGGTGGCTTCGGCACCCACCTCGCCGCCTGCGGCGGCTGAGATGCGCCGCACGGCGACCACGCCCCGCCCCGACTGGGACGCCACGATCCGGTCGCAGGGCCTGGTGTACGTCGACACCGAACTCCCCGACGGCGGGGTCATGTCGTACTGGGACGAGACCGCGGCGTACGCCTTCGACCTGGCCGAGGTGCTGCGGCTCGAGGAGGCGACGGAGGAGCTGCACCGGATGTCCGTGGCGGCCGCCGGGCACGTGGTGGCCCGCGGCCGGTACGCGGAGTTCGGCATCCCGGAGTGGGCGGCCGAGGCGGTCGCCCGGTCGCTGCGCGAGTCACCGCCGACCCTCTACGGCCGGTTCGACCTCTGGTACGACGGCAGCTGGCCGCCGAAGCTGCTGGAGTACAACGCCGACACCCCGACCGCGCTTGTCGAGGCGAGCATCGTGCAGTGGTACTGGCTGGAGGACACCCGGCCGGAGCTGGACCAGTGGAACAGCCTGCACGAGCGCCTGGTGACGGCCTGGGCCAAGATCGGCGCGGGCCTGCACGACCGCCGGGTGCACGTCGTCTGGTCGGACGAGGAGGAGTCGGGCGAGGACCACATGACCGCCGGCTACCTGGCCGAGACCGCCCGGCAGGCCGGCCTGGAGGTGGAGCTGCTGCCCATCCGGCAGGTCGGCTGGGACGGCCGCCGGTTCGTCGACGCCGCCGACCGCCCGATCACCACCTGCTTCAAGCTCTATCCCTGGGAGTGGATGGTCGCCGAGCCGTACGGGCGGCCGGCGCTGGAGCCGGGCACCCCGACCACCTGGATCGAGCCGGCGTGGAAGCTGCTCCTGTCGAACAAGGCGCTGCTGGCCGTGCTCTGGGAGCTGTACCCGGGGCACGACCTGCTGCTGCCGGCGTACCTGGACTCGCCGCGCGGAATGTCCGAATATGTGGCCAAGCCGCTGCTCGGCCGGGAAGGCGGGTCGGTCCGGATCGTGACCGGCGACACCGAGATCGTCAACCCGGGGATCTACGGCGACGAGGGCTGGTGTTACCAGGAGTTCCGGGCGCTGCCCGAGTTCGCGGGCAACCGGACGGTACTGGGCAGCTGGATCGTCGACGGCGAGTCGGCCGGCGCGGGCGTACGGGAGAGCGCGAGTCTGATCACCGACGGTTACGCGCGGTTCCTGCCGCACTACATCGACGCGCCGCGCACCGCGTGAGTCGTCTACCGTTGGTGGGGTGAACTTCGACGCGTACGCCCGGACCGGCGTTGACCTCGTCAACGCCCGCCTGGACGACCTCGACGCCCTCCGGTCCCTCTTCCCCGACGACAACGCGTGGATGCGCGACGAGGTGTCGGAGCGGGACCTCGCGATCTTCCGGCGCGCACAGAAGCGTCTGCGCGACGTCTTCGAGTACGGCACCTCCGGGCGCGACACCCAGGCGGTCGCTGAGCTGAACGCGCTGCTGGAGGCGTATCCGGTGCAGCCGCGCATCTCCGGGCACGACTCCAGTGACTGGCACATGCACGTCACCAGCCGGGGCGCCTCGGTGAGCGCCGAATACCTGGCCGGTGCCGTCTGGGGCCTGTCGGTGTGGCTCTGCGAGTACGGCAGCGCCCGGTTCGGTGTCTGTGCGGACGAGCGCTGCGGCAACGTCTACCTGGACACCTCGTCGAACTGCTGCCGGCGGTTCTGCTCCGAGCGGTGCGCCACGCGCTCCCACGTGGCCGCGCACCGGGCCCGGAAGCGGGCCGCGATCGGCGAGCAGGTCCCGGTGGCGGCGCAGGCCGGCGCCCCGGTCGAGCGCCTGACGCCGGTCAGCTGACCCCCGCCGTCCCGTCCGGTCGGCCACCGCCGTCCGGCCGGTCCGGCCTGCGTGCGGTCAGGCGTCGACCGGGGACGGGGTGCCGAGGTGCTGGCGGGCGAACTCCAGCGCGGCCCGTAGATCCGCCTCGCGGACCGCGCGGCTCTTCGCGCCCCGGGTCGACACCTCGACCGCCACCGAGCCGGTGAAGTCGCGCCCGGCCAGCGACCGCAGCAGCTCGGCGCAGGGCTGGTTGCCCCGCCCGGGGACGAGGTGCTCGTCACGGCCCTCGCCGGTGCCGTCGCCGAGGTGGACGTGCGCCAGCTTGGCGCCCATCCGGTCGGCCATCGCCAGCGAATCGGTGTGTGACGCGGCGCAGTGGGAGATGTCGAGGGTGTAGGAGTCGTACCCGGCCTCGGTGGGGTCCCAGCCGGGGACGTACGGGACGAACTGCCGGCCGGCCATCCGCACCGGGTACATGTTCTCCACCGGGAAGAGCACCCCGTCGAAGCGCTCGGCGACGTCGTGCAGCCCTTCGGCGAAGTTGCGCGCGTAGTCCCGCTGCCACGTGAACGGCGGGTGCACCACCACGGTCGGCGCGCCGAGGGTCTCGGCCAGTTCGCCGGAGCGGCGCAGCCGCTCCCACGGGTCGGGGCTCCACACCCGCTGGGTGACCAGCAGGCACGGCGCGTGAACGGAGAGCACCGGCACGCCGTAGTGCTTGGCGAGCCCGGCGAGGGCGCCGGCGTCCTGGCTGACGGCGTCGGTCCAGACCATGACCTCGACGCCGTCGTAGCCGAGCGCGGCGGCGAGTTGGAACGCCGCCGCGGTCCGCTCGGGGAAGACCGACGAGGTGGACAGGAGCACCGGGACGCGGGAAGTCACACCCCCGAGGGTAGCGGGCGTCGATGGGGATCTTCAGGACGAGCTTCCGCAAACCGCACCGATCGCGTGCGCACGTCACATCGGCGCGAGTTGATCAAGTCGGCGCAGGATGACCCCCTCACGCAGCGCCCACGGACAGATGTCCAGCGTGTCGATGTCCAGGCGGCGCAGCACGGCGTCGGCGACGACCGCACCGGCCACCAGTTGGTGGGCGCGGCCGACGCTCACCCCGTCCAGTTCGACGAGCTGCGCCGGGGGAATGTGCCGGATGAAGCCGAGCACCTGCCGCAGCCCGGAGCGGGTGAGCCGGCGGCGGGCCCACAGGCCCGCGCCCGAGGGGGCGGCCCCGGCGAGGCGGGCCAGGGTGCGGAACGTCTTCGAGGTGGCGACCGGCCGGTCCCAGCCCACCTCGACCAGTTCGCCGGCCACCGCGTCGAGCTGGCCTTCCACGTACTCCCGCAACTCCTCCACCAGCTCGGCCGCCGGCGGGGTGGCGCTGTCCGGGGTGAGCCGGAGGCGGTCGCGCGTGAGCCGGCCGGCACCCAGCGGCAGCGAGAAGGCCGCGTCCGGATCCTCGTCGATGCCCGCCGCGATCTCCAGCGAGCCGCCGCCGATGTCGAGCACCAGCAGCCGCCCCGCCGACCAACCGAACCAGCGCCGCACCGCGAGGAAGGTCATCCGGGCCTCGTCCGCGCCGGCCAGGACCTCCAGGCGTACGCCGGTCTCGTCGCGGACCCGCGTCAGCACCTCGGCCGAGTTGGTCGCGTCCCGCACCGCCGACGTGGCGAAGGCCAACAGATCGTCGGTGTCCAGGCCGGCCGCGGCCTCCTTCGCCAGCCCGACCGCCTTGACCAGGGCGTCCGCGCCGGCGTCGGTGAGCGCGCCGTCCGGGCCGATCTGCTCGGCCAGCCGCAGGACCGACTTCTCCGAGTGCGCCGGCCAGGGGTGGGCACCGCGGTGGGCGTCGACCACCAGCAGGTGCACGGTGTTGGACCCGACGTCGAGGACACCCAGCCGCATGGTGCACACAGTAGGGGAAACCGGTTCGGCCGGCTCGCCGGCCCGGCGGCCCCACCGCGCGTACGCTGGGCCGGGTGACAGGGCAGATCGAACTCCACGTGCTTGTGGACGACCCGGACGACCCGCGCAGCCGGGAGGTCCCGCTGGACTTCCCCCGCGAGTGGATCGAGTTCGTCGACCCGGCCGACGAGAAGCACGTCGTGCGGGCCGACCTGACCTGGCTGCTGTCCCGGTGGACCTGCGTCTTCGGGCGAGGCTGCCACGGGATCGTCGCCGGCCGGGCGTCCGACGGCTGCTGTTCGCACGGCGCGTTCTTCACCGACTCCGACGACGAGAAGCGGGTCCGGGCCGCGGTCAAGCGGCTGACCCCGGAGACCTGGCAGCACCACCGGCGGGGCTTCCGGAACTGGACGGAGAACGACACGGTCGACGGCAAGACCCCCGCCCGGCGGACGGCCACCCAGGGCGGGGACGGCCCCTGCGTCTTCCTGAACGACGCCGACTTCCCGGCCGGCGGCGGCTGCGCACTGCACGCCCAGGCGCTGCGCGACGGCGTGCACCCGCTGGAGTACAAGCCGGACGTCTGCTGGCAGTTGCCGGTCCGCCGTGACCAGGAATGGGTCAAACGACCGGACAACACGAAGGTGCTGGTCTCCACGCTCGCGGAGTTCGACCGCCGGGGCTGGGGGGCCGGCGGGCACGACCTGGACTGGTGGTGCACCTCGTCGACCGACGCGCACGTCGGCGCCGAGCCGATGTACATGTCGTACGGGCCTGAGCTGACCGCCCTGATCGGCGCGCCCGCGTACGCGAAGCTCGCCGAGCTGTGCGCCACCCGCGTCCGGCAGGGTCTGGTCGCCCCCCATCCCGCCGACCCGTCCTGACCCACCCGCGACGTGCCGGCGGGACACCTGCTCGCGGCGGGCCCCGGCCGACGGTCAGGTCACGGCTCGAACTTGTAGCCCAGACCGCGGACCGTGACGATGTAGCGCGGAGCGGACGGCTCCGGTTCGATCTTGGAACGCAGGCGCTTCACGTGGACGTCGAGCGTCTTGGTGTCGCCGACGTAGTCCGCGCCCCAGACCCGGTCGATCAGCTGGCCACGGGTCAGCACCCGACCGGCGTTGCGCAGCAGCAGCTCCAGCAGCTCGAACTCCTTGAGCGGCAGCTGCACGGCAGCCCCGTCGACGGTGACCACGTGCCGCTCGATGTCCATCCGGACCGGGCCGGCGGCCAGCGTCGGCGCGCCGGGCTCCGCCGCCTCGGCGCTCTGCCGGCGCAGCACCGCACGAATGCGGGCCACGAGCTCACGCGGCGAGTACGGCTTGGTCACGTAGTCGTCGGCGCCGATCTCCAGGCCGACCACCTTGTCGATCTCGCTGTCCCGCGCGGTGACCATGATGATCGGCACGTGCGAACGCTGCCGGAGCTGCCGGCACACCTCGGTGCCCGACATCTCGGGCAGCATCAGGTCCAGCAGCACGATGTCCGCGCCGGTCCGGTCGAACTCGGTGAGGGCGGAGGGGCCGGTCGCGGCGACCGAGACCTCGAAGCCCTCCTTGCGGAGCATGTACGACAGGGCGTCGGAGAACGACTCCTCGTCCTCGACCACCAGAACGCGGCTCAACGAATGTCCTTTCCTTGCTGTCAGACCTGCCGGAGCTCGGCCGGACCGGCCTCGATCCCAGCGGAGGGGGGTATCACCAGCAGGTCGTCCGGTGGACGGGCGGGCAGCCGGAGGGTGAACGTCGACCCCCCACCAAGAGTGCTCTCGACCTCGACCCGTCCGCCATGGTTGCTGGCGATGTGCTTGACGATGGCGAGCCCGAGGCCGGTGCCGCCGGTCGCCCGGGACCGGGCCTGGTCCGCCCGGTAGAACCGCTCGAAGATCCGGTCCACGTCGGTCGGGGCGATGCCGATGCCCTGGTCCGCGACGGAGATCGTGACGTGCTCGTCGTCCGCCCGCGCGGTGATCCGGACCGTGGTGTCCTCGCCCGAGTAGTTGATGGCGTTCTCGACCAGATTCGACACGGCGGTGGCGAGCTGGGTGTCGCTGCCGTACACGGTCAGTCCCCGCTCGCCCTCGACGGCCACGTCGATGCGGCGGGCGCTGGCGCTGGTCCGCGTCCGGTCCACCACCTCGGCGACCAGCCAGTCCACGGCGACGGGCTCCGGCGCGGGTTGCGGCTCGGCGCCCTGCAACCGGGTCAGCTCCAGCAGTTCCTGCACCAACCGGCCCAGCCGGGTCGACTCGTGCTGGATCCGCTCGGCGAACCGCCGCGCGGCCACCAGGTCCTCGGCGAGGTCCGGTTGCTCCCCGGCAGCCGGGCCGGTGGCGTCCAGCAGCGCTTCGGCGAGCAGTTGCAGTGCCCCGATCGGGGTCTTCAACTCGTGGCTGACGTTGGCCACGAAGTCCCGCCGCACCCGGGCCAGCCGGTGCGACTCGGTCACGTCGGCCGCCTCCACGGCGACGTACCCGGCCCCCAGACCGATCGCCCGCAGGTGCACCCCCAGCGGGTTCTCCACGGCGCTGTCGCGGCCCCGGGGCAGGTCCAGCTCGATCTCGCGGCGCACACCGGTGCGCCGCACCTGCCCGGCGAGCGTACGGATCAGCGGGTGGGCGGCGATCGAGCCCGGAGTGGGGCCGGTGCGGAGCAGCCCCATCGCGCGGGACGCCGGGTTGACCAGGACGGGAACGTCGTCGGAGTCGAGCACCACGACGCCGACCTGGAGGGAGTCGATCGTCCGGCGGCCGAGGCCGGTACGCGGGTCCTCGCCTATCGCGGGCCTCCCCCTGCTCCGAAGGAAGCCGGACCAGCGGCTCCCGGTCGAGGTGGAGCGGCCCCGGGCGGCCTCGGCGAACCGGGGCAGCAGCAGCCCCGCCGCCAGCCCGGCCACCAGACCGACGGCCACGGCGACCGTCACCACCCACTCCACGCGGCGATCGTAGGGTCATCGTTAACCTGGCGACCGCCCATAGCGGGACGAAACCCGCTCGCTTCCGAGAATGTTCATCGTCACGTCCGGTGTCGTTCACCGGGGTTCACCTGCGATCCGTCCGCGCCGCCTACCGTGGGCCGCGCACCCGCTTCCCGCCGCCGACTGCCGGCGGCACTCGACCACAGGACGTGATCCATGCGCGCGGAGTTCCAGGCCGACCTGCAGCTCGTCAGCCAGTTGCTGGTGGACATGGCGGAGGGGGTCCGGGCCGCGATGCGGCAGGCCACCCGTGCCCTGCTCACCGCCGACCGGGCGGCGGCGCAGACGGTGATCGACGGGGACGCGGAGATCGACGGCCTCTACCGCGACGTCGAGGAGCGCGTCTGCGACCTGCTCGCCCGGCAGGCCCCGGTCGCCTCCGACCTGCGCATGATGATCACCGCCCTGCACGTCGCCGCCGACCTGGAACGCATGGGCGACCTCGCCGACCACGTCGCGAAGACGGCGCTGCGGCGGCACCCGTCGCCGGCCGTGCCGGCGGAACTCCGGCCGATCTTCACCGACATGGCGGCCATCGCCGACCGGATGGGCGGCAAGATCGCCGGCGTCCTGGCGAAGCCCGACGCCGACCTGGCCGCCGAACTGGACCACGACGACGACGCCATGGACGACCTGCACCGCAGCCTCTTCAACGTGCTGCTCGGCGACGACTGGCCGTACGGGGTGGAGACGGCGATCGACGCGACGCTGCTCGGGCGCTTCTACGAGCGCTTCGCCGACCACGCGGTCAACGCCGGCGAGCACGTCGTCTACCTCATCACCGGCGAACCCACCACCTGAGGTGAAAGGAAGGGCCCCCTCTTAACGCCTGGCGTTGTAAAGGGGGCCCCGGTTAACACTCGACGGCGTCAGCGTCCCTGGTTCGCCACCGCGGCAGCGGCGTCCTTCGCCGCCTCCGGGTCCAGGTAGGTGCCGCCGACCTTGTGCGGCCGCAGCTCGGAATCGAGGTCGTAGCGGAGCGGGATGCCGGTCGGGATGTTCAGCTTGGCGATCGCCTCGTCGCTGATCTGGTCGAGGTGCTTTACCAGGGCGCGCAGCGAGTTGCCGTGGGCGGCCACCAGGACCGTCCGGCCGGCCAGGATGTCCGGCACGATCGAGTCGTACCAGTACGGCAGCATCCGCTCGACGACGTCCTTGAGGCACTCCGTGCGGGGCATCAGCTCGCTCGGCAGCAGCTTGTAGCGCGGGTCGCCGACCTGCGACCACTCGTCGTCGTCCGCGATCGGCGGCGGCGGGGTGTCGTACGAGCGGCGCCAGAGCATGAACTGCTCCTCGCCGTACTCGTCGAGGGTCTGCTTCTTGTTCTTGCCCTGCAGGGCGCCGTAGTGGCGCTCGTTGAGCCGCCACGACCGGCGCACCGCGATCCAGTGCCGGTCGGCGGCGTCCAGCGCCAGCTCGGCGGTGCGGATCGCCCGCCGCAGCAGGCTGGTGTGCACCACGTCCGGCAGCAGCCCGTGCTCGCGCAGCAACTCGCCGCCGCGGCGCGCCTCGGTCTCGCCCTTCTCGGTCAGGTCCACGTCGACCCAGCCGGTGAAGAGGTTCTTGGCGTTCCAGTCGCTCTCGCCGTGCCGCAGCAGGACCAGCGTTCCGACGGTGGGTCCATCGCTAGCAGTCATGCGGATCATCCTGCCGCACCGCCCGGTCGGCCGCTCGGGAAGGGTGGTGACGACCACCACGTGGAAAACCCGGTGACCGGCGTTCCCGGCCGGCACTAGGTTGTAAGGCGCTGCCAGCAGGCCGGTCATTACGGGGAGCGGGGGACGCCGACGTGCGGACGATGCGGGGTTGGTTACAGGACACGGCCGGCGGTCTGCCCCGGACCTTCTGGTACCTGTGGGGCGGCACCCTGATCAACCGGCTCGGCTCGTTCGTCCTGGTCTTCCTCGCCATCTACCTCACCCAGGAGCGGGGCTTCTCCGCCGCGCAGGCCGGCCTGGTCATCGGGCTCTGGGGCGTCGGCGGCGCGGTCGGCACCACCATCGGCGGCACGCTCACCGACCGCTGGGGCCGCCGGCCGACCCTGCTCACCGCCCACCTCGGCGCCGCGAGCATGATGCTGGCCCTCGGCTTCGCCCGGGAGCTGGAGCTGGTGGCGCTCGGCGCCCTGCTGCTCGGCCTGTTCGCCGAGGCGGCCCGGCCGGCGTTCGGCGCCATGATGATCGACGTCGTGCCGGAGAAGGACCGGCTCCGGGCGTTCTCCCTGAACTACTGGGCGATCAACCTCGGCTTCGCCTGCGCGGCCATCCTCGCCGGCGTCGCGGCCGAGGCCGGCTACCTGCTGCTGTTCCTGGTGGACGCGGCCACCACACTGGTCACCGCGCTGATCATCTTCCTCAAGGTGGGTGAGACCCGCCGCCCCGTCACGATCACCGCCGGGCGGTCGGCGGCGCCGGCCAGGGCGCTGCGCACCATCCTGTCCGACCGGGTCTACCTCGGCTTCGTGACGTTGAACCTGTTCGGGGCGCTGGTCTTCCTCCAGCACATCTCGATGCTGCCGATCGCCATGGGCGACTCCGGGCTCAGCCCCGCGACGTACGGCTCGGTGATCGCCCTCAACGGCGTACTCATCGTTGTCGGCCAGCTCTTCGTCCCCCGGCTGATCAGGGGCCGCAGCCGCTCACACGTGCTCGCCCTGGCGGCGGTGGTGATGGGCGTCGGGTTCGGCCTGACCGCGTTCGCCGAGACCGCGTGGTTCTACGGCCTGACCGTGCTGATCTGGACCGTCGGCGAGATGCTCAACTCGCCGTCCAACGCCACGCTCATCGCCGAGCTTTCACCAGGCGAGCTGCGTGGCCGCTACCAGGGCGTCTTCTCGCTCTCCTGGCAGGTGGCCGGTGCCGTCGCACCGATCCTCGGCGGGCTGGTGCGGGAGCAGGCCGGCAACACGACGCTGTGGCTGAGCTGCGCCGTCATCGGCGGACTGATGGCGGTGGCGCACCTGGTCTCCGGGCCGGCCCGGGAGCGCCGGGCCGCCGCGCTACGGGTCGCGACCCGCCCGGTGGTGCCGGCCGTCGCGCTGCGCCCGTCCGCGCCGGAGGCCGGCGAGGCCGCCGCGACGGCACCGGCCGAGCCGCTCCCGGCCCGCGCCGACCGGGGTACGCCGGCCGGCTCGGTCGGCGCCGGCCAGTCGTGACGCGCGACACGCTGGCGCGGAAGGACTGATCTTCCTACGGTCGGGAACGGTTCGTTTAGGAAAGTGAACTGTTCAGGAGGCGACGGGTGCGAGCGCTGCGCGGCTGGCTGCACGACACTGCCGGCGGGCTCCCAGCCGTCTTCTGGTACCTCTGGGGCGGCCTGCTCATCAACCGGGCCGGCGCGTTCGCCATGCTCTTCCTCCCGCTGTACCTGACCGACGCACGCGGGGCGAGCGAGGCGCTGACCGGGACGGTCGTCGGGGCGTACGGGCTGGGTGGGGCGGCCGGGGTGCTGCTCGGTGGCGTGCTCGCCGACCGCTGGGGACGACGCTCCACCCTGCTCGCCGCGCACCTGGGCACGGCCGCCCTGATGGTGGCGCTCGCGTTCAGCCGGCACCTGGTGCTGATCGCGGTGCTCAGCGCACTGGTCGGGGTGGCCCACTCGATGCCGGGTCCCGCCTTCGTGGCGGCGATCGTGGACGTCGTACCCGAGGAGCGCCGCTCGCGGGCGTTCAACCTCCAGTTCTGGGCGTTCAACCTGGGCATGGCTGTCGCGTCGCTGCTCGCCGGGCTCCTCGCCGAGGCGAGCTTCCTCGCCCTGTTCCTGGTCGACGCCGGGGCCACCCTGACCGCGGCGGTGATCATCGCCTGGAAGGTGCCCGAGACGCTCGCCGACCGGAGACGCCCACCGATCCGGTCGACCCAGGCGGTCGACGGCGACCGGGGCCCCGGGCGGGTACGACGGCCGGGCCTGCACACCGCGCTGACCGACCGCGTGTTCCTCACCTTCGTCGGCCTGACCTTCGTGCTGGCCGTGCTGACCATGCAGACCTCCACGATCATGCCGCTCGCCATGCGCACGGACGAGCTGGGTCCCTCCGCGTACGGCGCGGTGGTGGCGCTGGGCGGGGTGCTCATCGTCGTCGGTCAGCTCTTCGTACCCCGCTTGATCGACGGGCACCGCAAGGACCGCGTCCTGGCCGTATCGACGGCGCTCCTGGCGCTGGGCTTCGCCGCCCTCGCGGTGGCCGACGACCTGGCCGTCTACCTGGCCGCGGCGGTGGTCTGGACGGTCGGGCAGATGCTGGCCGCGCCACCGAACGCCCAGATCAACGCCGACCTGGCCCCGCCCGAGCTGCGCGCCCGGTACCAGTCGGTCTTCTACCTCGCCTTCCCGGCGGCGTCCTTCGTGGCGCCGACACTCGGCGGGGTGAGCCTGCAGTACCTCGGCGACCGGCACTGGCTCGTGGTCGGCGGCCTGGGCCTGCTCGCCGCCGGTTGCCACCTGCTCGCCGGCCCGTCCCGGGAACGCCGGGTGGCCGCCCTGCGCCGGGCCGTCGCGACCCGGCGCGAACCGGCGCTCTCCGCCGAACGGTGACAGCGAAACGCCCACCACGGCTCGTGGTGGGCGTTCGCATCGTATGACCGGCGGCGGCGGGCGGCACTCACCCCCGTAAGCGGCGCCCGCTCGCGCCGCCGGTCCAAACAGGTGGCCACCGTCCCCCAACGGTGTTGTTCCACCCGTCCCCCGCACCTCGCTCGGTGCACGGATCTGATCGATCCTCCGCTCCCCCGAACGGATCCGAACGCAGCACGGTGCAATAAAGTTAGTTCGCCCGGAATGCGGATTCAACCTGAACCGGCTGTCTCGCCGGTCACAGCCCCGATGTCACCGCTGCCCGGTACAACTGTGGCCAACAGCGCATACCCGTCGACCATTCCCGCAAACACTCACGCGTCCTCCCGATCGGGTGACTCCGTCCGGAAGAAGTTGCTGGTCCGCCCGTCGCGCATCTGCTCCTGGTAGATCAGGTTCAGCTTCCGCAGATCGAACGTGTGGAACCACTCGTCCCAGGTGATCTCGCGTACCCGGCTGCTCTCCCGGTACCCCGGCATGTTGAAGGTGAGCACCCCCGCGCGGCCCTCCCGCTCGGTGCCGGCGATCGTCGCCGGCTTCGCGCCGCGCTGCTCCGCCCAGTGCCGGATCACGTCGTGGTCCGTGGTGACCAGGCTCCGGCCGGGACGCTCGGGCCGATCGGCCAGGGACGTGATGACCTGCGAGGACCGGACCGACCGCGACGAGGTCCGCCCGGTGCGTACGCCCGTGCGGGACGGGCCGGTCGCGGCCGCCGCCTGCCGCGCCGGCGTGGTCCTACTCGCTGGCGCGGTCTTCCGCGCTGGCGTGGCCCTGGCCGCGGTGGCCCTCGCCGCCGTGGTCCTGGCCGCCGCCGTACTCTTCCTCGCCGGCGCTTTCTTGGCTGCTGCCGTCGTCTTCCGCGTAGCCGGTGCCTTCTTCGCGGCCGGCGCCTTCTTCGCCGCCGCCGTCTTCCTTGCGGCCGTCGTCTTCTTCGCGGGCGCCTTCTTCGCGGGCGCCTTCTTCGCGGCGGGCGCCTTCTTCGCGGTCGTCGTCTTCCGCGTAGCCGTCGTCTTCCGCGCGGCCGTCGCCTTCCTTGCGGCCGTCGTCTTCTTCGCGGCGGGCGCCTTCTTCGCGGCCGCGGTCTTCTTCGCCGCCGCCTTGCGCGCGGCCGTCTTCTTGGCCGCCGCCCTCTTCGCGGGCGCCGCCTTGTTCGCTGGCGCCGCCTTGTTCGCCGGCGCGGCCTTCGTGGTACGTCCGGTCGCCCGCTTGGTCGCCGACGGGCGGCCCGCCGGGCCGGCGCTCGTGCGGGCCGCCCCGCCGGAGCGCCGCGCGGCCCGCAGGGTTCTCGCCAACGTCTGCACCAGTTCCGGCTTCCGCAGGGCGGCGACGCCGGACACCCCGTGCCGGCGCAGCTGCCCGCGGATCTCGTCCACCTTCATCCGGGCGATCTCGGCCTCGGACACCTGCGGAGTGTTCGGGGTCTGGTTTCCCGGCTGCCGCCCGGTCCGGGTCGCGGTCCCGCCGCGACCTGAGCTGCTTCGCTGAGCCATGGACGCTCACGCTCCTTGAGACAGTCCGTCCTCGGCGCGCGGCGGGTCCCAACTGCCGCACCGCGCGGTGCGGCATACCCGTCAGGACCGGCCCGAACCTCCCGAGGCGGGAGCGGCGTCGGTGGAGGGTTCGAAGAGGTGGGCGAAGGCCGCGAGGTTCGCGGTGGATTCGCCGCGCTTGACCCGCCACTCCCATTCCCGCCGGATCGAACTGCCGAAGCCGATCTCCAGCATGGTGTCGAAGGACTCGTCGGCGTACGTCAGGACCGCACCGAGCAGCCGGTCCAGCTCATCGGCGTCGATTCCGGTGGGGTTGACCCGGCCGGTCAGGTAGACGTCGCCGACGGCGTCGATGGAGAAGGAGACCCCGTACATGCGGGCGTTGCGCTGGAGCAGCCACGCCCACAGCTCCTCGCGGCGCTCGTCGGGCTGGCGCATCACGAACGCCTCGATCCGCAGGGCGTGCTCGCCGACGATCAGGTTGCAGACGGTCTTGAGCTTGTGGGTGCCCGGCAGGGTGACGGCGTACGAGTTCGGGCCGGTGGGCTCGCAGGCCAGGTCCCGCTCGGCGCAGACCGACTCGATCAACGCTCCGAGATCGCTCTTACCGCTCATCGCACCCACTCTACGGCCGGCCTGTCAGGCCCGCCCGGGCGCGGGCACCGGGCGCGGACCGCGGTGTTAACAAGGGGCCCTTCCTCTACCGCAGGCGTTAACAGGGGGCCCTTCCTTTCACCCCTTCACCAGGAGCAGGTGGCCAGTTGAGTGGTCAGCCGGGTGCGGTGCTCGGCGATCGCCTCGCCGTAGACGTCGAGCAGGGTGGACACCGTACGGTCCCAGGAGAAGTTCGCGGCGTGCCGCTCCGCCCCCCGGGACAGCGCCGTGCGGGCGGCGACGTCGGGCAGCAGCCGGGCCAGCGACCGGGCCCAGTCCACCGGGTCGTGACCGTCGACGAGCACACCGCTCACCTGGTCGCGTACCGCCGTCACGAGGCCGCCGACGGCGGCCGCCACGACCGGCGTACCGCAGGCCTGCGCCTCCAGCGCGACCAGCCCGAAGCTCTCGTTGTACGACGGGACCGCGACCAGGTCGGCCGCCCGGTACAGGTCGGGCAGGTCGTCACCGGTCTGCGGCGGCAGGAACCGCACCTGGTCGGCGACGCCCAGCGAGGTGGCCAGCTCGATGAGGGCGGTGGGCCGGTCGAGGCCGGTGCCGCTGGGGCCGCCGCAGATGACGACGGTCAGCTCCCCGGCGAGCGCCGGGTCCCGTTCCCGCAGCGCGGCGGCCGCGCGGATCAGCACGTCGGGCGCCTTCAGCGGCTGGATCCGGCCGACGAACGCCACGACGTGGCCGCGCTCCGGCAGGCCCAGCCGGCGGCGGGCGGCGACCCGGGCGCGCTCCCGGTCACCGGGGGCGGGACGGAAGCGGGCCAGGTCCACGCCCGGCTCGACCACCGCGACCCGGGTCGGATCGGCGTCGTACCGCTCCAGCAGGTCACCGGCCTCGACCTTGGTGTTGGCGACGAGCCGGTCGGCCTCGGCCACCACCTGCTCCTCGCCGATCACCCGGGCCTTGGGTTCCGGCCGGTCACCGGCGGCGAGCTGCGCGTTCTTGACCTTGGCGAGGGTGTGCGCGGTGTGTACCAGCGGCACCCCCCAGCGCTCCTTGGCCAGCCAGCCGACCTGCCCGGACAGCCAGTAGTGCGAGTGGATCAGGTCGTAGTGCCCGGGCGGGCGGGACGCCTCGGCGCGCAGCACCCCGGCGGTGAACGCGCAGAGCTGGCCGGGCAGCTCCTCCTTGGTCAGCCCTTCGAGGGGCCCGGCGGTGACGTGCCGGACGTGCACGCCCGGCGCCATCTCGACCACCGGCGGCAGGTCACCCGACGTGGCCCGGGTGAAGATCTCCACCTCGACGTCCGCCGCGGCCAGCCGCCGGGCGACCTCGAGGATGTAGACGTTCATCCCGCCGGCGTCACCGGTGCCCGGTTGGTGCAGGGGTGAGGTGTGCACGGAGAGGGTCGCGATGCGGCGGGGCCGCGGCCACGGGTGGGCACCACGCTGACGACCGACACCGGTGTGCTGTTCCGCCACGTCCGCTCCCTCTGCCCACGGTTGTTGCCGTTACGCACGACCGGCGCTTCTCGGTCAACCTCCACGCCGGATGTCATCTTCCCGATCGGCGGTCGGTAATGCCTGCCGGGCGTCTCCGGGCGTGACGGACCTCATCGGCCCGCCACCCCGGGCGGGGGTCAGAATGGGCGGATGACTTCTGTCGCCGTCGTCACCGGGGCGTCCAGCGGGATCGGTGCCGCCACCGCCCGCCGGCTCGCCGCCGAGGGGTTCCACGTGCTGGCCGCCGCGAGGCGTACCGACCGGCTCGCCGATCTGGTCAAGGAGATCGAGACCGCCGAGGGCTCGGCCACCGCGGTGGCCTGCGACGTGACCTCGGACGAGTCGGTGGCCGGTCTCGCCGCCGCGGCGGCGGCCGCGCCGGGCCCGGTCACGCTGCTTGTCAACAACGCCGGAGGCGCGCGCGGCCTGGACCCGGTGGAGACCGGCTCGGTCGGTGACTGGCAGTGGATGTACGACGTGAACGTCCTGGGCACGCTCCGGGTCACCCAGGCGCTGCTGCCCGCGCTGGAGTCCTCCGGCGCCGGCACCATCGTCGTCGTGTCGTCGACCGCCGGCTTCACGGTGTACGAGGGCGGTGGCGGCTACACCGCCGCGAAGCACGCGCAGACCGCCGTCGCCGGCACGCTGCGCCTGGAGCTGTGCGGCCGGCCGATCCGGGTGGTCGAGGTCGACCCCGGGATGGTGCGGACCGACGAGTTCGCGCTGGTCCGCTTCGACGGGGACGCCGACCGGGCCGCGGCGGTCTACGCCGGGGTGCCGGAGCCGCTGGTCGCGGACGACGTGGCGGACTGCATCGCCTGGTGCGCCACCCGCCCGCACCACGTCAACGTGGACCGTCTGGTGGTCCGCCCGCTGGCGCAGGCCGCGCAGCACAAGGTGCACCGGGTGAGCTGATGGCCGGACCGGCCCGGCGCCCGCTGGGCGTCGTCACCCGCGGGACGACGAACCCCAACCGGCTGCGCCGGGTGGACAACTGGATCGTCGAGACCTGCGGGGACGCGCTGCGTGCTGCCGCGGACCCGCTGGTCGTCGACCTCGGCTACGGCGCCGAGCCGGTCACGGCCGTCGAGCTGCGGTCCCGGTTGGCCGCCGCGGTCCGTTCCGACGTCCGGGTGGTCGGGCTGGAGATCGATCCGGTACGCGTCGCCGCCGCCCAGCCCGCGGCCGACCCGCCCGGGCTCACCTTCGCCCGGGGCGGCTTCGAGCTGGCCGGGTTGCGCCCCGCGCTGGTCCGCGCGTTCAACGTGCTGCGCCAGTACGACGAGAGCGAGGTGGCCGCTGCCTGGGCCACGATGACCGGCGCGCTCGCCCCGGGCGGCCTGCTGGTCGAGGGCACCTGCGACGAGTTGGGGCGGCTCGGCGGCTGGGTGCTGCTCGACCCGGACGGCCCGCGCTCGCTGACGCTCAGCGCGAAGCCGACCACCCTGGACCACCCGGGGCAGCTCGCCGAACGGCTCCCCAAGGCCCTGATCCACCGGAACGTCGAGGGCGAGCCGATCCACGCCCTCCTCCGCGCCTTGGACGACGCGTGGCGGCGGGCGGCCCCCTACGCCCCGTACGGCCCCCGCCAACGCTGGCTGAGAACGGTGTCCACCGTCCGCGAGACCGGCTGGCCCGTCCTGGGCCGCCCGCACGGCTGGCGCCACGGTCTGCTCACGATCCCCTGGCCCGCGATAGCCCCGCGCTGACCCACCCGCCAGTCTCCGCGATCTTGCACTTTTGGCCCTTGATTTGCCCCTTTTATGCGTTTCGTCGGGGCAGAAAGTGCAAGATCGCTTTGGGGGAAAGGAGGGGTTACAGGGTGCAGTTGATCAGGACGGGTTCGGGGTGGAGGGTGACGCCGAAGCGGGACTCCACGCCCTGGCGGATCTCGCGGGCCAGGGCGACCAGGTCCTCCGTCCGGGCGGTGCCGGTGCGGTGGGTCAGGGCCAGGGTGTGCTTGGTGGAGATGGTCACCGCCCCGTCCGGGCCGGGGTGGCCCTTGCCGAAGCCGGCCTTGTCGATCAGCCACGCGGCGCTGACCTTCACCGTGCCGTCGGCGCCCGGCCAGGACGGCGGCTCGCCGAGGTCGGCGGCCCGCTCCCGCAGGCGCTCGTACGCGGCCCGGTCCAGGACCGGGTTGGTGAAGAACGAGCCGACCGACCAGGTGTCCGGGTCGGCGGCGTCGAGAACCATGCCCTTGCCGGCCCGCAGCCGCAGCACGGTGGCGCGGGCGTCGGCAAGCGGCACCCGGTCGCCGACCTCGACGCCAAGCGTCCGGGCGAGTTCGGCGTACCGGATCGGGCCGGACAGCGGCGACTTGGCGAGCCGGAAGTCGACCGACAGCACCACCCAGCGGTCGCTGTACTTGAAGATGCTGGACCGGTACATGAAGCCGCAGTCGGCGGCGGCGACCCGGTCGGTGACGCCGGCGATCCGGTCGTAGACCTGCACGCCGGTGATGGTCTCGGCGACCTCCTGGCCGTACGCGCCGACGTTCTGGATCGGGGTGGCCCCGGTGGAGCCGGGGATGCCGGAGAGGCACTCCAGGCCGGACCAGCCGTTGGCGACGGTGGCGGCGACCAGCTCGTCCCATGGTTCGCCGGCCTCGACACGTACGGTGACGGTGTCGGCGTCCTCGGCGACCACCTGGAGGCCCCGCGAGCGGACCAGCACCACGGTCCCCGGGAAGCCCGCGTCGCCGATCACCACGTTGCTGCCCCCGGCGAGGATCAGGATCCGCTCCCCCCGGTCCCCTGCCTCGCGCACGCTGCGGACGATCTCGTCCGCGGTGCTGGCCGGGACAACGCGGGTGGCCACCCCACCCAGGCGCAATGTCGTGTATCGCGCCAGGTGGCACAGGGCGTCGGGTTGTGCTCCGGTTGTCGACTGGGTGTGGACGTCTGACACGCCCTTCACCCTAGGCTGAGGGGTAGCCGCGGCGCCCACTGGTGGCCCGGTCACCCCCGGGAGGATGGCGATGAGCAGACTGCACGGCACGAAGGACTTCTGGATCGGGGCACTTCGGGCGGAGGGCCCGGCGTTCGCCGCCGCGGTCGCCGAGGCACCTCCCGAGACGCCGGTGCTGTCGTGTCCCGGCTGGACGGTGACCGACCTGACCCGGCACCTCGCCGGCGTGTACCGCTGGGTGCACGGCGTCGCGTCGGCGAACGCCATCACCGCGCCGACCGGCGGGTCGCGGCCGGTGGAGCCGGGTCCGGGCGAGTCCGCGCTGCGGCTCTGGCAGCAGGCGTACGACGAGCTGATGGCCCTCTTCGACCGGCTGGACCCGGAGGCCCCGGCGTGGAACTGGGCCCCGCAGCCCAAGAAGGCCGGATTCTGGCACCGCCGGATGGCGCACGAGACGGCGGTGCACCGGTGGGACGCCCAGCTCGCCATCGCCGCGGGTGAGCCGATCGAGGCGAAGCTCGCGGCCGACGGGGTGAGCGAGGTGCTGGACAGCTGGCTGCCGGCCGGGCGGCGCCGGGCGGGTGGGCCGTGGCACGGCGTGGTGCACCTGTCGGCGCCGGACGCGGCGCAGGAGTGGTTCCTGCGGTTGCGCGGCGAGGGCGTCGCCCTGCTGGACACCGCCACCATCTTCGACCACGACGACCACCACGCCCGGGTCCAGGTCACCGGCACCGCCAGCGACCTGCTGCTGGCGCTGTGGGGCCGGGTCAGCTTCGAGAACCTCACCGTCGCCGGCGACCGGGGCCTGCTCTCGGGTCTCCGGGTGACCTGAACCGGTCCGGTCGACACTTTCCCGAAACGAGGGGCTGTTCCTGCGCGGACGGCCCCTCTTTCGCTGTAGGTGGGCCGTGGGGGAACGCGCGCACGGCAGTGAGAGAGCGCTCTCTTGACATCCGGACGAGCGGCGGGCGAGGCTGTGTGAGAGCGCTCTCTCACGTTCACCGTCCATCGACCTGAGAGGGGTCCTGGAACATGGGTGCCATCTCGCGCCGCCGCCTCGCGGCGGTCGCCCTCATAACCACCACCGCCCTGCTGGCCACCACCGCCTGCGGCGGCGGCAACGACGACGACGCCGGCGACGGTACGATCACGCTCACCGTCGACGTGTTCGGACAGTTCGGTTACGACGAGCTGTACAAGCAGTACGAGGCCGCCAACCCCGGCGTGAAGATCGTCGAGCGGGGCACCGGCGGCAACCTCGACGAGTACTCCCCGAAGCTCACCCAGTGGCTCGCCGCCGGCAAGGGCGCCGGCGACGTCGTCGCGATCGAGGAGGGGTTGCTTGTCGAGTACAAGGCCAACCCGGGCCACTTCGTCAACCTGCTCGACCACGGCGCGGGTGAGCTGAAGGGCAACTTCCTGGAGTGGAAGTGGAACGCCGGGCTCACCGCCGACGGCAAGCAGCTGATCGGGCTCGGCACCGACGTCGGCGGCATGGCGATGTGCTATCGCACGGACCTGTTCGCCAAGGCCGGCCTGCCCACCGAGCGGGACGCCGTGTCGGCGCTCTGGCCGACCTGGCAGGACTACATCCGGGTCGGCGAGAAGTTCGCCGCCGCGAAGACCGGCGCCTCGTTCCTGGACGCCGCCACCAACACGTTCAACACGATCGTGTTGCAGACCGCGGGCAACACGACCGGCTACCACTACTACGACACCGGAGACAACCTCGTCGTGGACACCAACCCGGCCGTCAAGCAGGCCTGGGACACCACGATGGACATCATCGACTCCGGCCTGTCGGGCAAGTACGGCGCCTGGTCCGAGGAGTGGGTCTCCGCCTTCAAGCAGGCCAAGTTCGCCACCATCGCCTGCCCCGCCTGGATGACCGGGGTCATCGAGGGCAACGCCGGCGCGGCCGCAAAGGGCAAGTGGGACATCGCCCGGGTGCCCGGCAACGGCGGCAACTGGGGCGGGTCGTACCTCGCCGTGCCGAAGCAGAGCAAGCACCAGGAGCAGGCGGTCAAGCTGGCCAAGTTCCTGACCAGCGCCGAGGGCCAGATCGGGGCGTTCAAGGCCAAGGGCCCGCTGCCCTCGTCGCCGCAGGCGCTCGACGACCCGGCCGTCGCCGGGGCCACCAACGCCTACTTCTCCGACGCCCCGGTCGGGCAGATCTTCGCCACCGGCGCGAAGAGCCTGAAGCCGGTCTACATGGGCCCGAAGAACCAGGCCGTCCGCACCGAGGTGGAGAACGCCGTCCGCACCGTCGAGCTGGGCCAGCGCAGCCCCGAGCAGGGCTGGACCGACGCGGTGACGAACGCGAAGAAGGCCGCCGCCAAGTAACGCTCCCCGCGCCCCCACCGGCTCCGCGTACGCCCGGAGCGGGCCACCCGCGCGCGCCGTCGCGCCGCGGGCCGGTGGGGAGCGGGCGGCGTGGAAAGGAGTACGCGGGCATGAGCGTGCAGCTTGACGCCCGGCCGCCCGTGGCGGCGGTACCACCCGTGCGGTCCCGGCGGTCGCACCGGCTCAGCCGGTTCGACACGCGCTGGTCGCCCTACCTGCTCATCGCCCCGTTCTTCCTGCTGTTCGCGGTCTTCGGGGCGTACCCGCTGGTCTACACGCTCTGGGTCTCGCTGCACGAGTGGGACCTGCTGGGCACCGACCCCACGTTCGTCGGTACGGCGAACTACACCAACCTGCTGGCCGACGCGGACTTCTGGCACGCGGTGGTCAACACCCTCGGCATCTTCGTCATCTCCACCGTCCCGCAGCTGCTCGCCGCCCTGTGGCTGGCGAACCTGCTCAACCGTCAGCTACGCGCCCGCACGGGCTGGCGGATGGCGGTGCTGGTCCCGAACGTCACCTCAACGGCCGCGGTGGCGATCGTGTTCGGGGTGCTCTTCGGCCGCGAGTTCGGCATGGTCAACTGGCTGCTCGACCTGGTCGGCGTCGACGCGATCGACTGGAAGTCCAACCGCTTCGCGTCCTGGGTCGCGATCTCCACAATGGTCGACTGGCGGTGGACCGGCTACAACGCCCTGATCTTCCTGGCCGCGATGCAGGCCATCCCACGTGACCTGTACGAGTCGGCGGCGATCGACGGCGCGAGCCGGGCACGACAGTTCTGGTCGATCACCGTCCCGCTGCTCAAGCCGACGATCATCTTCGCGGTCATCATCTCCACCATCGGCGGCCTCCAGCTCTTCACCGAGCCCCGCCTCTTCAACTCCGGGACCAACGCGATCCGCGGTGGGCCGTCCCGGGAGTCACAGACGGTGACGATGTACATGTTCGAGAACGCGTTCGCCCCCTACTACAACTTCGGGTACGGCTCGGCCGTGGCCTGGCTGCTCTTCGCGCTCATCGCCGTCGTCGCGGTGGTCAACGTGCTGATCATCCGGCGGCTGGGCACCGGCGCCGGGAAGGGAGGCCGGGCATGAGCCGGCTGTGGCGGGCCAGCCCGCTGACGTACGGGGCCCTGGTGGCCGCCGCCTTCGCCTCGATCTTCCCGATCTGGTGGATGTTCGTGGTGGCCAGCCGGTCCAGCGACGCGATGGGCCAGCTCCCCCCACCGGTCACCCCCGGTGGGAACCTGGGCGCCAACATCTCCCGGCTGTTCGCCAACACCGACGCGTACTTCCTCACCGGCCTGATCAACTCGGCGATCGTGTCGACCACGGTCACGGTGTCCGTGGTCCTCTTCTCCACGCTCGCCGGGTTCGCGTTCGCGAAGCTGCGGTTCCGCGGCCGGAACGCGCTGCTCATGGTCATCATCGCGACGATGATGGTGCCCACACAGCTCGGCGTCATCCCGCTGTACCTGCTGATGACGAAGCTCAACTGGAACGACCGGCTGCCGGCCGTGATCGTCCCCGCCCTGGTCACCGGGTTCGGGGTGTTCATGATGCGGCAGTACGCCGCGCAGGCGGTCAGCACCGAACTGATCGAGGCGGCCCGGGTCGACGGCTGCAACACCGCCCGCATCTACTGGAACGTGGTGCTGCCGGCGCTGCGCCCGGCCGCCGCGGTGCTCGGCCTGCTCACGTTCATGACGACGTGGAACGACTTCCTCTGGCCGTACGCTGTCCTCAACGACCCGGAGAACCCGACCGTTCAGCTGTCCCTGCGGGCACTGTCGGACGGGTACTACCAGGACATGTCCCAGGTCTTCACCGGGACGGCCATCGCGACGCTCCCGCTGTTGCTGGTGTTCGTCCTCTTCGGGCGCCAGATCATCGGCGGGATCATGGAAGGTGCGGTCAAGGCGTGAGCGAGCTTCGGTTCCCCGACAACTTCCGCTGGGGCGCGGCCACCGCGGCGTACCAGATCGAGGGCGCGGCCCGCGACGACGGCCGCGGCCCGTCGATCTGGGACACCTTCAGCCGTACGCCCGGCAAGGTCCACCACGGCCACACCGGCGACGTCGCCTGCGACCACTACCACCGGTACGCGGACGACGTGGCGCTGATGGCGGAGCTGGGACTGCGGACGTACCGGTTCTCGGTCGCCTGGCCCCGCATTCAGCCGGACGGCACCGGCCCGGTCAACCCGCGCGGCCTGGACTTCTACGACCGCCTGGTGGACGCGCTGCTGGCGCGGGGCATCGACCCGATCGTCACGCTGTACCACTGGGACCTGCCGCAGACCCTGGAGGACCGGGGCGGCTGGACCACGCGGGAGACCGCGGAGCACTTCGCCACGTACGCGGCCGTCGTGCACGCGCGGCTCGGCGACCGGGTAAGCACCTGGACGACGTTGAACGAGCCGTGGTGCTCGGCCTACCTCGGGTACGGCAACGGGGTCCACGCCCCCGGTGTGCAGGACCCGGGAGCGGCCTTCACCGCCGTACACCACCTGCTGCTCGGGCACGGCCTGGCGGCCCGGGCGCTGCGCGCGGCCGGCGCGCAGACCGTGGGGATCACGCTCAACCCGGCGGACGTCCGTCCCGCCGACCCGGACAGCGCCGCCGACGCCGCCGCGGTACGCCTCGTCGACGGCCTTCAGAACCGGATCTTCCTGGACCCGCTGTTCCGGGCCGCGTACCCGGAGGACATGCTGGAGCACGTCGCCCGGATCGTGGAGCCGGCGTTCATCCGGGACGGCGACGAGAAGCTGATCGCGGCACCGATCGACCTGCTCGGGGTGAACTACTACCAGCCCACGTACGTCGCCGGGCGGCCGGACGGCGCCGGCGGCGGTGGCGCGTTTCCCGGCACCGAAGGGGCGGTGGACTTCCTGCCGCCGGCCGGCCCGCTCACCGACCTGGGCTGGATGATCGAGCCGGCCGGGCTCACCCGGTTGCTGGAGCGCCTCGCCGCCGACTACCCGGGTGTGCCGCTGCTGATCACCGAGAACGGGGCGGCGTTCCCGGACAAGGCCGGTCCCGACCCGGCCGGCGAGGTGATCGACGCCGACCGGATCGCGTACCTGGAGGGGCACCTGCGCGCGGCGCACGAGGCCATCGCCCGGGGGGTGGATCTGCGCGGCTATCTCGTATGGTCGTTGCTGGACAACTTCGAGTGGGCCGAGGGCTACCGGAAGCGGTTCGGGATCGTCCACGTCGACTACCTGACCCAGCGGCGCACACCGAAGGCGAGCGCCCGGTGGTACCAGGAGGTGATCTCCCGGAACGGGCTCTGAGGGGGGCGACGGCGGCTGTGACGAGCGGGGGGACGACGGCGATGACGGCGGCGCAACGACCGACGCTCGAGGCGGTGGCCCGGCGTGCCGGAGTCTCCCGGGCCACGGTGTCCCGGGTGGTGAACGGCTCCACCACGGTGGCCGAGCCGATCCGCGAGGCCGTACGCCGGGCGGTCGCCGAGCTGGGGTACGTGCCGAACCTGGCCGCCCGCAGCCTGGTCACCCAGCGGACCGACTCGATCGCGCTGGTCATGCCCGAGGCGGCCACCCGCGTCTTCTCCGACGACCAGGTCTTCCCCGGCATCATCCGGGGCGCGGCACAGGAGCTGGAGGCGGCCGACAAGCAGCTCGTGCTGATGCTCGCCGGCTCACCGGCCGGGCACGAGCGGGTCGAGCGGTACACCACCGGCCGGCACGTCGACGGGGTGCTGTTCGCCTCGCTGCACGGCGCCGACCCGCTGCCCGGCCGGCTGGCCCGGCTGGGCATCCCGGTGGTGTGCAGCGGCCGGCCGCTCGACGGCGCGGACGTGCCGTACGTCGACGTGGACCATCTCGGCGGGGTGACCCGGGCCGTGCGGCACCTGCTCGACAGCGGCCGGCGGCGCATCGCCAGCATCGCCGGCCCGCAGGACATGGTCGCCGGCATCGAGCGGCTCGCCGGCTATCGCGAGACGGTGACCGCCGCCGGGCTGCCGGAGCGGGTCGCGTTCGGCGACTTCACCCGGGAGTCCGGCGCGGCGGCGATGCGCCAGCTCCTCGCCGACCACCCCGACCTGGACGCGGTCTTCGCCGCCTCCGACCTGATGGCGCACGCCGCCCTGCGTACGCTCCGCGAGGCGGGGCGGCGGGTGCCGGACGACGTCGCGGTGATCGGCTTCGACGACATCGAGACCGCCGCGTACACCGAGCCGCCGCTGACCACCGTCCGGCAGCCGATCCAGGAGATCGGCCGGCAGATGACCCGGCAGCTACTGCGCCTGGCCGCAGGCGAGCCCATCGAACCGACCGTCATCCTCCCCACGGAGCTAATCCTCCGCGAGTCCGCGTGAAAGGAAGGGCCCCCTCTTAACGCCCCCGGTGGAGGAAGGGCCCCTTCTTAACACCCCGAAATTCGGTCGAGCGCCCACCGGCCCGGAGCTAGCGTCGGGCCGTGCCACATCTTCTCCACGTTCCCGCCCTCGCCGACGCCGAGTACGCCTACGTAGCCACCGTCGAACCGCCGGCCCGCCTCGTCTACACCGCCGGGGCCTGCCCGCTGGACGCCGACGGCCGTACCGTCGCCCCCGGTGACCCCGTCGCGCAGGCCCGGCAGGTGATGGCCAACCTGGAGACGGCCCTCGCGGCGGCCGGCGGCCGCCTCGCCGACGTCGTCAAGACCACCGTGTACGTGGCCTCGGCGCACCAGCCGGACCTGGTGGCCGTCTGGCAGGTCGTCCGGGACGCCTTCGGCGACCACGACCCGCCCAGCACCCTGCTCGGCGTGGCCGTCCTCGGCTACCCCGACCAGCTCGTCGAGGTCGAGGCGGTCGCCGCGGTGGCCGCCACGTGACGATCCGCCCCGCCGTCCCGGACGACGCCCCGGCCGTCGTGGCGCTGCGTACCCGGGTCCTGCCGTTCCTGGTCCGCGGCGTGGCCTCGACCCGGCAGATGATCGCCCAGCCGCCACCGGGCCAGCACTGGACAGCGTTCGTCGCCGACGTCGGCGGCGCGGTCGTCGGCTGGGTGTCGGCGTACCGCTACGCCGGGTCGACCCGGTCGGTCGGCGAGATCTCACTCCTGCACGTCCACCCCGAGCACCGGGGACAGGGCATCGGCAGCGCGCTCCTGGCCGCCGCCCTGGACCACCTCGCCCCGCTCCGGCTCCCGCTCCTGCACGGGCGGGCGCTGCCCGAGTCGCTGCCGTACGCCCGGCGGCGCGGCTTCACCCCGAGCCGGGAGGAACGCTTCTCCGCGCTCGACCTGACGGCCCTGCCGCCGCTGCCGGCCGCACCCGACGGAGTACGCCTGGTTTCGCTGGCCGAGGTCGACCCGTACCGCGTGTACGAGGTGGAACGGGAGGCAAGCGTCGACGAGCCGAGCGACGTCCCCTCCGACGCCCTCACGTACGAGCACTGGCGGGCGGACACGTGGGACAACGTCGGCCTGGACCGGGCGGCCAGCACCGGCGTGGCGGTGGACGGCGTCCTGGCGGCGATCAGCCTGGTCAAGCGCGACGGGACGCGGATGTGGTCGGACTACACGGGCACCCGGCCGGAGCACCGGGGCCGCGGCCTGGCGTCGGCGGCGAAGCTCGCCGCCCTGCACCGGGCCGCCGCGAGCGGGGTGACCACCGCCTACACCGGCAACGACGCGGCGAACGCCCCGATGCTCGCGATCAACATACGCCTCGGCTACCGCCCGGTCGCCGCACAGTGGAGTTGCCTGCGCGAGCTGGACGGGTAAGCCCGCGCGGCGGCGGCATGATCACGCTCGAAGGCACAAGTAGTGGTCTCCGGGGCGCCGCGACGCCACTACTTCACACACAACGCCGTTGCGTTAGGGCTGTGATCGGCGGGTCAACCCCTGCTGGATAGTGGGAACGGGACTCCTGGTAGATCAACTTGTGTCGAGCAAGAA
>NZ_JBEORU010000049.1:0-27843 GCF_040302465.1 Micromonospora sp. NPDC126480
CTTCTTGCTCGACACAAGTTGATCTACCAGGAGTCCCGTTCCCACTATCCAGCAGGGGTTGACCCGCCGATCACAGCCCTAACGCAACGGCGTTGGGTACCGCATTCGGCGCGGATCTGGAACTACTGGCTCGGCGGCAAGGACAACTTCGCCGTCGACCGTGCGGCAGGCGACCAGTACCGCGAGGTCTTCCCCGGCGTCGTCGACGTCGCCCGCGCCTCCCGGCAGTTCCTCGTCCGCACGATCAAGTTTCTCGCCGGCGAGTCGGGAGTGCGCCAGTTCCTCGACGTCGGCACGGGGCTGCCGACGGCCGACAACACCCACGAGGTGGCACAGCGGATCGCGCCGGACGCCCGGATCGTCTACGTCGACAACGACCCACTGGTGCTGGTGCACGCCCGCGCCCTGCTGGTCGGCACGCCCGAGGGCAGGACCGCCTACCTCGACGCCGACCTGCGCGATTCCGCCGCGGTCGTCGCCGAGGCCGGTAAGACGCTCGACCTTCAGCAGCCGATCGGACTCATCCTCAGCGGCGTCATGGGCCACGTGCCCGACTACGAGACGGCCCGATCGATCACCCGCGAACTGCTGGCACCGCTACCAGCCGGCAGCTACCGCAAGCGCTGATCGCTCGCCTCCTGCCAGCAGCATCAGCACCGACTACCGGATCAGGCGGGGGCAGCGGTCGTTCGTTGGCGGGTGCCGGCCGTGCGGGCGGCGTACACGACGCTCCAGGGGCGTGCCGCGTCCGGCGCGGGGACGGTCATCGGCGGTGGCGCCGCCTCGTCAAGCGTCTCGACGGCGATCTCGGCGAACCGCTCGGCCGCGGGGTGCGGTGACTGCGCCGGCCACGCCGCGGAGGTCGTCCTGTGCAGTGGGTGATCGGTCAGGGGACGCCAGACCACGCGCGGTTCGCGTCGGGCGGCGTTCTCCGGTTCGAATGCGACGCCGTGGCCGGCGAGCACCAGGCCGAGGAGGAACTCGGGGTTGCGGGCGTGCCGGATCCGCGCCGGTGTGTAGCCGTGGCGGCGGCACACGTCCAGGACGTGGTCGTGCCAACCCGGTGCGGTGGGGCGCGGGGGCAGGAGGAGGTCGTGACCGGCGAGGTCGGCGAGGGCGAGCGCGGTTGCCACGGCCAGCGGCGAGGCGCGCGGCAGGACCACGCCGAGCCGTACCTGTGCGGTCGGCCCGAATCGCAGGTCGGGGGCATCGACCGGGTGCTGGACCAACCCGACGTCGAGCCGGGCGTCGGCGAGCATCCGCAGCTGCTCGCCGGTGGCCAGCTCCTGCAGGTCGACGTCGAGGCCGGGTATCCGGTCGGCGAGGCGCCGCAGCAGGGCCTGGAGGGTCACCGCGGGTGTCTCCGGCGGCACGCCGGCGCGCAGCGTGCCCAGCCTGCCGTCGCGCGCCATCCGCATCACGGTGCGCATCCGTTCCTCGCCGACGAGCAGGGCGCGCGCCTCGTCGAGCAGCAGCCGGCCGGCGGGGGTGAGGTCGACCTGGCGGCGGGACCGGTCGATCAGCTCGACGCCCAGCTCCCGTTCCAGCCGCTGTATCGACTGGCTCAGCGGGGGTTGCGCGATGCCCAGCAGCTCGGCGGCCCGGCCGAAGTGCAGCTCTTCCGCCAACACCACGAAGTAGCGCAGGTGCCGGAAGAGATCCACGCCCTGACGATAGGCGTACTAGGGTGGCGGCCGTGCTGGCGGGGGACATCTTCGGCAAGGTGGGCGTCGACGCGCGCCTGCACGCGATTGACATCGACAGCGGCGGCGAGGTCGGGATGCGCGCGGACGAGCAGGTCGTGATCGCGTCCGTGTTCAAGATCCTCCTGGTGCTGGAGTTCGCCCGACAGGCCGCGGCCGGGCAGCTCGACCCCACCGAACGGGTGCTGGTGCGCGCTGAGGACCGGCTGGGCGGCTGGGGCACCGCCGGATGCGCCGACGATGTGGAGCTGTCCCTGCGCGACCTGGCGTACTTCGCCATGTCGGTCAGTGACAACACAGCGGCCGACCTGCTCTTACGCCGGGTCGGCTCGGACCTTCTCCCGCTGCTCGCAGGCGAGTTGGGGCTCACCCGCACCCGGGTTGTCGGCGGCCCCCGACAGTTGCTGGAGTCGATGTTCGACGACGTCGGCGCGCGGGACGCGACCGAGTTCGCCCGCGCTTTCGCCGCGCTGCCCGAGGAGCGGATACGGGCCATGCGGGTCTTCGACCCCGGCCACACCACCTCCAGCACCCCGCGGGAGATCACCCGGCTGCTGACCCTGATCTGGCGGGACGAGGCGGGCCCGCCCGCCGCCTGCGCGATGGTGCGTGAGCTGATGGCGCGGCAACTGTTCTGGACCCGGCTGCCCTCCGGCTTCCCGCCCGAGGTCCGGGTGGCCGCCAAGACCGGCACGCTGCCCGGGCTGCACATCGAGGCCGGGGTGGTGGAGTACCCCGACGGCGGCCGCTACGCGGTCGCGGTCTTCGCGCAGACCCAGCGGCTGGCCACCCGCCGGATCGACGTTGACCTGGCGATGGGCGAGGCGGCCCGAGCGGCCGTCGACACGCTCCGGAGAACGTGATCGACATCTCGGCCGCCGTTGGTGGTGAGCCGCTCTGCTGGGTCGATACGCGAACGCGTATCGGTGCCGGCGCCGGATGGTCTTGGACGCCGCGCGCGGCGCGATGGTTGGCTGCCCGTCATGACCGAATCACCACTGAGTCGCCGCCGTCTCCTGGGCACCACCGCCGGCGCCGCCCTGGGCGCCGTGGCCGGCACGACCGTGATGCCGTCCACCGCGACCGCCGCTCCCCGCCGCCGCCCACCACGGCACGCGCCGGCCACCTTCCGCTGGCTCGGCACCTCCGGGTGGCGGGTCGACATCGGAGCGAAGACGCTGCTGATCGACCCGTACCTGAGCCGCTTCAGCACCGGGCTGTTCGACGGGCAGTTCAACCCTGAGTCCCCGCTGACCGTCGACGTCGAGCGCATCGCCGACCATCCCGGCACCCCGCAGGCGATCCTGGTGACCCACACCCATTGGGACCACTACAACGACGTACCACACATCGCACAGCAGTCCGGCGCCCGCGTGTTCGGCACCCTCACCGCGTACCACCTGGGGCTCGCCTGCGGCCTGCCGCCCTCCCGACTCAGCCCGGTCAAGGGCGGCGAGGTGCTCGACTTCGGCGAGTACACCGTCGAGGTCGTCGCGGCGCTGCACAGCCGCAACGCCGCCTACTCGATGGCCTTCCCCGGGGTCCGCACGGCGGTGCCCGACAAGCCGGCCACGATCGCCGACCTCCCCGAGGGCGACACGCTCGCCTACCAGGTCACCGTCAAGGGCGGACCGTCAGTGTTCTTCATGGGCGCGAGCGACTTCGTCGAACGCAACCTCACCGGCCTGAACCCCGACGTCGCCATGATCGCCGTACCGAGCACCGACGTCACCCACACCTACGTGCCGCGCCTGCTCGCGGCACTTGGCCGGCCGGCGACCGTCGTGCCGGTGCACTGGGACAACTTCGAGGTCCCGCTGACCAACCCGCCGTCGATCACGCCCGGCGACCAGAAACGGCTCGACGCGTTCCTCGCCGCCGTACGCGAAGCCGCACCGCGCACCAGGATCCTGCTACCGCGGTACCTGACCTCTTACGAGTTCGCCTAACCGGAACGATGTCGCTCATCGCCTGCGCTCTCCTGGTCGCCGCACCCGGCCTACTCGTGCTGTGGCTGTGGGGCAGACCGCTTGTCGACGGCCGGTGGAGAACCCCCGGCTGGTTCCTCGCGACAGCCGGGCTGTGCGTCGTCGCTGCCGCGGGCACCTGGTTCGTCGGCGCCTTCTCGGGTTCCTCCCTGGACCCGGAAGAGTCCTGCCACGCAGCCGGCACCACCTATGACAGTGCCTACCGCTCCACCCATCGGGAGGAACCTTCACGACTGTTTCCGTTGCACAACAGGTGCAACGCCACCTACGACCTGGTGCCGGCATGGGTCAACCCGACCCTGGTGCTCCTGCTCCTGCTGACCACCACCTGCCTGGTTGCGGCCGTCTGGCTGATCGCGGACCGCCGAGCCAAGGCACGCAGGGCGTGAACGGACCGATCGCCGGTCGGAGCGGATCCCCGAGGGACCCGGCGTCAACGACCGTGGGCGAACCGGCGTTCGGCCTCGGCCTTCACGGTGGCGAGCGTGTCGTCGACGGTCGCCTCCCAGCGCCGTGCGACGACCGCCGCCCACCCGGCGCCCAGTGCCCAACCGTCCGTCTGCATCTCGCCGGTGTACGTCAGGCGGGTGTGATCGCCGTCCCCGGCGAGGCGAAACCGTTCACGCACGTACGGGACAGGCCCACGCACGAGGCGGAAGTCGACCGTGTCGGGACGGGTGAAGGCGACCGTCTCGACCGTCTCGGTGACCAGGCCCCCGCCGACCGGCGTACGGTGCACGGCTAGCACCAGGCCGTCGCCGCGTTCCAGGACCTGGATCTTCTCGCGCTGCTGTCTGGTGGCCCGGCCGAGGTAGGGCTGGGCGATCACGTCGAAGACCGTATCGCGGGGGGCGTCGATGTCGAGCACGAGCGGCCCGAGCGGGCGTACCCGCCGGCCGATGTTCACGTCGAGGGTGAGCCGGCCGGTGACCAGGGCCAGATAGCCAGACACGCCGATGACCGTCGCAGCGGTCACCACCGGGAGCGCCCGCAGCCGCCCGGACCGCATCATCCGACCGTGGTGGCAACGCGGGTCGTCCCGTCACCGCCGGATTCCGAGGTCTGGCTGCCGCCTGGCACGGGTAGAACCTACTGCCCGGTCCCCCACGGCGCCCCCGGATCAGGAGAATCGGCGGGTGCGAGCCGAGGCGTCAGGCGCAGTCCCCCGGTCGCCGGCACCCAGCGTTCGGGGGGGCAGCGTCGTGGTCACTCCACGGCACGGGACCTTTCGCCACCTCCCGCAGCGGCAGCAGCCGGCGCAGCGTGGCGTTCGCACCCGGGTCGAGGACGGCGTGCTGCACGCAGGCGGGAACGAGCCGGTCCCGGTCGGGATGCGCCATGGCGTAGGAGCAGGCGAGCAGCCGCTCCTGAACGGCGCGTATGTCGGGGACGTCGCTGCGGACGCCCTGCTCGAGCAGGGCCCACGCGGGGCGGACCTGGTCGGCGTGGATGAAGCTGTGCATGACAAAGGTCATCGGGCGGATCCGGTGGGTGAGCAGCCGGATACCGGCCCGGCGGGCCAGTCCGGCGGCCCAGCGCAGCCCGGTCCAGGTCGCGGAGGGGTGCGAGGCGAGGGCACGCAGCAGGCGGGCAGCCAGCAGCCGGGGCGGGGTGCCGCCGACGTTGACGCCGCCGAGGTGGCGCAGGAACGCGTCGCGGGCCGCGAGGTCGATCGGACGCCGGTCGTCGATCAGCGGGAGCCAACGGTCGCCGAGGTAGAAGCCGAAGGCGGTGCGGTTGCAGCGTTCGTCGCCCATCTGCAGCGCCCGCCACGGCAGTCGGGTACCGGCGCCGCGTTCGATCTCGGCCCACACCTGGTCGCCGGTCAGCGCCCGGTAGTCCTCCTTCCAGCGGCGTTCGTCGCCGACTGCGGCGGCCGGCTGGAAGGACATCATGGCGTAGCCCATGCTGCGGGTTTCGCGGATCACCTCGGCGAGCTGGCCGACGTTGTGCGGTGTGACGGTCATGTTGTGGGCCAGGTAGGACCGGATGCCGTGCTCGCGGCGCAGCCGCCGGAACATGGCGGCGAAACGCCGGCGCGCCGGCGCGAGTTCGGCCTCGTCGCGGGGGCGGGGTGTGTCGCGCCGGCCCCGCATGAGGGAGTCGATGTGCGCGGCGAACGACAGCCGGCGCAACCGGGGCCGGCCGTCCGGGCCGAGCGCGATGGCGCGCAGGTAGTCGTAGTCGAAGTCGCCGTGGGTCATGCTCATCGGCTCCCGCCCGTACTCACGCATCACCAGCAGTGCGGCGGCGTGGTCGTCGGGCGGCAGGAGGCTGACCTCGCCGCCGATGAGCTGGGCGTGCCCACGAGGTCCGCGTACCCGCCGCAGGTAGGCCATCTGGCGGCGGACCTCGGCCACGGTGTGTGCGCCGTCGACGCGGACCTTGTTGGCGTCGGCGGAGTGGTAGCAGGGGGTGCAGGTGAGATTGCAACGGGGGAAGACGCCGTGGGTGCCTTCGCAGCCGACCGCGTTGCGGCCGAGCAGCTGCGCCGGGGTGCGGGCCCGCTCGGGCAGTTCGGCCCACCGGAGGGCCAGCGCGGCGGCGAGTTCCGGATCGACCGGTCGGGTGATCCGTTCCCACCGGCGCCACCTCCGCCGCCAGCGGCGCAGGTGGCCATCCAGGGTGTTGGCTGCCATGTCCAGCTCACCTCCCAGCTCAAGGCTATGCAGTCCACAGGCGGAACGGGCGACACGCGGCCGGCCGGGTCCGCTCCCGCCGGTCCCGGGGCAGAATTGCCCGACCGGCGCTGGGCGTCCTTGAACCGGTGCACGGTCCGGCAGCCCCTACCGGGGGCCCCGGACGCGGCGCGGCCCGCACGGGTGGCGCCGACAACGAGGAAGGCATGCGGGTGCACGAGTGGGATCTGGCGGTCATCGGTGGCGGCACCGCGGGGATCGTGGCGGCCAAGACCGCCGGCCGGTTCGGCGCGCGGGTGGGGCTGGTCGAGTCCGACCGGACCGGAGGTGACTGCCTGTGGACCGGATGTGTGCCGAGCAAGTCGCTGATCGCCGCCGCGCACGCCGCGCACACCGTCCGCACCGCCGCCCGCTTCGGGGTGCACACCGGCCCGCCGCGGGTCGACGACGCCGCCGTGCTGGCGTACGTGAAGGCGGCGATCGCCCGGATCGAGCCGGTCGACTCCCCGGCCGCGATCGCCGCCGACGGCGCCGAGGTGGTGACCGGGCGGGCGGAGTTCACGGGCCCGTCGACCCTGCGGGTGACCGGCGATTCCGGTGTCCGTGAGGTGCGGTTCCGGTGGGCGCTGATCGCCACCGGCTCCGCCCCGGCCGTGCCGGAGGTGCCGGGCCTGGTTGACGCCGACCCGCTGACCACCGAGACGCTGTGGGACCTGGCGGCGCTGCCCCGACGGGTGGCGGTGTTCGGTGGCGGCCCGATCGGCTGCGAGCTGGGCCAGGCTCTCGCCCGGCTCGGCGTCGAGGTGACCATCGTCGAGCTGGCCGACCGGCTGCTGGCCAAGGAGGAACCGGAGGTCAGTGCCCTGATCGCCGAACGGCTGCGCGCCGAGGGCGTGACCGTGCTGATTGGAACGAGCGTCGACCGGGTCGACGGCGGCACACTGCACCTGGCCGGCGGGGACACCGTCGTGGTGGACCGGATCCTGGTCGCCACCGGCCGCCGGCCGCGCACCCGGCGGCTGGGACTGGCCGCCGCCGGGGTGCGCTGCGACGAGCGGGGACACGTCGTGATCGACGACCGGCTGCGGACCAGCAACCGGCGGATCTACGCCGCCGGTGACGTCACCGGGACCCTGCCGTTCACCCACGTGGCCGGGGTGCAGGGCAGCTACGCGGCCACCAACGCGCTGCTCGGGCTGCGCCGCCGCGTCGACTACGCCGCCGTACCGTGGGTGACCTTCACCGACCCGGAGGTGGCGCACGTCGGGGCGACCCTCGCCCAGGCCCGCCGCCGCCACGGCGACCGGGTCCACGCGCGGCGGCTGGCGCACGAGCACGTCGACCGGGCGGTCACCGACGGCCGCACCGACGGTTTCACCAACCTGGTGATCGGGCCCGGTGGCCGGCTGCTCGGGGCCACCGTCGTCGCACCGCGGGCCGGTGAGTCGATCGCCGAGCTGGCCGCCGCGATCCGCCGCGGCGCGAAGGCACGCGACGTGGCCGGCACCGTGCACGCCTACCCGACGTACGCCGACGGGCCGTGGAACGCCACCCTCGCCCAGGTCCGCGCGGACCTCGCCGGGCCGCTGCCGGCGCGAGCCGTCGCCGCGCTCCGCGGGTTGCGCCGTGCCCTGCACCCGATCCGGGGCGGGCACCGGTGACCGACGAATCCACGCGCCAGCGGGCGGCGTCGCGGCTGGCGCGCTTCATCGGCTCGCCGTGGCCGAGGCTTGTGTTCCTGGTGGTACTGCTGGCCGGCGCGGCGACGCTGCTCGCCACCCAGGGCACCCCTGACGTGGGCACCCTGCGCGGCCGCGTCGCCGCCACCGGGCCGTGGGCGCCGCTGCTGTTCACCGCCGGATACGCCCTGGGCACCGTGCTGCTGGTGCCCGGGGTGCTGCTGACCGCCGCCGCCGGGGCGCTGTTCGGGGTGGTCGGCGGGTCGGTGGTGGTGCTGGTCGGGGCAACCCTGGGGGCGGTCGCGTCGTTTCTGCTCGGCCGGCTGCTGGGTCGCCCGGCGGTCGAGCTTCTCCTCGGCGGTCGACTGCAGCGCCTGGACCGGTTCCTGGCCCGGCGCGGCCTGGTCGCGGTGATCGGGCTGCGGCTCGTGCCGCTGGTTCCGTTCGCGCTGCTCAACTACGGCTCCGGCGTGACCGCGCTGCGGCTGCGCGACTACACGGTCGGCTCGGCGATCGGCATGACCCCCGGGATCGTCGCCTACACCGCGGTCGGCGGGTCACTGACCGATCCCACCTCGCCGCAGTTCCTGAGCGCCGTGGCCGGGCTGGCCGCGCTGACCCTCGCCGGTGCCGTGGCGGCGCGTCGGGCCCGTCGCCGGGAAACCCTCGCGGACCCGCGACCGGCCGGCGAGGGGACCGGCCCGTGATCGACGCACGCCTGCGCCCGGTCCTGGCCGGGACACTCGACCGGCTCGCCGCCGCCGTCGACCGGCCGTGGGTGTCGCCAGGCCGGCTGACCGCCGCCGGCCTGACGCTGGGCCTGGCCGCGAGCGCCGCCGCGGCGGCCGGCTGGTGGTGGCCGGCGCTGGTGGCGTGGCTGGTGTCCCGGCTCGCCGACGGCCTCGACGGGCCGGTGGCCCGCCGCCGCGGCACCGCCTCGCCGTTGGGTGGGTTCCTCGACATCGTCGCGGACTTCACCGTGTACGGGGCGTTCGTCGCCGGGGTCGCCGTCGGCGTCGACGGGCCCGCCACCCCGTTCCTGGTACTGCTGGTGACCTACTACGTCAACGGGGCCGCGCTGCTGGCGTACTCGTCGATCGCCGAGCGGCTGGGCCGCGAACGCGGCGACGAGCGGTCGCTGCACTTCCTCGGCGGGCTGGCCGAGGGCGCCGAGACCATCGCCGTGCACAGCCTGTTCTGCCTGCTGCCCGGCGTCGCCGGGCAGCTCGCCTGGGGGTGGGCCGCCGTCGTGGCGGTCACCGCCGGCCAGCGCGTCGCGCACGCCGTCCGTACCCTGTCCGAACCCGCCTGGAGGCCCCGATGAACAGACGACCTTGGCGTGCGCTGGCGGCGCTGACCGCCGCCGGCCTGCTCGCCGCCGCCTGCACCGCCGAGCCGGGCGACGCCGACCCCGCGCCGGGCGACTTCGCGCAGGTGCAGCGCGAGGCCCGCGGGCAGACGGTGAACCTGTTCATGTACGGCGGGGACGACGGCGCCAACCGCTACATCGACGAGGTCGTCGCCCCGGCCGCCCGGGACCGGCTCGACGTGCGGATCAACCGGGTGCCGGTCACCGACACCGCCCTGGCGGTCAACAAGGTCCTCGGCGAGCGGCAGGCCGGCCGCACCTCGGGCGGGTCGGTGGACCTGGTGTGGATCAACGGGGAGAACTTCCGCACCGGCAAGCAGGCCGGGCTGTGGCAGTGCGGGCTTGTCGAACTGCTGCCGAACATGCGCTACGTCGACTGGGCCGACCCGGCGGTCGCCAACGACTTCGGCACCCCCGTCGAGGGCTGCGAGGTGCCGTGGAACCGCGCCCAGTTCGCGTTCGTCTACGACTCCGCCCGGGTCAGCGACCCGCCGACCAGCCTCGCCGGGCTGCTGGACTGGGTCCGCGCCAACCCGGGCCGGTTCACCTACCCCGCCCCGCCGGACTTCACCGGCTCGGTCTTCGTCCGGCACGCCCTCTACACCCAGGCCGGGGGACGCGCCCGGGTGCCGGACGGCTTCGACCAAGCCGCCTACGACCGGCTCACCCCGCCCCTGTGGCAGACCCTGCGCGACCTGCGGCCCGCCCTGTGGCGCAAGGGCGAGACGTACCCGGCCAACGAGAAGGAACTCAACGACCTGTACGCCAACCGGCAGGTCGACTTCACCATGACCTACGGCCCGGCGCAGGTCACCAGCCTGGTCGAACGCGGCCAGTTCCCCGCCACCACCCGCACCCTGCTACTGGACGAGGGCACCATCGGCAACACCAACTACCTCGCCGTACCCGCCAACGCCGCCAACCGCGCCGCCGCCCTCGCCCTGGCCGACCTGATGCTCTCCCCCGAGCTTCAGTACGAGAAGGCCCGCCCCCGCGGGTGGGGCCAGTACCCGGCCGTCGACCTCGACAAGCTCGACGCCGAGTGGCGGGACCGCTTCACCGCCCTGCCCACCTCGCCGCAGGTGCCCGGCTACGACCAGCTGTCCCGCAACAGCCAGCCCGAGCTGCGGGCGGACTGGCTGCCCCCGCTGGAGGACGGCTGGCGGCGCGAGGTGCTGCAACGGTGAACCACCGCCGTACCGGGCTGCTGCTGATCCTGCCGGCGCTGGCCGCCGTCGTGCTGCTCTTCGGCGGCGGCCTCGGCTACGGGCTCGCGCAGAGCCTCGGCCTGGCCGGGTTCACCGACACCGGCCCCGGCCTGACCGCGTACCGGCGGGTGACCGACGGCCCGGCGTTCACCGACGGGCTGCTGCTGAGCCTGTGGATCTCATGCGCCGCCACCGCCCTGGCCGTCGTCCTCGGCGTCGCCGCCGCACTGGCCCTGCGCCGCACCTCCGGTGGGCGACGCACGGCCACCTTCCTCGCCCAACTCGGCCTGCCCGTGCCGCACTGATCGGGGCGGTCGCGATCGGGCTGCTGCTGGCCGACTCCGGCCTGCTGGCCCGCACCGCCCACGCCGTCGGCATCGCGCCACCCGCCCTGGTCGCCGACCCGTACGCGATCGGAGTGATCATCGAGTACGTGTGGAAGGAGGCGCCGTTCGTGCTGATCGTCGTCCTCGCCGCCCTCGGTGGGCCGGTCGGCGAGCACGAACGGGTCGCCGCCACCCTCGGTGCGAGCCCCCGTCAGGTGCTGCGACACGTGACCCTGCCGCTGATCGCCCCCTCCATCCTCGCGGTGGCGGTGCTGATCTTCGCGTTCACCCTCGGCGCGTACGAGGTGCCCGCCCTGCTCGGCCGCGCCTACCCGCAACCCCTACCGGTCCTGGCCTACCAGCGGTTCACCGCCGCCGAACTCTCCGGGCGCGCCGAGGGGGTCGCGATCGCGCTGCTCATCACGGCCATCGCCGTCACGGCAGCGCTCGCCTACACCTGGGCCGGCCGGCGGGCCATCGGTCGGGTGGCCGGAGCGCAGCGGTGACGGCGCGGACGCCGCGCCGGCCGCTCGGTGCGGTGCTGGCCCGCCCCACGGTGCTGGTCCTGGCCGCCCTGTGGGTCGCGGGGCCGCTGCTGCCGCTGGCCGTGCAGGCCTTCACCGACCAGTGGTTCTACCCCGACCTGTGGCCGGCCCGCTGGTCGCTGGCCGGCTGGCGGCAGGCCGTCGGCCGGCAATCCCGCCTCACCGAGGCCGTCGCGACCTCCATCGGCATCGGCGCCGCCGTCGCCGCTCTCGCCGCCGCGCTCGGGACAGCCGCCGGACGGGCGCTGGCCTGGCACCGGCTGCCCGGCCGGCGGCTGATCGAACTGGTTCTGCTCGCCCCGGTGCTGGTGCCACCGTTCGCCGTCGCCATGGGCGCGCAGATCGTCTACCTGCGCGCCGGGCTCGCCGACTCGGTCACCGGCGTGATCCTGGCCCAACTCCCCGCCGCCACCGCCTACGCCACCCTGCTCATGTCCGGAGTGTGGGCCGGCGTCGACCCCGCCCTGGAACGGCAGGCCCGCACCCTCGGCGCCACACCGTGGCGGGCGTTCCGCGAGACCAGCCTCCCCCAGTTGCGCGGCGGCCTCACCGTCGCCACCATGTTCGCCTTCCTCATTTCCTGGAGCGACTACCTGCTGACCCTGCTCATCGGCGGCGGCGTGGTCACCACCGTGCCGCTGCTGCTGTTCGCCACCGCCGCCGGCAGCGGCAACCAGGCCGCCACCGCCGCGATCGCGCTGGTCGCCATCGTCCCGCCCCTACTGCTCACCGCCCTCGCCGCCCGGCAACTCGCCGGTCGCGACACCGCCCTGCTCGGAGTCGGCCGATGACCAGCGACATCATCCTCGACAACCTCGACCACACCTACCCCGAGGCCGCCGCACCCACCCTGCGGCAGGTGGCACTGCACGTTCCGGCCGGCACCCGCACCGCCATCCTCGGCCCCTCCGGCAGCGGCAAGTCCACCCTCCTGTCGATCATCGCCGGACTCACCACGCCCACCGGCGGCGACGTCCGGCTCGCCGGCCGCAGCGTCCTGCGCCAACCCCCGCACCGCCGCGACCTCGGCGTCGTCCTCCAACGCCCCCTGCTCTTCCCACACCTCACCGTCGCCGAGAACATCGCCTTCGGCCTGCGGATGCGCCGCACCGACCGGGCCGTCGTCCGCCGCCGGGTCGCCGAGCTGCTCGACGCCGTCGCCCTACCCGCGTACGCCGACCGGCGCAGCACCGAACTCTCCGGCGGCCAGCAGCAACGCGTCGCCCTCGCCCGCGCCCTGGCCGCCCGACCCGCCGTCCTGCTGCTCGACGAACCGTTCAGCGCCCTCGACCCGCAACTACGCGGCGACATGCGTGCCCTGCTCGCCGAGCTGCACCGCCGGGAGGGCACCACCACCCTGTTCGTCACCCACGACCGTGACGAAGCCACCGACGTCGCCGACCACGTCGCCGTCCTCCTCGACGGTCACGTCGCCCAGCACGCCCCACCCGCCCAGCTGTTCCGCCGGCCCGCGTCCCTCGCCGTCGCCCGCTTCCTCGGCGGCGCTGCCAACGCCATTCCCGGCACCGCCCGCGCCGGCCGCTTCGACTGCCCCCTGGGCAGCCTCCACCTCGACACCAATCACCAAGGACCCGGCCTGCTGCTCATCCGACCCGAGGCAATCGTGGTCGCTGAGCACGATGCGGTGAACGTCATCCCGGCGGCCATCACCGCCGTCACCGACCGCGGCACCCACCTCGACGTCCGGGCCACAAGCGCAGGACTCACCCTGCACCTCACCACCGGGCCGGCAACACCGCTGCGACCCGGCGACGAGACGATCCTGTGGCTGCCCCCGACCCAGTTGAGCGTCGTCGCCGCGCAGCATCAGCAACGCCCGGCATCTCAACAACGCTGAGTAGCGGCATTCCCGGTGGCACCACCGGTGATGATCATCACGGAACGGCGAACTCTACCCTCACCGGACGGTAGGTTCTGTGCAGGTCGTCGAGGTGCGGCTACCGGCCCCTCGCGGTCCTGTCCCGGGTGACGATGCCCGGCAACGGTCCGGAAACGCCCGACCGGTACTGATGTGCACGTTGAACGCCGTGCCCACTGGCGGGTGCGGCACCGTGTGTGCGCGCGGCGTACGCACCCTGAGCGGAAACGGCTGAATGTCTTCTGTGCTGTCCGCGGTCACCCGGCCGCGTCTGTCCCGCCCGTCCTGGCTGTCACCGTCGGTGTTCCGTACCGAGGTGCTCGCCGGTCTGGTCGTCGCCCTGGCGCTGATCCCGGAGGCGATCAGCTTCTCGATCCTGGCCGGGGTCGATCCCCGCGTCGGGCTGTTCGCCTCGTTCACGATGGCCGTCGTCATCGCGATCTGCGGCGGCCGACCGGCGATGATCTCCGCCGCGACCGGCGCCATCGCGCTGGTCGTCGCGCCCCTCGCGAAGGAGCACGGGCTGGACTACCTGATCGCGGCTGTGATCCTCGGCGGCGTCATCCAGGTGCTGCTGGCCGTGCTCGGGGTGGCGAAGCTGATGCGGTTCATCCCGCGCAGCGTCATGGTCGGCTTCGTCAACGCCCTGGCCATCCTCATCTTCGCCGCCCAGGTCCCGTACCTGCTCGGGGTGCCGTGGCTGGTCTACCCGCTCGTCGCGCTCGCCTTGGCGATCATGGTCGGGCTGCCGCGACTCACCCGAGCCGTGCCGGCGCCGCTGGTCGCGATCATCGTGCTGACCGTGATCACGGTGGTCGCCGCCGTGGCCGTTCCCACCGTCGGCGACCAGGGCGAGCTGCCGAACAGCCTGCCCACCCTCGGCCTGCCGCAGATCCCCTGGACCATCGACACCCTGGCCCTGATCGCCCCCTACGCCCTCGGGGTGGCGCTGGTCGGGCTGATGGAGTCACTGATGACCGCCAAGCTCGTCGACGACATCACCGACACCCACTCCAACAAGACCCGTGAGTCCTGGGGGCAGGGCGTGGCCAACATCGTCACCGGCTTCTTCGGCGGCATGGGTGGCTGCGCCATGATCGGCCAGACCATGATCAACGTGAAGGCGTCCGGCGCCCGGACCCGGCTGTCCACGTTCCTGGCCGGCGTGTTCCTGCTCGTCCTGGTCGTCAGCCTCGGTGACGTCGTCGCCGCGATCCCGATGGCCGCCCTGGTCGCCGTGATGATCATCGTGGCGGTCTCGACGTTCGACTGGCACTCGATCGCGCCGGGCACGCTGAAGCGGATGCCGCTGGGCGAGACGCTGGTCATGGTCACCACCGTCGGCGCCGTCCTCGCCACCCACAACCTGGCCATCGGCGTGATCGTCGGCGTGCTCACCGCCATGGTGATCTTCGCCCGGCGGGTGGCACACCTGGTCGAGGTCACGAGCGTGCTGGACCCCGACGGCGGTACCCGCATCTACTCCGTGCACGGTGAGCTCTTCTTCGCCTCCAGCAACGACCTGGTCTACCAGTTCGACTACGCGGGCGACCCGCCCAACGTGGTCATCGACATGACCCATGCCCACGTCTGGGACGCCTCCTCGGTCGCGGCCCTGGACGCCATCACCACCAAATACTCGGCGCGGGGCAAGACCGTCGAGATCGTCGAACTCAACACGCGCAGCGCCGCCATCCACGGCACCCTCGCCGGCACCCTGACCGGAGGCCACTGATGCGGGGCGATCCGTTTGGAGCCGGGTCGCCGCACCGCGGCGGCCCGGCCGCCGGGCGGCTCATGCAGATCGGCGAGGCCGCCGACCGCGTCGGCCTGAGCATTCGCACCATCCGGCACTACGAGGACGCCGGGCTGATCGTCCCGTCGGCTCGCAGCGAGGGTGGCTTCCGCCTCTACACCGACGCCGATCTCGACCGGCTCGCCGTGGTCAAGCGGATGAAGCCGCTCGGGTTCACCCTCGACGAGATGCGCGACCTGCTCGGCGTCCTGGACGGCCTGCCCACCGCCGGCGAGGACGAACGGCCGGCCCTCCTCGACCGCCTCGGTATGTTCCACACCATCGCGGCGGCCCGCGTAGACGCGCTGCGCGAACAACTGGCCACCGCCGAGGGCTTCGCCGACACCCTGCGCCACCATCTCGGCCGGCACGCCTCCGACCGACGATCCGCCGGTCAGGACGATCCGTCGGTGCGCGGACCGCGGTGACGGCACTGCCGCCACCGCGGTCCGCGGCCGCTCGACGTCGATCCGGCCACGGATCAAGGCCCTAGCCCTGCGGCTTGTGGACCTGCCTGCCCTCGATGTTGTTCGTCGAGGCTGCCCTCATCATCCGAGGGGGACGAGTCGGAACTGCTGGTTGGCTTGTCCGTGGCAGTCGTACAGCTGGACCTGAGCGCCGTTGGCCGTGCTCCAGACGTCCAGGCAGCGCCCGGACTGGACGCCACTGATGGTGCCGTTGGAATTGACGTTCCACTGCTGGTTGGTCTGGCTGTGGCAGCTGTAGATCTGGATCGCGGCGCCGTTGCCGGAACCGCCCGCGTCCAGACACATGTCGCCGTACACCCGTAGTTGCTTGCTGGAGGTGTACGTCCAGGACTGGTTGGACTGCCTGTTGCAGTCGTAGAGCTGCACCCGGGTGCCGTTGTTACGTGAGGCGTTGGGTACGTCGATGCATCGGCCCGACTGGGTACCGACGATCTGGCTGGCGGAGCCCGGTGAACCGGTCGGCGTAGCGCTGGGGGTGGAGGTGGGAGTGGAGGTGGGCGTGGGGCTGACGCTGTTCAGGGCGTCCAGGGTGGCCGTGTAGGCGGCCTTCTTGTTGCCGTTGCAGTCGAAGAGCAGCGGGGTGCCGCTGGAGCGCCACGAGTCGCAGTCCCGCACGCCCCACACGGTGATGCCGTTGCACCGGGGAACGGCGAGGCAGTCGTTGACCACGCTGCGGTAGGTGTTGGCCTGCGTGGTGCCGGAGCCCTCGATGTCGAGCTCGGTGATCTGCACGTCGACGCCGAGCGCGGCGAAGCTGGACAGGGTGGTGCGGTAGTTGCTGTTGTACGGCGAGTTGGCGTTGAAGTGCGACTGGAAACCGACGCAGTCGATCGGCACGCCGCGCTGCTTGAAGTCCTGGACCATGCGGTAGACCGCCTGCGTCTTCGCCCAGGTCCAGTTGTCGGTGTTGTAGTCGTTGTAGCAGAGCTTCGCGTTCGGGTCGGCGGTCCGGGCGGCCCGGAACGCCGCCTCGATCCAGTCGTCACCGGTGCGCTGCAGGTTGGAGTCGCGCCGGGCACCGCTGCTGCCGTCGGCGAACGCCTCGTTCACCACGTCCCAGGAGTCGATCTTGCCCCGGTAGTAGGTGGCCACCTGGGTGACGTGGTTGAGCATCGCCTGGCGCAGCGTGGAGCCGGACATGTTCTGCATCCAGCCGGGCTGCTGGGAGTGCCACGCGAGGGTGTGGCCGCGTACCTTCCAACCCCGACTGAGGGCGTGGTTGACGATCCGGTCCGCGTTGCCGAACGTGAAGTTGTTCTGCTGCGGCTCGGTCGCGTCGATCTTCATCTCGTTCTCGGGCGTGACCGAGTTGAACTCGCGGTTCAGGATCGTCGTGTACGCGCCCTCGCTGAGCTTGTTCGCCGCCACCGCAGCGCCGAAGTACCGGCCGGACTGGGCCGCGGCCGCGCCCAGGGTGGACTCGGCAGCCTGGGCGAGGCTGGGGAGCAGGGACGCGACGAGGACGGCGACTGCCGCGGCAGTTGCGGGGACGGCGAGCGCTCGAAGTCGACGCCCGGAGGGACGGGTCCGGGAGATCATGCTGATCCTCCACTGGTGGGATGGGAAATGTTGTCGCTGTTCGGGGGTGCCGGAACGGCGGCGACCCACGATGCTGGGTCCGCCGACCAGGTCAGGACTCACGTCGGGCGTCGCCCGTAGGCGAGTCGGCTCTGGTCACCTGGTCAGCAGACAGGGGGTTGCGATGAGTGGGTTCGGTCGCCCGCCGGGAAGTGGTTGCGGGCCGTCGGACTCCGGGTGGTGGATGCGCCATCTGGCCCGCAGGGTGGCCTGACGGCCTCGTGAGCACCTCCAGGATCTAGGCAATCGTGTTAACGATCACATTGACTCGTGGCTATCAGGCTGGCAGAAGTTTCCGGGGTTTTCAACCGCTGGTTCCGGAAAACTACCGGTAGAGTTTCGACCGATCCGGCGACAAGGGTCGCCGGCTCGCGCCCGGGGAAGCGAACCTCGGATGAAAGACTCATGTCGGTGAATATCTCTGCTACGATCCCGGTTGGGAGCCGCCAAGCGAGGTAGGCAGGACGGCACGAGTCGCCTGCCGCCACGAGATCGTTCACATCGATCGACGCTTTCTCCCCCGGGTTGGGCATCCCGGGTGACGAAACACCGGCGTCGGCGGATCAACCGGAGCATCGATGAAACTATCCCGCACAGCACGCCGTCTTGGACTCGGCGCGGTCACCGTACTGCTCGCCGCGTTCACGATGGTCGTCGTCAACCAGGCCGGCCCGGCCTCGGCGCACGGGTCGGTCACCAACCCACCCTCCCGCAACTACGGATGCTGGGAACGCTGGGGTTCCGACCACCTCAACCCCACGATGGCCCAGACCGACCCGATGTGTTACCAGGCCTGGCAGGCCAACCCGAACACGATGTGGAACTGGAACGGCCTGTTCCGGGAGAACGTGGGCGGCAACCACCAGGCGGTGATCCCCGACGGACAGCTCTGCAGTGGTGGACGCACCCAGGGTGGCCTGTACGCCTCGCTCGACGCGGTCGGCGCATGGACGGCGAAGCCGATGCCGAACAACTTCACCCTGACGCTGACCGACGGCGCCCGGCACGGCGCCGACTACATGCTGATCTACATCACCAAGCAGGGCTTCGACCCCACCACCCAACCGCTGACCTGGGGCAGCCTCGACCTGGTGCTGCGCACCGGCAGCTACCCGACCACCGGCCTCTACGAGGCCCAGGTCAACGCGGGCAACCGCACCGGACGGCACGTCGTCTACACGATCTGGCAGGCGTCCCACCTCGACCAGCCGTACTACATCTGCAGTGACGTGATCTTCGGCGGCGGCAGCAACCCGCCGCCGACCACGCCCCCGCCGACGACGCCGCCGCCGCCGAGCAGCCCGCCGCCGAGCAGCCCGCCGCCGACCGGCAACGGCGCCTGCACCGCCACCTATCGCAAGACCAACGAGTGGGCCGGTGGCTTCGGGGCCGAGGTCACCGTCCAGGCCGGCAACGCCGCCATCTCCGGGTGGACGGTGAGCTGGACCTGGCCCAACGGTCAGCGCATCACCAACTCCTGGAACGCGTCGATCACGGCGAGCGGGTCGTCGGTCACCGCCGCGAACGTCGGGTACAACGGCACGCTGAGTGCCAACAGCAGCACCAACTTCGGATTCAACGGCTCGTGGAGCGGTACCAACTCCGCACCAACCCTCAGCTGCACAGCCAGGTAACAGCCGGTACGACGGGGGCGGCGCCGATCGGCGTCGCCCCCGCGCCCGTTACCAGGCGCCGGGAGTTCCAGCGCGTGCGCCGTCGCCACGATCTCGGGCACCCAGGAGTGCCGCCGGCTCCACGACCGGACAGCACAGCGGACCGAAGCTGCGTATCCGCGGACGGCTTCCGCGCTGTTTGAGCGTTTGGCGGTTGATCATCGCCGGCTTGGCCGAGGATTTCCTCAACGGCCCGGCCTCGGTTCAGGCGCCCGCAGCCGGCAGCCTGGGTCAACTCCTGATTGTGAGGTGACGTGAATTCGGGGAAGCCGGCTGAGTCACCTCGCCGGAACGGTCACCACGCCATGTCCACCCACGAGGTGGTCCTCCTGCTGGAGACGGACCCCCAGCGTGGTCTGAGCGGCGAGGAGGCTGCGCACCGTCTGGAGCGGTACGGACGCAACGTGCTGCCGGCCGCCCGTGGCGGCGGTGTCCTGCGGCGGGTTCTACGTCAGTTCCACAACCCGTTGATCTACGTGCTGGTGGCGGCCGCGGTGATCACGGCGGCCCTCGACGAGTACGTCGACTCGGCGGTGATCTTCGGTGTCGTACTGATCAACGCCGCGATCGGATACGTGCAGGAGTCCAAGGCGGAGGCGGCGTTGGACAGTCTGCGGTCGATGGTGCGCACCGAGGCGCGGGTGGTGCGCGATGGGCAGGAGCGCACGGTCTCCTCCGACGAACTGGTCCCCGGCGATCTGATCGTGTTGGAGGCCGGCGACAAGGTACCGGCCGACCTGCGCCTGGTCCGCCTGACGGAGCTGCGGGTGGACGAGTCGGCGTTGACCGGCGAGTCGGTCCCGGTCACCAAGGACGAGGCGGAACTGCCGGACGTCGTCGATGTGGCGGACCGACGAAACATGATCTACTCCGGCACGCTCGTGACAGCGGGCAGCGGTGCCGGTGTCGCAGTCGCCACCGGCGCCGAGACGGAGCTCGGGCAGATCCACCGGCTGGTGGGCGCGGCCGAGACGTTGGCGACCCCGCTGACCCGCAAGCTGGCCCGGTTCAGCAAGGTCTTGACCGTCGCCATCCTGGTCCTGGCGGCGGCGACCTTCGCTGTCGGTGTACTGCGTGGCCAGGAAGCGGTGGAGACCTTCACCGCGGCCATCGCGCTCGCGGTGGGGGCGATTCCCGAAGGGCTTCCGGCGGCGGTCACCATCACGCTGGCCATCGGAGTGACACGGATGGCGCGACGGCGGGCGGTGATCCGCCGACTGCCGGCGATCGAGACGCTGGGCAGCACCACGGTCATCTGCTCCGACAAGACGGGCACGTTGACCGAGAACCAGATGACGGTCCGGGCGGTGTGGACACCGGACGGCAGGTTCAGCGTCACCGGTTCCGGCTACCGGCCCGAGGGCGAGATCCGTGACGCTTCGGGCGCCCGGGTCGGTGCGGCGACAAGTCAGGCACTGCGCTGGTCACTGCTCGCCGGTGCCGGCTGCAACGACGCCCGGCTGTGCGAGGAGAACGGCGAGTGGATCCTCGTCGGAGACCCGACCGAAGGCGCGATGCTGGTGGTCGCCGGCAAGGGCGGCATCGACCGTGATCGGTATGAAGAAACCTGTCCGCGTACTGCCACGATCCCTTTCAGCTCCGAGCGGCAGTACATGGCCACCCTGCACGGTGAACGCGACTCCGGGCGTGAGGTCGTGCTGGTCAAGGGCAGCGTCGAGCGGATCGTCTCGATGTGTCGGACCGAGCTGGACGCCGACGGGAACACCCGCCCACTGAACGCCGAGGCAGTCCTACGCGCGGCGGAGGAACTGGCCGGCCGCGGACTTCGGGTGCTCGCAACGGCTGTCCGCCCGGATCGCGGGTCCGCCGACTTCGGTGAACAGGATCTGCCCGGCAGCCTGAGCCTGACCGGCCTGCAGGCCATGCTGGATCCACCCAGGAGCGCCGCCGCGCCCGCGGTGCAGGCCTGCCACACCGCCGGGATCACCGTGAAAATGATCACCGGAGATCACGCGGCGACGGCCACCGCCATCGCCACCCAGCTCGGCATAGCTGGCGACGATCATGAGGAACGGGTGCTGACCGGCAGGGACCTCGAGGCACTGCCCGCCGAGCGGTTCGCGGAGGCGGTGGACCGTGCCACGGTGTTCGCACGGGTGTCACCCGAGCAGAAACTGCGGTTGGTCGAGACGCTGCAGCAGCGAGGCCACGTGGTCGCGGTGACCGGGGACGGGGTCAACGACGCCCCGGCCCTGCGCCAGGCCAACATCGGGATCGCCATGGCGCGCACCGGGACCGAGGTGGCCAAGGAGGCCGCCGACATGGTGCTCACCGACGATGACTTCGCCACCATCGAAGCCGCGGTCGAGGAAGGCCGGGGCGTTTTCGACAACCTCACCAAGTTCATCGTCTGGACGCTGCCGACGAACCTCGGCGAAGGGCTGGTCATCTTCGTGGCCATCGTCCTGGGCGCCACCCTGCCGCTGCTGCCGACGCAGATCCTGTGGATCAACATGACCACCGCCGTCCTGCTCGGCCTGATGCTCGCCTTCGAGCCGAAGGAGGCCGGTATCATGCGGCGGCCACCTCGCGATCCCCGTCGACCGCTGCTGACCGGCGCTCTCGTCGTCCGAATCGTGCTGGTGGCCGCACTGCTCGTGGCCGGCTCCTGGTGGCTGTTCGAGTGGGAGCAGGACCGCGGCGCAGGTGTGGCCGAAGCACGTACGGCGGCCCTCAACCTCTTCGTCGTGGTGGAGACGTTCTATCTGTTCAGCTGCCGGTCCCTGGTTCACTCTGCGCGGCACGTCGGTCTCTTCGCCAACCGGTGGATCCTGGCCGGTGTGGGGGTGCAGGCCGTCGCCCAGTTCGCCATCACCTACCTGCCGGTGATGAACAGGGTCTTCGGCACCGCGCCGATCGGCGGCGATGTCTGGTTGCGCATCCTCGCGGTCGGCGTCGCAGCCGCAGCCGTGGTCGCGATCGACAAGCGACTGCGAAGGCACCTGATGTGACCCCGACCAGGCTCACCGAACAACACTCCGCTCCCGCGTTGTTCGCGGGACGCTACTCGCCCTCGGCCTCGCGGCCCGGGGGCTCCTGCGGGGAGCTTGTCGCAGTGGCGCCGGGGCCGTACGGGGACTGCTGCTCCGGGGGTACGCTGCGGTGCTCGGCCCGTGGGCTCTTGCCGGCCCCGCCCCGCGGGCCGTCGCTGTCCTGCACCAGGCGAGTCTCGCCGCTGCGGCGCATCTCGGGCTGCTGAACATTCGGCATTGCCTATCCCCTTTCTCGTCGCGTCGCATGGTGCACGAGGGTGGTCCCCACCGCCGTCCCGGTCCTGACCTCACTCCTCGCAGATGACGACGTCCCGGTGAAACATGCCCGCGAAGCTTGCGGCTACTCATGACGGTTTCGAAACAATGTCGCGCCAGCCACGCTCAGACGACGGCGTCAACGAGACGGGGCGCTCGCTGACGCCGTCCGGGTCGCGAGGCCGTGGTGGCGTTAAGCTCGCCTGCCATGGGCCTGCTCACCTTCAGCCTCAACCTCACCCTGGACGGTTGCGTCGACCACCGGGAGGGGATCGCCGACGACGAGACGCACGCCTACTTCACCCGGCTCATGGACGAGGGCGGGGCGATGCTCTGGGGTCGGGTCACCTACGAGATGATGGAGAGCTACTGGCCGGCCGTCGCCCGCGGCGACGAGGAGGCGCCGCCGGCCATTCGGGAGTGGGCGGTCAAGCTGGAGGCCAAACCCAAGTACGTGGTGTCGTCGACGCGCAACGACTTCCCTTGGGCCAACAGCCACCACATCGCCGGTGATCTGCGCGACAGCGTGCAGAAGCTCAAGGACGCCACCCCGGCCGGGGTCCTCCTCGGAAGCGGCAAGCTCGCGACCGAGCTCGACCGGTTGGACCTGATCGACGAGTACAAGCTGCTCGTTCATCCCAGGATCGCCGGCCACGGTCCGACGCTGTACCAGGGCGGGCTGCCCGGCACGCGCCAGCTGGAGCTGCTCTCGGCCGAGCCGCTGCGCAACGGCGCGGTGGCCTTGCACTACCGCCGCGCGCATTGACCACAGGAGTCCACCGATCCCCCAGCCGCCGGCCCGCAGCGCCGACCGGGATGTCACAGTGGAGAGACGGTCGGCGGTGGTTCCTCGTCGGTGCGGTCGGTAGCCGGCAGCCAGCAGACGAAGGTGCTGCCGACGCCCGGCCGGGAGAAGACGGCCGCGTGCCCGCCGTGCGACTCGACGATCTGCCGCACGATCGCCAACCCCAGCCCGGTACGCCGGCCACCGGACGGGTCGGGAGTCTTCTCCCCGCGCCAGAACCGGTCGAACACCCGGGCCTGGTCGGTCTCGGCGATGCCCGGCCCCTCGTCGGCGACGGCGAGCCACAGCCAGCCACGGGACCGACCGGTCGCGATCGTGATGACGGCCCCGGGTGGGGAGAGACGTACCGCGTTCGACAGCAGATTGCCGGCGGCGCGGCGCAGCGCGTCCGGGTCGCCGATGCACACGAGCCCGGCGCCCAGCCCGTACCGCAGGCGCAGCCCGCGCCCGGCGGCGAGCGGGGCGACGTCCTCACCGGCCTCCCGCGCGACGGCGCTGACGTCGACGTCGGTGTCGGTGAGGGCGTCGGCGTCGCGGCGGGCGGTGGCGAGCAGGTCCTCGATGAGCCGGGACATGCGGGTGGTGGCCCGGTCGACCGTGGCGACCGCGGTGGCCCGCTCCTCGTCGGTGGCCTCCGGTGAGGTCAGCGAGGCGTCCAGGTGCGCGCGGATGATCGCCAGCGGGCTGCGCAGTTCGTGGGAGGCGTCGTCGATGAGCTGCCGCTGCGCCGCGAAGGCGTGATCAAGCCGGTCCAGCATGGAGTCGATGGTGTCGGCGAGGTCGCGCAGTTCGTCGCGGGGGCCGGCGAGCTGGATGCGCCGGGACAGGTCGGTGGCCTGGATCTCCCGGGCGGTGCGGGCGATGGCGCCGACCGGTCGCAGCGCCCGGCCGGACAGCACCCAGCCGATGCCGAGACTAGCGACGAAGAGCCCGCCGAGGGCGATCAGGGAGTAGTCCCGCAGGGTCTGCATCAGCCGCAGGTTCACCTCGCCCTCGATCTGCTGCACCTCGGCGACCTCGATCGTGGTGCCGGTCGGCACCCGCTGGCCGTCGCTCTTGAGCTTGACCAGCTCCGCTTCGTACCGCTTGGTGAGCGGCTTCGGATCGACCGCCCGGTCCACCGCCACGTACGCGACCCCGAGACCGGCCCCGGCGAGGGCGAACAGCAGCGTGGAGTAGAGCACCGTGAGCCGGAACCGGATCGACCGGAAGATCTTCATGCCGCCTCCCGCAGCCGGTAGCCCCGCCCGACAAGCGTCTCGATCGGCGGTTCGCTGTCGCCGTCGGTGAGCTTGCGCCGCAGGGTGCCGACGGTGACCCGGACGGTTTCGGTGAACGGGTCGGCGTTGGCGTCCCAGACGTGTTCGAGCAGTTCCTCGGCGGGCACCACCCGCCCCGGCCGGGTCATCAGATACTCCAGCACGCCGAACTCCTTCGGAGTGAGCCGCAGCGGCCGGCCGGCGCGGCGGGCCTCGTGGCGGGCGGCGTCAAGCGTCAGGTCGCCGACGGTGAGCGTCGCGCCGGTGCCGGCGGTATCGCGCCGCAGCAGCGCCCGCACCCGGGCCAGCAGCTCGACCAGCGCGAACGGCTTGACCAGGTAGTCGTCGGCGCCCTCGTCCAGCCCGCGCACCCGGTCGCCGAGCGCGCCCCGGGCGGTCAGCATCAGCACCCGCACGTCCCGCCCGGCGGCCACCTCGACCTCGCCGCGGCGGATCGACCGGCAGACCGCGAACCCGTCGCTGTCGGGCAGGTTGATGTCGAGCAGCATCAGGTCGTACGCGTTGACCAGCAGCGCCTCGTACGCCCCCGCGGCGTCGGTGGCGACGTCCACGGCGTACCCGGCTCGGGTCAGACCGACGCGCAGCGCGCCGGCCAGGTCCTCCTCGTCCTCCACCACGAGCAGCCGCATGAGCAGAAAACCTATCCCCTCTCGATGAGCCCCTCCGCCACCCGCGCGGCCCGCTCGATCGGGATCGCGAACCCGATGCCGATGCTGCCGCCGCCCTCCAGGGTGGCGATGGCGGTGTTGACACCGACGACTTCGCCGCGGGCGTTGACCAGCGGGCCGCCGGAGTTGCCCGGGTTGATCGAGGCGTCGGTCTGCACGGCGGACTGCCGGGCGCCGCCGCCGAGACGCACCGGCCGGTCGAGGGCGCTGACGATGCCGGCGGTCACCGTGCCGGACAGCCCCAACGGCGAGCCGAGCGCGAGCGCCGGCTCCCCTACCCGGGTCTGCCCGGCGGGCGCGAGCGGCAGCGCGGGCAACCGCGCCCCGTCGACCCGCACCACCGCGATGTCGCTGCCCGGATCGCGGCCGACCAGCCGGGCGGCCAGCCGCCGCCCGTCCTGCCCCACGACGCTGATCGTGCCGGCCCCGGCGACGACGTGGTCGTTGGTGACGATGTGGCCGCGGTCGTCGATGACGAAACCGGAGCCCGACGAGCGACTCGCCCCGCCACGTACCTGCACGGACACCACCCCGGGCAGCGCTCGCGCCGCGGCGGTGACGAGATCCGACGGGACCGGCGTCCCGGCCGGAGCGGGCGGCGGCGACGCCGCGCCGGTGACCGGTGCTTCCGGCGCGGCCAGCCAGCCGGCGGTGCCGCCGGCACCCGCCGACACCGCGACCAGGGCGACGCCGGCCAGCAGCAGCCGCGGCCACCGCCGGTTGCTCCCGCTTTCAGCCGGTCCGGCCTCCTGCGGGAGTACGCGCACCGGGGCGCCGCCGTGCGCCAGGTCGGGCGAGGTGAACCAGGGACCGCGCGGCTCCCCGAGCCCTGGGGGTGTGGTCGACATGTGACCCTCCTTGTCGGACGGTGGTCAGGGCAGGCGGGAGAACCAGAGCATCGACGTTGCGGCGGCGAGCAGCGCCAGCACCAGACCGAAGCCGATGAACCGCGCCGACACGTCCTGCCATTCGGTCTCGTACCCGATCGACGAGCCGATGTCGCCGTACGCGGCGCGCAGTTCGTCGGACGTGCCGGCCTCGTGGTAGCCGCCGCCGGTCCGCTCGGCGACCATGCGCAGCGTCTCGCCGTCGACCGGGACGGCCTGACCGCCGCCGATCCGCCCCTCGGGCGTACCGAACGAGATCGTGTCGACGGGCACGCCCTGCTCGGTGGCTTCGGCGGCGGCCTCGTCCGGGTCCCGCCCGGTGGTGTTGGCGCCGTCGGAGAGCACCACCAGCCGGGCGGGCGGGGGCTCCTCGGTGGCCCGGGCGTCGAGTCCGCGGATCGAGTCCAGCGAAGTGCCGATCGCCTCGCCGATCGCGGTGCCCTGAACGCCGGCCACGCCCTCGGCCAGCCGGTCGATGCCGGCGGCGAGCGCCGCCCGGTCGGTGTCCGGTGCCACCAACACCGACGCGCTACCGGCGAATGCGACAAGCCCGACGTTGAACTCCTCGGGCAGGCCGTCGACGAAGTCCCGCGCCGCGTCCTTGGCGGCGGCCAGCCGGTCCGGGTCGACGTCATCGGCGAGCATCGAACGGGACACGTCGACCGCGACGATGACGGTCGCCCGCTCGCGGGGGACGCGGACCTCGTCGGTGGGCCGGGCGAAGCCGACCACCAGCAGCGCCAGCATCGCCAGGAACAGTCCGGCGGGCACGTGCCGGCGCCAGGCCGGGCGCCTCGGCGCCACCTTGTCCAGCAGCGCCAGGTTGGTGAAGCGGACGGCGTACCGGCTGCGCCGGCGCTGCAGCACCAGGTAGCCGGCGACCAGGCCAGCCACCCCGGCCAGCAGCCACAGCCGGTCCGGTGACTGCCAGCTCATCGCCGGCCCCCCTTCCCGCCTGCGGCGACCCGGGTTTCGCTGCGCCGGGTCACGCGGCACCTCCGTCCCAAGGTCGTACGGAACCGGCGAGCCGGCGCTGGGCGCTGACGTGTCGGGCGATGTCGGCGATCCAGTCCCGGTCGGTGGACAGCGGCAGGTGTGCGGTGCCGCTGCGGCGAAGCGCCCGGCTCACCGCCTGGCGCTGTGCGGCGGCGGCCGCCGCGTACCGCTCGCGCAGCCGGCGGCTGCCGGTCGACACCTCACGCCGGTGCCCGCTCTCCGGGTCGACCAGCGTGATCAGGCCGACGTCCGGCAGCTCCCGCTCGCGCGGATCGGACACCTGCACGGCGAGGACCCGGTGGCGGGCGGCCAGCCGGCGCAGCGGCTGCTCCCACGCCGGCGGCGGACCGGCTGGCCCGGCGGCTCCCGCGTCGGGCAGGCCGTCGAGGAAGTCCGAGACCACCACCACCAGGCCGCGGCGCACGGCGTGACGCCGCAGCCCGTCGAGCCCGTCGGCCAGCGGCACCGGGTCCGTAGCCGGCAGCCCGCGCGGCACGGCCAGCAGCGTGCGCAGCAGCCCGAGGATGTGCGTACGTCCGGTACGCGGCGGGAAGCGGCGTAGCCCTTCGTGGGTGAGCACGTGCGCGCCGAGCCGGTTGCCGAGGCCGGCGGTGAGGAACCCCACCGCGGCGACCGCCGCCACCGCCAGCTCCCGCTTCTCCAACTCGGCGGTGCCGAAGTCCATGCTCGGAGTCGCGTCCACAAGCGTCCAGGTGGTCAGCTCCCGGTCGGCGTCGACGGTGCGCACGTGCGGCACGGTGGTCCGGGCGGTCACCGCCCAGTCCATCCGCCGCACCTCGTCCTCGCCGGCCCGGTACTCCCGGCTGCCCGACGGTTCGCTGCCCGGCCCGGGCAGCAGGCCGAGGTAGCGGCCGTGCAGCAGCCCGTCCAGGCGGCGGGTGACCGTCAGCTCCAGCCGCCGCAGCCGCCGCTCCGGTGCGAGGCGGCGGATCGTCGCGCCCTGGCCGGTCACGCGGCCCTACCTTTCATAGCGAGCCCGACGGTGGTAGTCGTACGGGCTGACGCGGGCGAGGCAGGTATGGCTTTCATGCTGGCTGCCGTGCATGG
>NZ_JBEORU010000050.1:0-3188 GCF_040302465.1 Micromonospora sp. NPDC126480
ACTCAACGCCTTCGAGATGACCTTCGAAGGACGCCTCTCAGCAGGCCGCAAGTAACCGTCAACAACCTGGGTTACACCGTTCGTTTGACAGACCCCCGCCAGCACTATCCAAGGAGGACCTACGTAGATGGCAGCTTCATTTCCGAGGAGTGATGATTCCCAGGAGCTCGCCCCCCGTCAGCGACAGTTGGCGTTTGCCGAGGCTGTCTCCGACATGGCATCCGTCCGGGCGGAGAACGGGTGGCCCGGATAACCAGCATCAGCACGGCCATCGGCTGCCATGGCGCGCTTGCTGGCTACGCCGTGTCGGGAAAGACGAGCGCCCCGCGCCTGGAGTTTCTCCTGATCGCCATTTCGGAGTCTATGGCCGGGCGTCGGCCGGCCGGCAGGCTGACCGACGTATCCCTCGGTCAGCCGGGTACGTTTCGCAAACTCGTTCCTGACTAATTCGGCTTCGAATGGAAATGCGCCGTGTCTGCCGACCGGGGTGAGATGCCGGACGACAGAGGCGAGCGCGGGGGTAGCCCTACGGTCGAGAGTTGTTCGGACCTGTTGGGGGGTGAGCGCGGCCCAGTGGCCCTGTCCGCCTCCGTCGTGTCGCGGCGGCGTGAGGGGTCAGGATTTCGTAGGGTCTGGCGGCAGGAAGTGCTGTCGGTCGCGTCTTGGTAGCTCGCTGTGACGCGTTGTTCTTGGGTTGATCGAGCTAGCCGGCCGACGGCAGGGGCACCCTGGAGCGGGTGCCCGCCCAACGTTGTCGACTAACCGACAGCTGTGGGTTGGCACATAACTGGACTCGGCAACGCTGATCAGGTTGCTCCAGCCGGTCCCGTCTACGGGATCCCAGGGGCGTTGTTTCGGAGAGTGAGGAGGAAGCTCTGCCATGAGCTGTCAGAGAAGGACAGGACGGAGTCGGGCGCGGTGGAGTCGAATACGACGACGCCACCGCGGTGACGCGAGACGATGACGCAGTGGTCGTTGGCGCATTTGGAACTGCGTCGCGTCCATAGCAGTGGTAAGGACTCAATCCTCTCCATTGCATCCTCCTAAATGTTCTCGAGCGTCTGGTGGGGGTTTCTTTATGGCTGATTGTTCGGTTCGGGTCATTTCTTCCGCCGTAGTCGGCAGCCAGGAGGGCAGCAAGCGAAGGCCGGTCCCATCGGCCTCACGTTCCGTCACTGGTATCGTCGCGCTATGTAAGCAAGATATCAGGGGGATGACTGCTTCGGCTACGAAGGTCGCACTCCGGCGGCCGCGGCGAGATCGGATGCGATGGTCTGCTAGCTTATTGCCACTAGCCGTAATCCGACAGGCGGAAGCAATGTGCCAATGGCAAGCTTCCTTTCTCACCTCGCCTGTCGCAATTAGCGGCAGGAAGGCGTGGACGTGACGACGGGCGGACAGGGGCCGACGACCAACCGCAGACGCCTACGGCTGGCCCTGCGGCAGATGCGCCTTGCGCGCAATTACTCCCTCGACGATGTCCGCCGGGAGATGGACTGGTCGCTGTCAAAGGTCATTCGGATCGAAAGCGGCACGGTGAGCATCTCCGTCAACGACCTGCGGGCGCTGCTGTCCCTCTACGGCGTCACTAACACCGACGAGACCGCTGGCATGGTCGACCTAGCGCGGCTAGCGCGCAGACGTCACTGGGCGGCGGAGTTCCGCGAATTCGTGTCCGCCTCCTACATGGACTTCCTGGGGTATGAGGATGACGCCGCGCGGATCAGCCAGTACCACCCCTTCCTGATCCCGGGACTGCTGCAGACCGAGGACTACGCCCGGCTCGTCGTCACTGCCGGGCCGCACTATCGGACGGATAACCAAGCCGCCGAGGCGCGGGTTCGGCTACGAATGGCACGTCAGGACCGGGTGTTCGCCGCCGACCGGCACTGCACAGTGCGTGTGGTGCTGGACGAACGCGCGCTCAAACCTGTCCACAGCCCCGACGTCATGAAGCGACAGATCGACAAGATACTGCAGCTACTACCCCGCCTCGACCTTGTCATCCTCCGGCAAGACAGCGCCGCTGAATCCGGCTTCGTCGGACCCTTCTCTTTCCACGAGTTCAACTCTGACCTCGACCCCGACGTGGTCTACCTGGACAACCAACCCGACGACGTGGCCCTCGTCGAGGACCCCGACATGGTGGCCGGTTACAAGGCCTCGTTCCATGACCTCTATCTGCAGGCCGGCGACTCCGACACCGCACGGAAGATGCTTGAGGCCCGTTTACGTCACTGACCATCCCGGTCACCGCCCCGGGCATGGCGGGGGCCCGGGACGCGTACCGCGCCGACCTCCGACCTGACTACACCCGGCCCACCTCGGTGCCGCTCACCGCAAGGGCCCGTGTGGCGTTGACGAGTCGGCTGCAGAAGCACCACGCTCGTCGACGCGCGACCCGTCACATACGGGGACACGAGCAGCAACGCGGCCATCAGCGCAGACGTCTGCAAGTCACTGATGGCCGTGCCGGCCATGAGCGCCACGGCGGGTACCGCCGCTCGACACATCGCGTCCGACCGCATCATCAGCGTCGCCCGCCAGGACCAAGCGCTCATGCCACTCGTCCTGGCCGCCAGAGCCAGCTGCGCCTCGGAGTCGGACAGCCGGTCCGTCATCAGAACCTCCGCCGCACCCACCATCGTCTTCCCTCCGCTGGACAACCGCCCAGTTGTTCGAGTTGCAAAACGCAACTTCTGGTCGGCCCATAGCTTTTTGCCACAAGCAGATTAGGGGGAGGGGGCCCTTTCTCCTTCATGCCGCGCCTGGCGTGTCGCGAACTTCATGACACGACCGCCGCAGCGGAGGTTGACGCTGACCCGGCGCTCGAGCACCAGCGGCAGCGCTACCGGGCTGGTACGCACAAGGGGCGAGGCGCCATGTCTGCCTACGGTGTGCCGCTCGTGATCGGCGACGAAGGGCAGCCGTGCCGTGCACGGTTCTGAGCATCCAGCGGCGGTGCCGGACGAGGCCTTGCGTGCGCGGGGAGCAGCGGTCGAGCAGCTCGGGCGTCACGTCCGAGTCGGGATCACCCCCGCGTGCGCGGGGAGCAGGATGTGGGTGTGCTGTACGAGTCGGGTTTCGGGGGATCACCCCCGCGTGCGCGGGGAGCAGGCGGGGGACGCGTACGCCCGGCATGATCTGGTGGGATCACCCCCGCGTGCGCGGGGAGCAGGCGTTCGTGC
>NZ_JBEORU010000050.1:3286-26395 GCF_040302465.1 Micromonospora sp. NPDC126480
GCGCGCCGGGCAGGGCGGTGCCGAGGGATCACCCCGCGTGCGCGGGGAGCAGGCGTTCGTGCGCGCCGGGCAGGGCGGTGCCGAGGGATCACCCCGCGTGCGCGGGGAGCAGGCGTTCGTGCGCGCCGGGCAGGGCGGTGCCGAGGGATCACCCCCGCGTGCGCGGGGAGCAGCCGATGCCGGGCAGCGGCGGCAGGTAGATGTCGGGATCACCCCCGCGTGCGCGGGGAGCAGCCCTGGGCGACGTTGAACTCCTGGTAGCGCTCCGGATCACCCCCGCGGGGTGTGATCGTAGACGGGATCACCCCCCGCGTGCGCGGGGAGCAGGCCCGCCTCGACTTGGGCCCGCAGTACGGCGGGATCAGCCCCGCGTGCGCGGGGAGCAGCGTGTCCGAGATTCGCTCGATGTCGGGGGCGTGGGATCACCCCCGCGTGCGCGGGGAGCAGCCATTCGACCGTCAGGACATCGGACGGCAGGAGGGATCACCCCCGCGTGCGCGGGGAGCAGCGAAGGGCTCGGCCCAGGCGTCGGGTCGGAGCGGGATCACCCCCGCGTGCGCGGGGAGCAGGAGCCGCTGTGAGCGTCGTCGGGGGCCGGGGGGGATCACCCCCGCGTGCGCGGGGAGCAGCTGATTGCGGCGATCGAGAAACGTCCGACCGCGGGATCACCCCCGCGTGCGCGGGGAGCAGGCCGTGCCAGAACATTCCGTCGCCCCTTCTACGGGATCACCCCCGCGTGCGCGGGGAGCAGAAGGGCCAGACGGTGGCGTTCAACCGGCGCGGGGGATCACCCCCGCGTGCGCGGGGAGCAGGGGCATCACTGACGGGACTCACTGTGCGCTACGGGATCACCCCCGCGTGCGCGGGGAGCAGAGATTGGCGAATCCCAACAACGTGTCGGGTATAGGATGACCCCCGCGTGCGCGGGGAGCAGCGCAAGGGCACGTCTTAGCGTACATGTGAGGGGGGATCACCCCCGCGTGCGCGGGGAGCAGTAGCTGAGCACTTCGGGTTCTCTTCTCTTCTCGGGATCATCCCCGCGTGCGCCGGGAGCAGACGGCGTTCAGCTCGGGTGGGACGGCGGTGCGGTGGATCACCCCCGCGTGCGCGGGGAGCAGCGCCACGTCCAGCATGGCCCGCTCCAGCTCGATGGGATCACCCCCGCGTGCGCGGGGAGCAGGCCTGCCGGGCGATCTGCTTGGACTGGGCGGCGGGATCACCCCCGCGTGCGCGGGGAGCAGCCGTTGTGGGCGTACAGCATGGCTCAACACCTGGGATCACCCCCGCGTGCGCGGGGAGCAGGTAGGTGTCGGGGCCGTCGGGGTTCATTGTTCGGGATCACCCCCGCGTGCGCGGGGAGCAGGGCTCCCTGCCGAACAAGAGCAGCTCGGCAACGGGATCACCCCCGCGTGCGCGGGGAGCAGGTTGCGGAGGGTTGACCGATCAACCGGAAACCGGGATCACCCCCGCGTGCGCGGGGAGCAGTCGTACAGGCCACCCCACCGGTTGCCCTCAAGGGGATCACCCCCGCGTGCGCGGGGAGCAGGTCGTCGCCGGCAGCTTCGACAAGGCGGGCCTGGGATCACCCCCGCGTGCGCGGGGAGCAGTCGAACGTGAACAACACCGGGGTCGTGTTGGTGGGATCACCCCCGCGTGCGCGGGGAGCAGGACGCCATCACCGAAGGCGTCATGGACCCCCGGGGATCACCCCCGCGTGCGCGGGGAGCAGGACCAGACCGTCGACCGCATGCAGCTCGCACGGGGATCACCCCCGCGTGCGCGGGGAGCAGGGAGAGCACGTACGTCCTCGACGACGCGGTCGTGGATCACCCCCGCGTGCGCGGGGAGCAGAGCCGCCAGCGAGCCGGGGCGGCCTGCTGCCGGGGATCACCCCCGCGTGCGCGGGGAGCAGCGGGAGCGTCCGGACGAGGTGGTCCGCCTGGCGGGATCACCCCCGCGTGCGCGGGGAGCAGGATCGGGACACGCCGAGGAAGTCGGCCTTGGCGGGATCACCCCCGCGTGCGCGGGGAGCAGAGCGACGACCCGACCGGGTTCTACCCGGACACGGGATCACCCCCGCGTGCGCGGGGAGCAGGGCCCCTACCAGGGCATGGGTAACACGTACGCGGGATCACCCCCGCGTGCGCGGGGAGCAGAAGTCCCGGCCCTGCCATGACACCGTCTGGATGGGATCACCCCCGCGTGCGCGGGGAGCAGGGCCGGTTCGCCTTGAGCGCCTCCACCCGGTAGGGATCACCCCCGCGTGCGCGGGGAGCAGCTCGCGGCCCGGCAGTTCGCGGCGACGGCCACGGGATCACCCCCGCGTGCGCGGGGAGCAGGCCGACGTGCGAGGGCTGTACAGCTTGAATAGGGGATCACCCCCGCGTGCGCGGGGAGCAGTCGGAGGTGGAGCGGCCGGCCCGGGCCGGTGTGGGATCACCCCCGCGTGCGCGGGGAGCAGACCGCGGTGTTGGAGTCGGACGACGCGGACACGGGATCACCCCCGCGTGCGCGGGGAGCAGTCGGATCTTCCGCCTCTGCCTGCCGACGCCGACGGATCACCCCCGCGTGCGCGGGGAGCAGTGTCCGGTGCGGGTCGGGTGCTGGTTGTGAAAGGGATCACCCCCGCGTGCGCGGGGAGCAGGGTGTCCCCTCCGCCTCGCTCGTGCGCGGCCAGGGATCACCCCCGCGTGCGCGGGGAGCAGTCCGCTCGAACCGGGCCGAGGCGACCGCGAACCGGATCACCCCCGCGTGCGCGGGGAGCAGGCGTTCGGTCGGCTGTCGGAGGCGGCCGGGCCGGGATCACCCCCGCGTGCGCGGGGAGCAGACACCGCCCGCGAGATCCGTACGACCCGGCACGGGATCACCCCCGCGTGCGCGGGGAGCAGGATCCATTGGCTCCTGCGCCGCCCACATACCAGGGATCACCCCCGCGTGCGCGGGGAGCAGGACAATGCCATATATGCGGCGGTAGCGGCTACGGGATCACCCCCGCGTGCGCGGGGAGCAGGCTGCGGTGCCGGATGTCGACGAGCAGTACCAGGGATCACCCCCGCGTGCGCGGGGAGCAGCTGATCGCCCGCACCGTGCACGAGGGCGACGAGGGATCACCCCCGCGTGCGCGGGGAGCAGTCGATGCCCTGGAAGTTGTAGTTCTGCTCCGTGGGATCACCCCCGCGTGCGCGGGGAGCAGATCTTCCAGAGTCGTCGGCTGGAGGCCCGGGCCGGATCACCCCCGCGTGCGCGGGGAGCAGCGTTTCAGGTCAACGGCGGCTGGGGCCGGCACGGGATCACCCCCGCGTGCGCGGGGAGCAGTCTTCGCTCGCTGGGCGGTCGATGCGGGCATGGGGATCACCCCCGCGTGCGCGGGGAGCAGACCCCGATGCTTGCGCTCATCGCGTGCATCCTGGGATCACCCCCGCGTGCGCGGGGAGCAGAGCGTGACCACACCAGCCAACCCGCCCGCCGAGGGATCACCCCCGCGTGCGCGGGGAGCAGTCGCGGTGGATCGAAGAGCAGACCGGCCGGGTGGGATCACCCCCGCGTGCGCGGGGAGCAGCTGGGCACGCAGTCGGACAACGCGTTCGACATGGGATCACCCCCGCGTGCGCGGGGAGCAGCGACTGCTCCGTGTGGAAAGCCCTCTGCTGCGGGGATCACCCCCGCGTGCGCGGGGAGCAGTTCGCGTTCGAGCACGGCATCGACGACGGCGTGGGATCACCCCCGCGTGCGCGGGGAGCAGCCGCACCCGACGCCACAAACCGCCTCCCAGCGGGGATCACCCCCGCGTGCGCGGGGAGCAGAACCCGACCGTGGTGGTCACCGACGAGAAGGCGGGATCACCCCCGCGTGCGCGGGGAGCAGGTTGTGCCTATAGCGACCCAGCCAATAGTGGTGGGATCACCCCCGCGTGCGCGGGGAGCAGGAGCGGTTGTGGGCGCAGGTGTTGGGCAGGGAGGGATCACCCCCGCGTGCGCGGGGAGCAGGACGGCAACCTGAAGGAGGCGAACTCCCTCAAGGGATCACCCCCGCGTGCGCGGGGAGCAGTCCAGGGCGGTCAGGAGCTCGTGGACGAGGCGGGGATCACCCCCGCGTGCGCGGGGAGCAGAAAACCATGCTCGGCGCCGACCAGCGGGCATGGGGATCACCCCCGCGTGCGCGGGGAGCAGGGGGGTGCCTCTCTCCGGATCATCGGCCGTTGGGGATCACCCCCGCGTGCGCGGGGAGCAGGACGCGGTCGCCCTTGCGCGGGTGCGCGAGCAGGGATCACCCCCGCGTGCGCGGGGAGCAGAGGTACTCGGTCGTCGAGCCGGTGAGCGCCTTGGGATCACCCCCGCGTGCGCGGGGAGCAGTGCACGATCGTCCTGGACAACAGCGACCGCCGGGGATCACCCCCGCGTGCGCGGGGAGCAGGGCCGCGGCGCCGGGCCCGCCCCGCGCTCGTGGGGATCACCCCCGCGTGCGCGGGGAGCAGATCTACCGCCGCCCGCTGGTGTCCCCGTGGCTGGGATCACCCCCGCGTGCGCGGGGAGCAGCTGGGCGGCTTCTTCATCTCCGGGGAGCGGCTGGGATCACCCCCGCGTGCGCGGGGAGCAGGCGGTCTGGGCGTCCAGCTTCGGCTACGAGTGGGGATCACCCCCGCGTGCGCGGGGAGCAGGAAGGCGGTCGCGTGATGAGCCGCGCACAGGTGGGATCACCCCCGCGTGCGCGGGGAGCAGGTGCCGCTGTCCGTGGCCGGCTGCATGGTGGGGGGATCACCCCCGCGTGCGCGGGGAGCAGTACGGCGCGGAGGTGGTCACGGCAGCACCCCGGGGATCACCCCCGCGTGCGCGGGGAGCAGGACGACTCCCCGATGCCCAGTTGATAGCCCGACGGATCACCCCCGCGTGCGCGGGGAGCAGGCCGGCGTCGCCGACGGGCGAACCTACGCGTCGGGATCACCCCCGCGTGCGCGGGGAGCAGGAGAAGGCTGCCGCCAGCACGGCCCGCGCCCGGGGATCACCCCCGCGTGCGCGGGGAGCAGGCCAGCAGCATCGCCAGGTCGTTCACCGACACGGGATCACCCCCGCGTGCGCGGGGAGCAGCACACCTGGGACACCGGCCCGCAGCGTTTCGAGGGATCACCCCCGCGTGCGCGGGGAGCAGTCGGCGGCGGCGCCGCGTGCCCGCCGGGACCGGGGATCACCCCCGCGTGCGCGGGGAGCAGGGGCGTCCGGATCCAGCGAGCCGTCCACGTGGCGGATCACCCCCGCGTGCGCGGGGAGCAGCATCACTGATCCGCATTGTCGACATCCTTTGCGGGATCACCCCCGCGTGCGCGGGGAGCAGCCAATCCGCTCTGGGGATGCGGATAGGGATGTGGGATCACCCCCGCGTGCGCGGGGAGCAGACTTCCTGACCTGGGGTTCTACAGATCAACCGTGCGGTTTTCCTTCACTTGCACAATCAAGGTCATAATGATGTCGGTTCAGATGCGGGACGTCGGGTATCACACGAGGACTATGTGGAGCGTATCGGCTGATGCCGGTCGTGCCACTCGCGACAGCCGAGGACGGTGTGCAGTGTTGCCGCCACAGGGTCTCGTTCATTGCGCACCTTGCGGGCGCCAACCGCTGATAGCGGCCGGTGTTGGCTCGTTTGGTATGGACGTGGCCGGTTCTGTCGCGCCTTGATGGAGTCGGAAGGGGGCCATCTTCTCAGTGGGATCAAGACGAGAGGCCGAGTACGCCTGCCGTTAGGGCGTCTCCGATTTCATGGGTGAGCGTGGCGCCGGTTGCTGCAGCGTGGTCGAGGGTGGTGCGGATGTCGACGAGCTGACGGAAAGCTTCTCCGTACGCCTGTTGTTGATCCAGTGGCACGACGGGGATAGTGAGCCGCTTGATGTCGATGCGTAGGGTGCCGGTGGCGGTGTTCGAGGCTCGGCCTGCTGTGCGCAGGTTGTCGGTGCGGGAGATGATGCCGGCAACGAACCATGGGTCGAAGCGGGTCGTGTCGACGCGTATGAGTTGAGTTCCGGGTCCGAGTTCGGTGCCGACTTGTTCTGGGGTTGCTACCCGGGCGCTTAGCTTGCGGCCGATGGCGGGGACGAGAATGTCGCCTGGACGCACCCGTGGTCCGGGCTCGTCGTCGCTGGCGCGCATCACTGACCCGGTAGGTGGTCCGCCGGACAAGATGTCGGCGGCGGTTAGGACGGCCGCCTCGATGGTGGCGCTGCTGGTAGCTCGGTGACGCGAGGCCGCGCGTTCTAGGCAGATGCTGCCGGACCGGACGAGGTCGCCGATGTCGGCCTGGGGTGCGTCGTGTAGCGGTGTGTGCTGGACCTGCCTAACCGCAGGTACGGCGTGCCGTATACGGTCGAGCAGTTGGTTGAACTCATCGATCCTGGCGATGATCTGGGACGGGTCAGCGGCGAGATGGCCAGCCTGTGGCAGATGGCGCTGTGGTGTCAGGTCCACTTGGTCGTCGAGTACCTCGATGACGGGCACGATGCGGTGGACTCCGGGTTGTTCGGTGTGCTGACCTGATCGGTAGGCGCTCCATGCTGTGCCGACGATCTCGGTTAGGGGTCGAGTGTCAGAGGCGGCAGCGGCGTTGACGACGAGCAGGTCTCCGGCGCGTAGCTGTTGAGGGTCGGGTTGGGTGAGAACCCAGACGTGCAGTCCGACGCCGGTCGGCGGCATTAGGCCGGCGGGGAGAGCGATGACCGCGCGTAGCGCTCCGCGGCGAACCAGTTCCGCGCGGACGCGGCGCCCAGCGGGACGGGATGCGGCGGCCGGAGGCATGAGCACGACGGCGGTGCCGTCGCGGGAGAGGTGGGCCAGGGCGTGTTGCACCCAGGCGAGCTCGGGCTCGGTGCGTGGGGGGAGTCCGTAGGCCCAGCGCGGGTCGTAGGCGAGGCGGTCGTGTCCCCAGTCGTGGATGCCGAAGGGGAAGTTCGCGACGACGACGTCGGCGCGTAGGTCGCCCAGAGCGTCGGATAGCAGGCTGTCGCCGACGTGGACGACGGGTGGTTGCGGGTCCTGCCCGGTGTGTCGGGCGCGCAGGTGCACGAACCAGAGTCGCAACATGGTGATCAGGGCGTACTGCGGGTTGATCTCTTGCGCGTAGCATCGCGTGGCACTGCCGGTCCGCAGGGCGCGGTCGGCGGCCATTCGCAGGATCGATCCGGTGCCACTGGTGAAGTCGAAGGTGCGGGCACCGGAGTCGGCGAGGGTCAGTATCACCTCGGCCACGGTGTCCGGCGTGCCGGCGAGGCCGGATAGCGACTGTGCCGACGTTACGTATCGTCCGTGCAGGTACTCGAAGGTGGCCTCCGCGCCTCGCTCCGCACTGAGCCGGTTGAGCAGCTGCAACAGGGTGGTGAGCGGGGACACCCACTGCTTTGGCAGCACCGAGGCGACCATCGTAGCTAGACCGGAGTCGAGGGCCCGCAGGCGGGTGATCAGCTGCCGCGGCGTCGGCAGGCGGGCGTCGGTGTGCTCGGCTTGATTCGCGCGGATGAGCAGGAACGCGCCGGCGATGCCGAGCACGTCGCTGATCTGCGACGCCGGCTGATAGCTTTCGATGTGTTGCCAGGCCCACTGCTCAGCGCCGGCCTGATGTAGTCGGCCGTGGCGTCGTAGCCAGCGCTCCACCTCCCGCGCGTCGAATGATGGACTTGCCGGGGTGCCGCCCACCGGTGCGGGAAAGTCGGCGTAGCGGCGCCGCCAGTTGCTCACCGCTGCCCTGCCGACGTTGGCCAGTCGCGCGATGCCGCTGGCGGTCAGGGTGCTCTCGCTAGGGGCCAGGATCGGCTCTTCTGTCACACGTGAACACTAGCATGGATGTCACGCTTGTTTATATAGTTCACAGACGCTACCGTGTTTGGTGTTCCGATTCACAGTCATTCTTGGAGGAACCGATGCCTCGTCGTGGTCGCAGCACCACCGTCGGAAAGATCGCCAAACTTTGTCAGGCCCGACGGGCCTCCGAGATCCGTATGCTCGGCGAGCTACTGCGCCGTGAGCAGCACATGCCTTCTGCCGGGAGTGCGGTCTCGCCAGACCAGCGGGAGGACGCGGGACCGCGCTGACCAGATCCGACAAGGCCCAACAGTTGAAGGAGGACCATGAACACTCTTGCTCGAATCCGTGCTGTCAACGGTGTCGTCTCCGTACTTTCCGCCCGTCGCATACGTGTGCCGGGGTGCGCGCCGGTACCGGCCGGGTGCCACAGGTATCGCGTCCGACGTGTACGCGCGGGTGCGCCTTGACCCCGTGATCGGTGCGGCTATCGCGGACGCTTACGTGGCTGCGCCGCGTCGCGACGAGCGTGCCTTCGCCGCTTACGCCGCCTTCTGTAGGGAGACCGTTCAGCAGTATCACCTGCTGGTGGGCCGGCCGGAGTTCGGCGGCCTGGGAATAGCGGTGCGGATCGTCGACGAGGACCCGTACGCGGAGGTCGAGTCCATGCTCCACGATGTGCGGCAGCGTCGCCTGAAGGTCTGGGCCAGCAGTGCCAGCGGCAACCCGCACCCCTACCTCAGCGACGGCGAAAACGACATGTTCCGTGCGGTCCACGACGTGTTCGGGCATGCGGCGAGTGGTCGGGGGTTCGACCGGCACGGCGAGGAGGCAGCCTGGCTGAAGCACAGCAGCATGTACTCACCGCTGGCTGTGCGTGCTCTGACAACCGAGACCCGTGGGCAGAACTGCGCCCGGATCTTCCGCTACAGGGATGGCCGCTTCCCAGAGCAGAAGGCAGTTTTGCTGCCTCGGGCGTTCAGCGATCCGCGTCGTGTGAGTCTCGTGGAACGGGAGGTGAGTCCGTCGACTCCCCGCTGAGCCGCGCGATCTCCTGCCGCAGATCCAGCACCGCGTCATGCTCCGGCCCGTCTACGCGGATACGGCTTTGTAGCAGGGTGTTGAGCTGCCGCAGCGCCCGGTCGCGCTCACCGAGCGCAATGTGGGCTCGCGCGGCACGCCGTCGGAGATCGAACACCACAGGATCCTCATCGCCATGGCGCCGGGCGTGATCCTCGGCTAGCCGGCGCCACTGACGCGCGGCGGCTCGGAAATGTCCGGCAGCCTGCATGTGTTCCGCGTGCCGCAGTGCCTGCTCCAGGGCGAGCCCGGCCCTCTCGTCGGTGGGCGTCGTCCTAGAGCGTGGCTGCTGCGGCACCCGTCCAACGATCGCGGCGTACGCCTGCACCGCTTCGTCGGTGTCGTCGATTACGCCGGGAAGCGGCGGCAGATCCTGGACGAGCGGCGCCAGCGTGGCGTAGACCTCGGCCGCAGGGGCGGGGCGATCCTTGGGACGGGATGCGAGCAACGCGTGCACCAAATCGTCGAGCACCGCGGGGATCTGCGGCCGTAGCTCTGTAGGGCGCGGAGGGGGGGTGCCCAGTTGGTGGCGCACCGTTGTCAATGTGGTTGCGCCGTCGAACGGTGGGCTGCCGGTAAGCAGGTCGAAAAGGGTCGCTCCCAGGCCGTAAAGATCGGTGCGGTGGTCGGTATCCTCACCGCGGATCTGTTCGGGCGCCATGTAACCCACCGTGCCGAGGCTCTGTCCGCTCTGGGTGATTCGGGAGTAGCGCTCGTCGTCGGGCACGGCGGCCAGTCCGAAGTCGAGCACCTTCACCGCCCCGCTCGTTTCCAGCATGACGTTGCTCGGCTTGATGTCGCGATGGACCAAACCGAGACGCCCGGCGGCGATGAGAACACTGCTGATCTGGGCTCCGATGGCGGCCACCCAACCGATCGGAAGTGGACCTTGCTCCGCGACTAGGTCGTTCAGTGCGATTCCGTTGATCTTCTGGAGGACGACGTAGGGCTGGCCGGTGTACTCCCCGAGGTCGTAGACGGCGGGAACGCCGGGGTGGCTGAGGCGAGCGGTCAGCAACGCCTCACGGCGAAACCGGCGCACCAGGTCCAGGTCGATCACGGATGCATCAATGAACTTCACAATGACGGGCCGGTCGAGCAGTGTGTCCCGTGCCGGCCAAACCTCGCCCATTCCTCTGTGGGGCAACGGAAATCGGCCCAGCATGTACCGGTCCTTGACGCTCGTGCCGGGCACCACGAATCCCAGCATAGCGGCCGACTCGACGGCGGCGTCGCACCTCTGTCCAGCCAGTCGCGACCTTTGGTGAACAGAGGCAACAGGTTAACTCTTGCAAACGCTATTCACAGGGTGGGAGGATGTGCAGCGGTTGCACCAGTTCCGGCCGTGCATGGTCCATGCTGCGCGACCGAGACCACCGGCCATGTCCGGCGCACGACAGTTCCGACACCCACTCCCCGGCACGCCCGGGTACCCGACACGGGGGATGGCATGGCTGAGTTGGCAATTGGCCGCGGGTTCCTTCCCGCATATGCCCGGCTGCAACGCCGGGTTCAGCGTGCGGTCGACGCCGCCATCAGCAAGTTCGCCGAGCACACGCACGCAGGTCTGCACCTGGAGAAGTTGACCGGGGCCCGGGATCCCAACATCCGCACCATCCGCATTGATCTGTCCTATCGCGGGGTGGTGCTCGCTCTTGGCGACGACAAGTACGCGCTGCTCGATGTCCTTCCTCACGACGACGCCATCGCCTTCGCGGTAAGCCGGCGCTTCACGGTCAACCAGGTACTCGGCGTCCTGGAGATGCGTGACCAGGCCGGTATCGAGGAGTACGTCAGCGCTACGCCGCCCGAACCGCCCAGCGGCGCGCTGTTCGACCACGTCTCGATCGCCGACTTCGCGCGGCTCGGGGTGGACGAGGACCTTGTGCCGCTGCTGCGGGTCATCGCCACCGACCAGCAACTGGAGAGCCTGGCCGGGCGCCTGCCGGAGGCACAGCTCGACAGCCTGCGAGGCCTGGCCAGTGGGATGACCGTAGCGGAGGTGTGGGCGGAGCTGGCCGACCAAGTTGTGTCCGGCGTGGACACCGACGACCTGCTGGCCGCCGCGCGTCGCACTCCCGAACGGATCGCCTTCGTCTCCGGTCCGGTGGAACTCGCGGCCATTCTCGCCCATCCGTTCGACGTGTGGCGCACCTTCCTGCACCCGACTCAACGCGACGTTGCCTACCGCGAAACGTACAGCGGTCCCGCGCTGGTGACAGGCAGCGCCGGGACCGGGAAGACTGTGACCGGCCTGCACCGGGCGGTGTTCCTCGCCGAGCGGCTGCCTGACGGCGAAAAGGTCCTGTTGACCACGTTCACCCGAGCCCTCGCCGACGCGCTCGGCAGACAGCTCTACCGGCTCACCGCCGATCCGGTAGTGCGGGCCCGCATCGACGTGATCAGCGTCGACAAGCTGGCCTACGAAATCGTCGCCAGGGACGGCAGGAGAGTCACCATCGCCGACAACGAGGTCATCGACCAGCTGTGGGAAGCCGCCGCGACAGCCGGGCCTACCTATCTGAACCGCGCCGGCCAGATCAGCAGGTTCAGCCCGTCCTTCCTTCGGCACGAGTGGGAGCAGGTGGTACTGGCGCAGCAACTGACGATCTTCGAGGCCTACCGCGACGCCGACCGTAGAGGCCGGGGCACCGGCCTGCGCGCCGCGCACCGGGAGCAGGTGTGGAATGCGATCGACGGGGTGGCGCAGGAGCTGGCGAAGCGGCGCCTGCGTACCCATACCCAGCTCGCCGACGAGGCCGCCGCGATAGCGCGCCGCACCGCAACTCCCTACCGACACGTCGTCGTGGATGAGGGACAGGATCTGCACCCCGCGCAGTGGCGACTGCTGCGCGCGCTCGTCGCGCCCGGGCCCAACGACATGTTCCTGCTCGCTGACCCGTACCAGCGCATCTATGACAACCATGTGTCCCTGGCCCAACTCGGCATCGAGGTCCGCGGCCGCACCCGCCGGCTCACCGTCAACTACCGCACCACACACGAGATCCTCGACCTGTCGGTCAAGGTTCTGGGCGGCGACGCCGCCATCGGCTTGGACGGTCATGACGACACGCTGCGCGGATATCGCTCGGTCACCCGCGGTGGCGCACCCGAGTTTGCTGCTCACAGCAGCCGCGACAGTGAGTTCGAGGCGTTGATCGAGCGGGTGGGGACCTGGCTGGAGCAGGGCGTCGAGCCGCACGCCATCGGTGTAGCCGTCCGCACCGGACAACTCGTCAAGGCCATCAGCAGGATCCTGAGCGAAGCACACATTCCCGTCGCCGACGACAAGCGGGGCAACGACGGCGTACACGTCGCCACCATGCACCGCATGAAGGGCCTGGAGTTCCAGTGCCTTGCGGTCGTCGGGCTGGAGGCGGACCTGCTGCCGGCACCACATGCGCTCACCTCGGCGACGGAGGATCCGCACGCCCACCGGCAGGATCTCCAGCGCGAACGCTGCCTCCTGTTCGTCGCCCTGACCCGCGCCCGGGACGTGCTCTACCTATCGCACAGCGGCATGCCCAGCCCGCTGCTGCCGGTGGGCCGATGAACGCCCGCGCCGCCAGCGGCCCCAAGCTCGACGACGCGGCACGCGCGATCTGGGGCAAGACCGACCGCACAGGCACCTCCCCGGTCGGCTGGCTGCCACTGTGGCGACACCTCGCCGACACCGCCGACGTGGCCGGACAACTGTGGGACCACTGGCTGGGTCGGGCAGCCCGTAACCGCATCGTCGACGAGCTGCCCGCCGGAGACGCGGACGGCCGAACTCTCGCCGTTTGGCTCGCCGGCGTGCACGACATCGGCAAAGCCACCCCCGCCTTCGCCTGCCAGGCACACGCCCTGGCGGAACGGATGCGCGACCACGGCCTCAGCTACCAGCGGGACCTTGTCCGCACCGACCGCAGGTACGCCCCCCACGCCACCGCCGGGCACGTCGTGCTCGCCAACTGGCTGCACCAGCAGGGCTGGAACGACCCCCACCCGTTCGCCGTCATCGTCGGAGGCCACCACGGTGTCCCGCCGACCGACGAAGGACTTCGTGACGCGCAGGTACGCCCCCATCTGCTTGGTGGCCCAGCCTGGCAGCAGGCGCAGCAGGATCTACTGACCTGGATGACCGAGCGGTCAGGCGCCGGAGAACGGCTGACCGAGTGGAGTAACGTACCGCTCTCGCAACCTGTACAGGCCGTCCTCACCGGCCTCGTCATCGTTGCCGACTGGATCGCCAGCAACGAGGACTACTTCCCCTACCTCCTCGACAGCACAGACGAGGACCGGCTGCGCTCCGGCTGGGAACTGCTGGACCTGCCCGTCCCGTGGCGGCCCACCGCCCGACCCGTGACCGTGGACGACCTGTTTGGGACGCGATTCTCGTTGCCCGCAGGCGCGGCCCCGCGCCCGGTGCAACGTACGGTCGCCGAGTTGGTCGAGACCATGCCCGTCCCCGCCATGATGATCGTCGAAGCCGCGATGGGGGAGGGCAAGACCGAGGCGGCGCTGGCGGCGGTGGAAATCATGGCCCGCCGTACCGGAGCGTCTGGCTGCTACCTGGCCTTGCCGACCCGGGCCACCAGCGACGCCATGTTCGGCCGGATGTTGTCCTGGCTGCGCCGGCTACCCGACACGCAGGTGGGTCGAGGCGACCGCGATGTACGGCTGGCCCACGGCAAAGCTGCACTCAACCCCGAGTACGACCGACTGCGCGCAACCTCACTGCCAAGCGGCATCGCCGAGGACGCCGGAGGCACCGACATCGGCGTGCATGCCTGGCTCGCCGGGCCCAAGCGAGCACTCCTGTCGAGCTTCGTCGTCGGCACCATCGACCAGCTGCTGTTCGCGGCACTACGCAGCAAGCACCTGGCGCTGCGTCACCTCGGACTCACCGGCAAGGTCGTCGTCATCGACGAGGCCCACGCCTACGACGTCTACATGGGTCGATTCCTCGACCGGGCCCTCGAGTGGCTCGGCGCATACGGCGTACCAGTGATCGTGCTCTCCGCGACGCTGCCAGCACACCGACGAGCCGAGCTAATGAAGGCGTACGACACCGGCCGGCTCGGGCCACTGCCCCCACTCACCTGGCGCGACCGCGGCAAGCCTCGGGTCGACCCGTACGCCCCGCTCCGCACCGACCTGCGATACCCCCTGGTCACGGTCTCCACTGCCGACCGTGGTGCCACGGCTATCAGCTGCGCCGACTCCGGCCGTGGCATCGAGGTGACGCTGCGCCGCCTGGACGACGATTCACCCGCGCTGGCGGAACTGCTGCGCGACGAGTTGACCGACGGGGGCTGCGCGCTCGTGGTCCGTAACACCGTGACCCGGGTTCAGGAGACCGCCGCCGCGCTGCGCGCAACGCTGGGACCGGACATACCCGTGTCGGTGGCGCACTCCCGATTCATGGCCCTCGACCGGGCTGCGAAGGATCGCTGGCTGCGAGAGGCGTTCGGACCACCCGGCAGCGGCAACCGCCCCCACCGGCACGTGGTGGTGGCAAGCCAGGTCGCCGAGCAGTCCCTGGACATCGACTTCGACATGCTCGTCACCGACCTGGCCCCGGTGGACCTGGTGCTGCAACGCATCGGCCGACTGCACCGCCATCCGCGCGACCGTCGCCCCTCCCGACTCACAGCACCGACCTGCTGGATCACCGGCGCCGACTGGACAACCGAGCCACCGCAGTCGGTAGCCGGCTCCCGCCGCGTCTATTCGCCGGCCATGCTGCTGCGCAGCGCCGCCGTATTGCTGCCGCACCTGGATGGCGCGCCGCTGCGGCTACCCGCCGACATCGCGCCGCTCACCCAGAGCGCCTACAGCGACGCTCCGATCGGCCCGCCGTCGTGGCAGCCCGTGATGGCCGAGGCGGAGGCGAAACATCGAGACGAGATCGTCGCCAAGGAGTTGAAGGCCGACGGCTTCCGCCTGGCCGGTGTCGCCGAGCACGGGGTCCCACTGATCGGCTGGCTCTCCGGCAGCGTCGGCAACGCCGACGACCGTGCGGCGCAGGGCCACGTCCGCGACACCGACGCCGAGTCCCTCGAGGTGTTGCTGCTGGTACGCACACCGGATGGCCTCGCCCTACCACCCTGGATCGAGGGCGCCGTGTCGGTACCGACCCGAAGCCTGCCCCGTCGGCCACTGCCTCGCATGATCGCTCGCTGCACTCTGCCGTTGCCGCGGGCGATGACCGCCGCCGACGTCATCGACGAAGTTATAGCCGACCTGGAACAACGCACCGACCTCAGCGCCTGGCAGGACAGCCCATGGCTAGCTGGCGAACTCGTACTCGACCTCGATCCGGCAGGCAGAGCCACAGTGGCCGGCTTCGACCTGCACTACGACCCCGACGAAGGGCTGCGCGTCACCCGCGCAGCCGCCTGAATTGACGCACAAGGAGGTGATGCCGATGACCGATGCACCGCAACTACCGGGATTCTCCCTCTCACATGAGGCGTGGATTCCGGTACTGAACGCCGACGGCCGGCGCCACGAGGTATCACTACTCGGACTGTTCGAGCAGGCCGGCACCCTACGCATGATCGCCTGTGAACTGCCCACGCAGACCTTCGCGATTCTGCGCCTCGCCCTGGCAGTGCTGCACCGCGCGACCGACGGTCCACCCGGCGAGGCAGCCTGGCAGGCGCTATGGCGTGACCAACGGCTGCCGACAGCCGACATCGCCGAGTACCTCAACGTCTTCCGTGACCGGTTCGACCTGCTGCACCCGAAGCACCCCTTCTACCAGGTCGCCGACCTGCGAGCGGCGAAGCAGAACACATACGGGCTGGAGCGCCTCATCGCCGACGTACCAAACGGCATGCCGTTCCTGACTACACGCGCCGGACCGGGAATGGACGCGATCACGCCCGCCGAGGCAGCCCGCTGGTTGGTGCACTGCCAGGCATACGACACCTCCGGCATCAAGACCGGTGCGGTAGGAGACCCGCTGGCCAAGAACGGCAAGGGCTACCCGATCGGTGCCAGCTCACTCGGCTGGCTCGGCGGCGTGTACCTGAAAGGCGCGACCCTGCTCGAGACCCTGCTGCTCAACCTAGTTCCCGTCGCTCCCGGATGGCAGGTCGCCGACGAGCGGGACCTACCGGTGTGGGAACGCGAGCCACAAACCGCTGCCGAGGAACCTGATGCGACGCGCGGACCGTACGGCCTGCTCAGCCTCTACACCTGGCAGTCCCGACGGATCCGCCTCTTCGGCGACGCGACCGCCATCACCGGGGCGATGATCTCCAACGGCGATCGGTTCGACTGGCAGGACCGACACCTGCTGGAACCGATGAGCGTCTGGGGACGCAGCGCACCACGGGAACGCGAGCAGAAGCGGACGCCGATCTACCTACCCCGGCCCCACGACCACAGCCGAGCACTTTGGCGAGGACTGCAGACCCTGCTGCCCTCACCCCCACCGCCTGGCAACGAGCCCCCGCAGCGGTTGTCGCCGATGGTGATGCAATGGCTAGCCCGGCTCACCGTCACCGGCGTCGTCAGGCCGGACTTCCAGGCCCGCCCGCATGCCGTCAGCATCACGTACGGTGCCAAGCAGTCGGTCATCGACGAGATGTTCAACGACGCGCTCACCATGAACGCGCTGCTGCTGGTCGGCGACGCCGGACTGCAGGCGACGGCCGTCGACGCGGCCGGCGACGCCGAGGCCGCGGTGTCGGTGCTGCGGCGGCTCGCCGACAACCTGGCCCGCGCCGCCGGCAGCCGGGACACCGACAGCGGTGAGGCCGACCGGGCAGCCGAGCGAGCGTACGCCCTGCTGGACCGCGCCTTTCGCGACTGGCTGGCCCGGCTCGGCCCCCACAGCGACCCAACCGCCGAGCGCACGGCGTGGCAGCGGCTGGTCCGCCGAGCCATCGAGCGGCTCGGCTTCGGCTTGGTCGAGGCCGCTGGGCCGACGGCCTGGGTAGGCCGGACCGGCACCGACCGCACCGGCCGGGAGGTGCACTACTCAAGCTCACAGGCCGAAGCGTGGTTTCGGACCGGCCTGGCCAAGGCGCTGCCTATGGCGGCCACCGCTTCGCACCACCGGGAGGAAGCAGCATGACCACCGTCAAAGTCAGCCAACCGGCCGGCCCGGAACAGAAGCCACGCTCACGGCGCCGCCGCGACCTCGGAGACCATGTCGCCCGTACAATCGGCGGACTCCAGGCACGGGTGTTGAGCACCGCTCCCCAACCCGAGGCCGTCAGCGCACTGGCCAGGCTGAGGCGCGGCATCGGCCGGACCCCCGGCTTCGACTTCACCCTAGAGCGGTACCTACAGGTGCCGGAGCACCTGCTGGGCTACCGGCCAGCCGACGACGCCGAGGCGACGGACGCCGAGCACGCCGTGCACGACGCAGTGACCCTGTACGCACTGCACCAGCAGTCGCGCCGGGACCGCATGCACGTCGAGGGACGTGGGCTGGGCCAGGCAATGTCCGAGTTGGTCCGCAATTCAGCTGGGCCGGAGGGTGTGCGGCGCCGGTTCGCCGCACTCGGCACCGCCAGCACCTACCAGGAGAGCATCCACTACCTGCGCAGCCTGATCACGATGCTTCGAGAGCACCAGATCCCACTCGACTACGGCCTGCTCGCCGACGACCTGCAAACCCTCCGCAAGCCCAGCCGTCGCCGCCAAATCCAAGCCACCTGGGGCCGGGAGTTCTTCCGCAGCCGACCCAGCACCGACGTCGACACCCTCACCCCTGACTCCAACGAGGAGGACCCATCATGAGCCGCACCATCATCGACATCTACGCGCTCCAGACCGTGCCACCTAGCAACCTCAACCGCGACGACACGGGCTCGCCGAAGACCGCCGTGTACGGCGGATATCGACGCGCGCGAGTCTCCAGCCAGGCCTGGAAGCGGGCCATCCGGCTGGCCTTCGGCGACCTGCTCGACCGCTCCCAGCTCGGCGAGCGAACCAAGCGGGTGGGCGAGTCGCTCGCAGCCCGTATCAAGGCGCTGGACCCGAGCTTGTCCGAGGAGGCCGCATCCACGCTAGCGGCCGCAACCTTCGTCGCCGGCGGCCTCGCCAAGGCGGAGAAGAAGAAGGGCGAGGTGAAGGACGTCGAATCCGGCTACCTGCTGTTCTTGAGCCACCGGCAGTTGGACAACCTCGCCGCTGCCGCCCTTGAGGCATCCCGCGCCGGCACCACCCTTGACAAGGCCCGGTTCAAGTCACTGCTCGACACCGAGCACTCCGTCGACGTCGCCATGTTCGGCCGGATGGTGGCGGACATGACGGACATCAACGTCGACGCCGCGTGCCAGGTGTCCCACGCCATCAGCGTCCATGCCGTCGACAACGAGTTCGACTACTTCACCGCAGTCGACGACCGCAAGGCCGACGCGTCTGAGACGGGCGCCGGCATGATCGGAACCATCGAGTTCAACTCGTCCACGCTCTACCGGTACGCCACCATCGACGTCGACGCACTGCATCGCACCCTCGGAGACGCCCGAGCGACCCGGGCGGCCGTCGAAGCGTTCCTCACCGCGTTCGCTCGCAGCATGCCGACCGGCAAGCAGAACACCTTCGCACACCGCACACTGCCCGACGCCGTGCTGGTAAGGGTGCGCGACACCCAGCCGATCAACCTCGTCGGAGCCTTCGAGACTCCGATCCGCGAGACACACGCCGCGGGACGGATCGAGCTGGCCGCGGTGGCGCTCGCCAAGCACACCGAAGCGGTCGAAAATGCCTACGGTGAGCGGCCGACCGGCAGCTGGGTCACCCAGGTCGGAGACAAGACCGCGGTACTCACCAACCTCGGCAAAGCGGTCAGCTTCAGCGAACTGGTCACTGGAGTGGGAGAGCAGGTCAGCGTGGCACTCGGACAGCCAGCATGAGCGTGCTACTCCTTCGGCTGGCCGCTCCACTCCAATCCTGGGGCTCGTCCAGCCGCTTTGCACGCCGAGGCACCGAGATCGCGCCCACCAAGAGCGGAGTGATCGGCCTGCTTGCCGCTGCCAAGGGCCTCCGCCGCACCGAGCCCCTCACCGACCTACTCGGCCTGGAATTCGGGGTCCGGCTCGATCAACCCGGGCAAATCCTGCGGGACTTCCAGACCGCCCGATCCCTCGACGGCCGCCACAGCGCACCGTTGACCTACCGCTTCTACCTGTCCGACGCGGTCTTCCTCGCCGCTGTCAGCGGGCAACGAGAACTGCTCCACGGACTAGCGGAGGCACTGAACCGACCACAGTTCCCCCTCTACCTGGGGCGCCGGTCCTGTCCGCCCGTCGGCCCGATCAGCCTCGGCGTACATGATTCGACGCTCGATGACGCGCTGACACAATGGCCATGGCTCGCGGCCGAATGGCACCGCAAGAAGGCAGCCCGCACCATCAGGTTGGAGATCATTCGAGACGCCCGTCCAGGGGAACCAACCACCGAAACCATGCCTGACGAGCCAATCAGCTTCGACCCCGCTCATCGGCAGCACACCTGGCGAACCGTGCTGCGCCGGCACGTCGACGTCACCAACGACCTCGCGGAGCGGGCCGATGTCGCCGAGCACGACCCGTTGAGCCTGCTGGGAGGCTGAACATGTTCCTCACCCGATTCCAGATCAACCCAGCCCGCCGCCGCGCCCGGAAACTACTCTCCTCACCACACGCCATGCACGCTGCGGTCCGTGCCGCCTTTCCAACCGCCGAGGACTACGAGCGCCCCGGCAGCCGTACCCTTTGGCGCCTCGACACCCCAGCCGCCGCCACCGTCTTCCTCTACATCGTCAGCCCCGGCCGACCCGACCTCACTCACCTAGTGAAGCAGGCCGGATGGCCCACCCAAGAGGAGGCCTGGGTGAGCCGACGTTACGACGGCCTACTCACCTCGCTGCACGCCGGCCAGGAGTGGGCATTCCGGCTCACCGCCAACCCGACGCACAGCGGACGCAAGACCGCCGACGCCAAGGAGACCCAACGCTTCGGCTACCTGCGCGAGCCGGAGCAAATCGAGTGGCTTGCCCGCCGGGCTCGACGGCACGGATTCACGGTGTCCCACCAGCAGGACGGTCGTCCCAACCTGCGACTACACCAGCGACAGACGCACACCTTTAGACGCGGCATGGGCACCGTCACCCTTACCACGGCCACCTACGACGGCATCCTCCAGATCACCAACGCGGACGCATTCCGCCACACCCTGATCAGCGGCATCGGCCACGCCAAGGCCTACGGCTGCGGGCTGCTCACCCTCGCCCCCACCCAGGCAACGCCGTGAAGATCCCAGGTGTCCCACCGGCGGACCTCGCCGACCTCAACCGCGCCCAAGACCGTCTCAGCTTCATCTACCTCGAACGCTGCGTCATCCACCGGGACAGCAACGCCATCACCGCCACCGACGACAAAGGCGTCGTCCACATCCCCGCCGCTACCCTCGGCGTCCTCCTCCTCGGACCCGGCACCAGCGTCACACAACAGGCGATGATGCTCCTCGCCGACAACGGCGCCACCGCGGTATGGGTCGGTGAACACGGCGTACGCTACTACGCCCACGGGCGCCCACTGGCACGCTCCAGCCGGCTACTCGTAGCCCAAGCCCGCGCAGTCACTCACCGAGACCGACGACTGCAGGTAGCACGAGAGATGTACCGCATGCGTTTTCCGGACGAGAACACCACCGCCCTCACCATGCAGCAACTTCGCGGCAAAGAAGGAGCCCGGGTACGCCGTTGCTATCGCGAACACTCCAAGCGCACCGGCGTGGCCTGGAACAACCGCGAGTACAACCCGGATGAGTTCAGCAGCAGCGACCCAGTCAACCAGGCGCTGTCGACCGCACACGCCTGCCTGTACGGCATCGTGCACGCTGTCATCGTCGCCCTCGGCCTCTCACCCGGCCTCGGCTTTATCCACACCGGCCACGACCGCTCATTCGTCTATGACATCGCCGACCTCTACAAGGCCGACATCACGATCCCGGTCGCCTTCAACATCGTCGCCAGCGGATCCACCGACATCGGTCCGGACACCCGCCGCGCCGTCCGGGACCACGTTTACGACGGCGCCCTTCTCGACCGCTGCGTTCGCGATATCCGTAACCTGCTGCTCAGCCCAGGACCTGGCGGACCAATCGATGAGCAGTGGCTCCATGACGAGCCAGCAGCCGACACCGTACGGCTGTGGGATGAGAACGGTTACGAACTCGCCAGCGGACGCAACTACGGCGAGGAAATCGATTTCTGATGACCGTCATCATTCTTACAGCCTGCCCCGAAGGCCTACGCGGCCACCTGACCCAGTGGCTGCTGGAAATATCCACGGGCGTCTACGTCGGGCACGTCAACACCCGAATCCGGCACCGGCTCTGGACCAAAGTCGTCGAGATGGCCGGACCTGGACGTGCGCTACTTGTCTACCAACGGCCGAGCGAGCAGCGCTTGTGCTTTCAAGTGCACGACCACCACTGGCAGCCAGTCGACTTCGACGGCGTCACCCTGATGCGTCGACCCAACGCCCGAACGACCTACAACCCAGCCCTGCCGAAAGGCTGGAGCAAAGCGTCACGGCGTCGCCGCTTCGGGCGAAGCGCTCCAAGAGGCGACCGAACCCCGAATCAGAGTGCAGAAGGTAGCTGATCAGCTGGTTCCGCGGTTGGAATACGGCGGCCTCCCCGCATACGGAGACAATCTCGGGCCTGCACACAAGGGATCACCCCCGCGTACGCGGGGAGCAGGCTGCCAACGCCACACTCGCCCCCACCGCCGCGGGATCACCCCCGCGTACGCGGGGAGCAGAGCAGGCTTTCGCTGCACCGGTGGTAGCGGCCGGGATCACCCCCGCGTACGCGGGGAGCAGGGACCCTCCAGCGACGCCAGCCAGTCCTGCTCGGGATCACCCCCGCGTACGCGGGGAGCAGACAGCGCCGGGCGTGGGCGCGGTGATCTTCGGGGGATCACCCCCGCGTACGCGGGGAGCAGGGGAAGTCAGCCGGGTCGGTCGTCCACGGCCCGGGATCACCCCCGCGTACGCGGGGAGCAGTTTGAAGCCTCCCAGGTCTACGAGCACGTCCCCGGATCACCCCCGCGTACGCGGGGAGCAGCGGGTGAAGGCGTGGTTTGCGCCGCTCGCCCTGGGATCACCCCCGCGTACGCGGGGAGCAGGCGTTCGTGCGGGCCGGACAGGGCGGCGCCGAGGGATCACCCCGTACGCGGGGAGCAGTCCACGATCAACCATTCGGCCATCGCTGGGCCCGGATCACCCCCGCGTACGCGGGGAGCAGCGGCGCGCTCGGTGGACTCCATGTCGAGGATGGGGATCACCCCCGCGTACGCGGGGAGCAGAGCGCGGACTGGAGGGAGCCGGCGTCATCGACGGGATCACCCCCGCGTACGCGGGGAGCAGATCGACGAACACCACGAGGCGTTGGTGGATGCGGGATCACCCCCGCGTACGCGGGGAGCAGTGCACCGCCGGCCAGGGTTGGCCGCGGTTGTCGGGATCACCCCCGCGTACGCAGGGAGCAGGACAAGACCCGCCCCGACGCCCTGGTCGTCGGGGGATCACCCCCGCGTACGCGGGGAGCAGGCTGACCGCCGGCGCGGTCATCGACATCACCTGGGATCACCCCCGCGTACGCGGGGAGCAGCCCGGCCCGTCTGGGGAAAGGCCGGGCCCCGGCGGATCACCCCGCGTACGCGGGGAGCAGGTGTTCCCGCCGGACACGGAGCCGGACACCGCGGGATCACCCCCGCGTACGCGGGGAGCAGGGACGCGGTGCGCGCGCTCGGTGCGCTGCGCAAGGGATCACCCCCGCGTACGCGGGGAGCAGCTCTCGGCGGGGTTGCAGCGGGCGGCGAAACCGGGATCACCCCCGCGTACGCGGGGAGCAGGAGCCGGCGGTCACCGGCACCAGGTCGGCCCGGGGATCACCCCCGCGTACGCGGGGAGCAGTCCACACTCACGCCGATCTGCTGGCTCTTGTACGGATCACCCCCGCGTACGCGGGGAGCAGAGCCTCCACCTCTGCCCACATCCGCTTTCGCAGGGATCACCCCCGCGTACGCGGGGAGCAGGGAGATTCGAGCATGGCACACGAGTGGCGGGCGGGATCACCCCCGCGTACGCGGGGAGCAGTTCCACGTCCGAAATCCGCAGCCGGGTGCGCTGGGATCACCCCCGCGTACGCGGGGAGTGTCAACGACGGCCGAAAACGGACCCCTTGACGACGGCTGAAAACGAACCCCCTCTGCTGGTTGATCTTTGCTAGTCGTTGGTCTTGGTGGCCG
>NZ_JBEORU010000051.1:0-23098 GCF_040302465.1 Micromonospora sp. NPDC126480
ACGCTCGGCTGGGACACCCCAGCCGAGCGCCTCGCTACTCTCCTAGCCGTCACCAACTAACCACCGTGTTGCAACGACCCCTTGAAACCACCCCGCAGGCGTTAACAAGGGGCCCTTCCTTTCACGCGGTGCGGAGTAGGTGGGCGGCGCGCTCCGGGGCGATGTCGTTGATGAAGACGCCCATCCCGGACTCCGACCCGGCCAGGTACTTCAGCTTGTCCGTGGCCCGCCGGATGCTGAACAGCTGCAGGTGCAGGTGGCCCAGCTCGCGGTCGACGCGTACCGGCGCCTGGTGCCAGGCCGCGATGTACGGCATCGGCAGGTCGAACAACCCGTCGAAGCGGCGCAGCAGGTCCAGGTAGAGCGGCCCGAACGCGTCCCGCTCGGCGTCGCTGAGCGCCGGGATGTCCGGCACCGGGCGGTGCGGTGCCACGTGCACCTCGAACGGCCAGCGGGCCGCCGCCGGGACGTACGCCGTCCAGTGCTCGTTGCCGGTGACCACCCGGTCCCCGGCGGCGCGCTCGGCGGCCAGCACGTCCGCGTACAGGTTGCGCCCGCCGGTGCGCTCGGCGTGTCGGCGCGCCGCCGCCAGCAGCGCCCGGGTCCGCGGGGTGACGAAGGGGTACGCGTAGACCTGCCCGTGCGGGTGGTGCAGCGTCACGCCGATCTCCACGCCCCGGTTCTCGAACGGGAACACCTGCTCCACACCGGACAGCTCACCGAGGGCGGCGGTCCGGTCGGCGAGCGCGTCCAGCACGGTGCGCACCCGGCGCGGGGGGAGACTCGCGAACGAGGCGTTGTGGTCGTCGGTGAAGCAGACCACCTCGCACCGGCCCTCGCCGGGCCGGACCGGGGTGAACGGGGTGATCTCCGTCGGCTCCTCGGCGATCCGGCCGCTCAGCGAGGGGAAGCGGTTCTCGAACACCACCACGTCGTAGTCGGGCGCGGGGATCTCGCTGAGCCGCCCGGCGGTGGACGGGCAGAGCGGGCACTGGTCGGGCGGCGGGAGGAAGGTCCGGGTCTGCCGGTGTACGGCCACCGCCACCCACTCGTCGGTGAGCGGGTCGTACCGCAGCTGTGACGCCGGCGGGGGCGGTGGCAACTCCCGGCGGTCCGGCTGGTCGCGTACGGCGTCGTCGCGCTCGTCGAAGTAGATCAGCTCGCGGCCGTCGGCCAGCCCCATCGCGCTGCGCTTCACTCCGCCACTCCTCCGCTTGCCGGCGTGGTCCGGCCCGTGCCACTGACCACCACCAGCTCCCCGACCCTCTCGTCGAGTACCCGCCGAGCGTCGGCGGGCATCCCGTCGTCGGTCACCAGGACGTCGGCGGCGGCGAGCTCGACGATCGAGGAGAGCCCGACGGTGCCCCACTTGGTGTGGTCGGCGAGCACGACCAGGCGGTCGGACGCGGCAACCAGCGCCCGATCGGTCTCGGCCTCCATGAGGTTGGGTGTGCTGAAGCCGGCCCGTTCGCTGATTCCGTGCACGCCGAGGAACAGCAGGTCGAGGTGGAGCGAGCGGATCGCGCCGACGGCGAGCGGCCCGACCAGCGCGTCGGAGGGGGTACGGACACCGCCGGTGAGCACCACGGTCTGGTCCGGCCGCCCGCCGGAGTGCAGGATCTCGGCCACCGGCAGGGAGTTGGTCACGACGGTGAGGCCGGGCACGTCGGTCAGCCTGCGGGCCAGCTCGGCGGTGGTGGTGCCGGCGGAGAGCGCGACCGCCGCGCCCGGGCGTACCAGCTCCGCGGCCCGTACCGCGATGGCGGCCTTCTCCGGCAGTTGCCGGACCGACTTGGCCCGGAACCCGGGCTCGTCGGTCGAACCGGGCCCGGCGACCGTGGCGCCGCCGTGCACCTTGGCCAGCAGCCCGCGCTCGTGCAGGACGTCCAGGTCGCGCCGGATGGTCATGTCCGACACGCCGAACTCGGCCGCCAGTTCGGTCACCCGTACGCCGCCGGCCGCCCGGACCCGTTCGAGGATGGCCGCCTGCCGCTGCTGCGCCAGCATGCGCCGCACCTCCACGCGTGGTCGCCGCGCACTCTCACGCGGTCGAACGTGTTCCAACAAGAACGAACACTAGCGCGCAGGTACCACCGGGGGAAAGGGAGAGTGGGCAGCTACACGGTGGGGTGGCGGGGCTCGACCCAGCCGGTCTCGGTGAGATGGTGCAGTACCGCCTGCACCGCCTCGTCGATCGGCAGGTCGCTGGTGTCGATCACCACATCGGCGTCGGTCGGCTCCTCGTACGGGTCGTCGATGCCGGTCATCCCGGTGAGCAGGCCGGCACGGGCGCGTGCGTACAGGCCCTTGCGGTCGCGCTGCTCGCAGACCTCGAGCGGGGTGGCGACGTGCACCAGCAGGAAGCCCGCGCCGGCGCACCGGGCCATCTCCCGGGCGGTGGCCCGCGCCTGGGCGTACGGGGCGATCGGGCAGCAGATCGCCACGCCGCGGTGCCGCGCGATCTCGGCGGCCACCCAGCCGATCCGGCGGACGTTCGCGTCCCGGTCGGCCTTGCTGAAGCCGAGCCCAGCCGACAGTTCCCGGCGGACCACGTCCCCGTCGAGCAGGGTGACCGTCCGCTCGCCCTGCTCGCGCAGGGCGTCCGCCAGGCCCCGCGCGATGGTGGACTTGCCGGAGCCGGACAGGCCGGTCAGGAAGACGACCAGGCCCCGGTAGCGCCGGGGCGGGCGGGCCCGGACCAGCTCCTTCGCCACCGCCGGGGGCGTGTGCCACTCCGGCAGCGGGAAGCCCCGGTCCAGCAGGTCGTCGATCTCGGCCTGGGTCAGCGCCAGCCGCCGGTTGCGCGGCGGGATGTCGTCCCGCCAGCGCCACTGCCCGTCACGGTTGTCGTAGGCCAGCTCGCGTGGAATCAGCACCCGCAGGCCGGCCCCGGAGAGCATCTCGCCGGTGGACAGCAGGTGGGTCACCCCGTACGCCGCCGACACCCGAGCCCGCAGCAGTGCGTCGCTGATCTCCTCACGACGGTGGGACAGCGGAACGGCGACAAGGGTCGCCGGGGGCATCCGGTCACGGGCGGCGAAGATGCTGCGGACCAGGGCCTCCGGCGGCAGCCCGCTGCCGCTGTCCTCGCCGACCGGGATCAGGACCAGCAGATGGGCTCCGAGAGTGCGGGCGGCGTGCGCGATCTGCGCGAGCTGCGGCCGGTGCAGCGGGCGGTCGGCGATCACCCCGAGCACCCGGCCGGGCGGCAGCAGCGCGCGTACCTCTTCCGGGGTGCGGCGCAACCGCTGGAACGGCCCGTGGCCCCCGTCGCCGAGCCGGCGCACCGGGCCGCCGACACCGGCCACCCCGTCGCGGACCTGCCAGCTGTCGGTCACCTCCAGCGCCGCCACCGGGGCGCCCTCGCCGTCGGTGAGCACCAGGGTGCGGCGCGCCGGATCCCGTACGTCGAGCCCCTGCGCGAGCGCCGCGGGCACCTGGAGGGTCACCGGCACCGGCCAGGGCGCCCCGTCGGCGAGGCGGCCGCGCCGGCTCACCGACACCAGGTCCGCCCGGGTCATGAAGCCGGTCAACGGGGTGTACGCCCCGGTCAGCAGCAGCTCCAGGTCGGCCAGCTCGCCGGGGCGCGGCGTGTACGCCGGCGCATCCCGCAGCACCTCGTCGGGCAGCACCCCACCGTTGCTCATCGAACCCCCCAAACCGCTGGCCGGCACACAGTTTCGCAGCCCACCCCGGGATCGTCGAGTGCCACTCCCCGTGTCCGGGGGCGACCGGACAGGCGGCCCCCTAGTGGTGGGATCAGGGGCGCGCCGGATGCCGTGCCGGCGCCCGGCGTGCCTAGGCTGGGCGGCGTGACACTCATCGCGACCGAGTCGCTGACCAAGACGTACGGGGGTGGGGTCACCGCGCTGGCCGACCTGACCGTCGCGGTCGAGCCCGGCATCATCGGCCTCGTCGGCGCGAACGGCGCCGGCAAGTCCACGCTGATCAAGATCCTGCTCGGCCTGCTACCACCCACCGGCGGGCAGGTCCGGGTCCTCGGCCTGGACCCGACCACCCAGTCCGACCAGGTGCGCGCCCGGGTCGGCTACATGCCGGAGCACGACGCCCTCCCGCCCGACCTCTCCGCCGCCGAGCTGGTCACCCACCTCGGCCGGATGAGCGGCCTGCCCAGGACGGTGGCGCGCGAGCGGGCCAGCGAGGCGCTTCGGCACGTCGGGCTCTACGAGGAGCGCTACCGCCCGGTGGGCGGCTACTCGACCGGCATGAAGCAGCGGGTGAAGCTCGCCCAGTCGCTGGTGCACGACCCGGACCTGCTGCTCCTCGACGAGCCCACCAACGGCCTCGACCCGGCCGGGCGGGACGCCATGCTCGCCCTGATCCACCGGATCGGCACCGAGTTCGGCATCTCGGTGCTGGTCTGCTCGCACCTGCTCGGCGAGGTCGAGCGCATCTGCGACACCCTGGTCGCCATCGACGGCGGGCGCCTCCTGCGCGCCGACCGCATCGACGCGATGACGTCGGCCACCGACGTGCTCGCCGTCGAGGTCAGCGAGGGCACCGAGGTGCTGGCCGGGCGACTGGCCGAGCTGCGCCTGCCGGTCCGCCGGGACGGGCGCCTGCTGCTCGTCGAGCTCGCCGACGACGCCACCTACGACCTGATCCTCGGCGCGGTCGCCGAGCTGGACCTGCCGCTGCACCGGCTGGACCAGCGCCGGCACCGGGTGGCCGAGCTGTTCGCCACGAGGGAGCCCAGCCATGTCTGAGCCGGCCGGTGTCATCCACGACATCGGGTACCAGCGTTACACCGGTGCCCGGCTGGGCCGGGGCGCCGTGTTCGGCGCCCTGTACCTGCACGGCGTCCGCACGGTCTTCGGCTTCGGCCGCAGCGCCAAGGCGAAGATCTTCCCCTGGCTGGTGGTGGGCATCGTGACCCTGGTCGCCGCCGGGGCCACGGCCGTGCGCAGCCAGATCGGCGAGGTCGTGCTGACGTACGCGCAGTTCGCCGACAACATGAGCTGGCTGGTCATCTTCTTCGTCGCGGTGGCCGCCCCCGAGCTGGTCAGCCGGGACCTGCGCAGCGGTGTGCTGCCGCTGTACTTCTCCCGGCCGCTGCCCCGGTCCGACTACCCGCTGGCCAAGCTGCTCGCCATGGTCACCGCGCTGTGGCTGCTGCTCGGCGGGCCGCAGCTGGTGATGTTCCTCGGTGCCGCCTTCACCACCCAGGACGGGATGCGGGGCGTCTGGAACGAACTTCTCGACCTGCTGCCGGGCCTGCTCTACGCCGGCCTCTGGGCGGCGGTCTTCGCCTCGATCGGACTGCTGATCGCGTCGCTCACCGGCAAGCGGGCCTTCGCCGCCGGTGGGATCGTCGCGGTCTTCCTGATGACCACGCCGATCGTCGGCATCCTGTCCATCCTGCCCTCGACCACGGTGAACGAGCTGGCCTTCCTCGCCTCGCCCTCGACGCTTGTCAACGGCGTGGGTACGTGGGCTCTCGGTGAGCTGCTGGTGTCCGAGGGCGGCGGGCCACCGATCGGCGACTTCGGCCCGGTCTACGCCCTCGCCGCCGTGGTGCTCGTCGCCGCCTGCGTCACCCTGCTGCTGGCCCGGTACCGGAAGGTGGCCACCCGATGACCGCGATCAGTGCCGACCCGATGCCGGCCACCACCCGCACGACGAGCACGCTGAACCTGGCGGGCGTCTCCCGCTGGTACGGCAACGTGGTCGCCGTCAACGACGTCAGCATGGAACTCGGCCCGGGGGTCACCGGGCTGCTCGGGCCCAACGGTGCCGGCAAGACGACGTTGCTGCACATGATGGCCGGCTTCCTGGCGCCGTCGCGCGGCACGGTCACCCTGGACGGCGCGCCCACCTGGCGCAACCCCGAGGTCTACCGCCGGCTGGGCCTGGTCAGCGAGCGGGAGGCGGTGCACACGTTCCTCAGCGCGTACGAGTTCGTGCTGGCCAGCGCGAAGATGCACCGTTTGCCGGACCCGGTGGAGGCGACCCGGCGGGCGATCGCTCTGGTCGAGCTGGAGAGCGCGCAGTCGCGCCGGATCGGCACGTACTCCAAGGGCATGCGGCAGCGCGCACGGGTGGCCGCGGCGCTGGTCCACGACCCGCAGGTGCTGCTGCTCGACGAGCCGTTCAACGGGATGGACCCGCGGCAGCGGCTGCACATGATGCAGTTGCTGCACCGCCTCGGCGCCGCCGGCCGGACCATCCTGTTCAGCTCGCACATCCTCGAGGAGGTCGAGCAGGTCTCCGGGACCGTGCAGGTGATGGTGGCGGGCCGGCTCGCCGCCTCCGGTGATTTCCGGACGATCCGCCGCCTGATGACCAACCGGCCGCACGTGTTCGCGATCCGGTCCACCGACGACCGGGCCCTCGCCGTGGCGCTGATGGCCGAGCCGTCGGTGAGCGGCGTGGAGCTGGACCGCACCGGGCTGACCGTACGGGCCGGCGACTACGGTGCCTTCACCCGCGTACTGCCCAAGGTCGCCCTGGCCGGGGGCATCCGGGTCCGGCAGCTCGTGCCCGAGGACGAGTCCCTGGAGAGCGTGTTCTCCTACCTGGTGGAGGCCTGAGCATGTCGACCGTTTCCTGGATCACCGCGCGGGGGCTGTTCGGGCGGCGCCGCTTCCTGCTGCTGTTACCACTGCCGGCGCTGCTGGTGCTGCTCGCCGTGCTGTCCCGCTCGCTCGGCGTTGACCCGGGCGAATGGGGCCCGGCGGTGCTGGTCGGCTTGGGGCTGGCCGTCGTGCTGCCGGTGATCGCCCTGATCGTCGGCACCGGGGTGCTGGGTGCCGAGATCGACGACGGCACGGTGGTGCACATCCTCACCAAGCCGCTGCCGCGCTGGCAGATCATCCTGCCGAAGCTGGCCGTGGCCGCCGGGGTCACCGCGGTCACCGTCTCCGTGCCGCTCTACGTGGCGGGCGTGCTGGCCGACTCGGTCCGCCTCGGGCTGGCGCTCGCCGCCGCCGCCTCGATAGGTGCGCTCGCGTACTGCGCGCTGTTCGTCGCGCTCAGCCTGGTGACCCGACGGCCGGTGCTGCTCGGGCTGGTGTACGTGCTCATCTGGGAGGGACTGCTGGGCAACTTCGTCAGCGGCACGAAGGTGCTCTCCATCCAGCAGTACGTGATCACGCTCGCCGACCGGTTCGCCCCGACCGAGCTGCTCGCCGCCGACGTGTCCGTACCGGTGGCGACGGTGATGACGGCGCTGATCGCGGTCGGCTTCACCGTCCTGGCGATCGACCGGCTCCGCTCATTCTCGGTGGCCGGCGAAACCAGCTGAGGCGCGAGGCGGGCCCCCTGGCAACACCTGCGAGTGTTAACAGGGGGCCCTTCCTCTACCTCAGGCGTTAACAGGGGGCCCTTCCTTACACCTCAGAAGGCGCAGGCGATCACCAGTTCCGGGGTGCGGTCGGGGAGCAGGTCGAGCTTGCCGATCCGGCCCGCCGCCCGCAGGTCGTCGGCGACCACCGCGAGCCGGTCGAGCAGCGCGGCCGGGCCGAGCGCCTCGGCCAGCGGCACCTCCGCCTTCATCGACAGCTTCCGCTCCGACTTGGCGCGGCGCACCTGGCTGAGCGCGTCCCCGGCGAGCCGCAGCAACTCCGGGTCACCCTCCCCGGTGATCGCCCGCCCCACCTCGTACGTCGTCGGCCAGGGCGCCCGGTGCACCGAGCCGTACCGCCACCAGGACCACACCTCCTCGGTCGCGTACGGCAGCACCGGGGCGAAGAGCCGGAGCTGCACCGAGAGCGCCGTGGCCAGTGCCGCCCGGGCCGAGTCCGCCCCCGGCCCGGTGGCGTAGGCGCGCTCCTTCACCAGCTCGATGTAGTCGTCGCAGAACCGCCAGAAGAACCCCTCGGCGGCCTGCAACGCGGCCGTGTGGTCGTACGCCTCGAACGCCGCCGTCGCCGCCGCCACCACGCCGGACAGTTCAGCGAGCATGGACCGGTCCAGCGGTTCGACCGCCGGGGCGCGCAGGGCGTCGGCGGCGCCCAGCCCCAGGGCGAACTTCGACGCGTTGAGCAGCTTCGTGGCGAGCCGCCGGCCGACCTTGATCTGCGCCGGGTCGAAGGCGAGGTCGGTGCCCGGCCGGCCGTTCGCCGCCCAGTACCGCACCGCGTCCGAGCCGTGCTGCTCCAGCAGCGCCATCGGGGTGACCACGTTCCCCTTGGACTTGGACATCTTCTTGCGGTCCGGGTCGAGGATCCACCCGGACAGCTCGGCGTCCCGCCAGGGCAGCACCCCGTGCTCCAGGTGCGAGCGGACCACCGTGGCGAACAGCCAGGTCCGGATGATCTCCTGTCCCTGCGGGCGCAGGTCCATCGGGAACACCCGGCGGAACAGGTCCGGGTCGGTCTCCCACCCGCCGACGATCTGCGGGGTGAGCGACGAGGTGGCCCAGGTGTCGAGCACGTCCGGGTCACCGACGAAGCCACCGGGCACGCCGCGTCGGGACTCGTCGTACCCGGGCGGGGCGTCGGTGGACGGGTCGACCGGCAGGGTGGACTCCTCCGGTGTGAGAGGGTTGGCCCAGTCCGGCTCGCCAGCGCCGTCGAGCCGGTACCACACCGGCACCGGCACACCGAAGAAGCGCTGCCGGCTGACCAGCCAGTCGCCGGTCAGGCCGCCCACCCAGTGCTCGTAGCGGTGCCGCATGTGCTCGGGCACCCAGCGCAGCTCCCGGCCCCGGGCCAGCAGCTCCTCCCGGAGGTCGGCGTCCCGGCCGCCGTTGCGCAGGTACCACTGCCGCGTCGACACGATCTCCAGCGGCCGGTCGCCCCGCTCGTAGAACTTCACCGGGTGGGTGATCGGGCGCGGCTCGCCGACCAGGTCGCCCGCGTCGGCCAGCAGCTCCACCAACGTCCGCCGCGCGCCGTTGACGGTCTGCCCGGCCAGCGCGGCGTACGGCTGCGCCGGCACGCCGGCCGGCGGCTCCGGCAGCAGCCGCCCGTCCCGGCCGATCACCACGCGGGTGTCCAGCCGCAGTTCGCGCCACCAGGTCACGTCGGTGAGGTCACCGAACGTGCAGACCATCGCGATGCCCGTGCCCTTGGCCGGGTCCGCCAGCGGGTGCGCGCGCACCGGCACCTCGACCCCGAAGACCGGGGTACGCACAGCCGCGCCGACCAGGTCCACGTACCGCTCGTCGTCGGGGTGGCAGACCAGCGCCACGCACGCCGGCAGCAGTTCGGGCCGGGTGGTGTCGATGAGCACCTTCCGCCCGCCGGGCGCGTGGAAGCGCAGCCGGTGGTACGCGCCGGGCCGCTCCCGGTCCTCCAGCTCCGCCTGCGCCACGGCGGTGGCGAAGCCGACGTCCCACAGCGTCGGCGCCTCCGCCTGGTACGCCTGACCCCGGGCCAGGTTCCGCAGGAACGCCCGCTGGCTGGTCGCCCGCGCGATCCGCCCGATCGTCGTGTACGTCAACGACCAGTCGACGGAGAGCCCGAGCCGCCGCCACAGCGCCTCGAACACCTGCTCGTCGGCGACGGTCAGCCGCTCGCACAGCTCGATGAAGTTCCGCCGCGAGATCGGCGTCGGGTCCTTGCGGGCGGCGTCGTCCACCGGCGCGGACGGCGGCACCCAGGCCGGGTCGTACGGCAGGTCGGGGTCGCAGCGCACCCCGTACACGTTCTGCACCCGCCGCTCGGTCGGCAGCCCGTTGTCGTCCCAGCCCATCGGGTAGAACACCGTCCGCCCGCGCATCCGCTGGAAGCGGGCCACCAGGTCGGTGTGCGTGTACGAGAAGACGTGCCCCATGTGCAGCTCGCCGGATACGGTCGGCGGAGGCGTGTCGATGGCGTACACGTCCGCCCGCTCCTTCGAGCGGTCGAACGCGTACGTGCCCTCCTCCTGCCAGCGGCGCGCCCAGGTCTCCTCGAGCCCGTCCAGGGTCGGACGCTCGGGGACGCCGGCGCGGGCCGTCCTCGCCGTATCAGTCATCCGTCGATCGTAGACAGCGACCGTTGGCCGGGCACCGGTTTACCGCGGCAGCGCGTCCGGGTCGGACGACGAGAGGGGGACCACCGGGTGCCGGATGAACAGCGGGCCACGGGTGGCCACCTGGAGGCCGAGCCCGGTGCGCGCGTTGGCCCGGTCCAGGATGGTGGAGACCGGCGCGTAGACGTTCTGCTCGTTGGCGTTTGAGCACCGGCCGCTGCCCGGGTCCCCGTACGAGAGGATCCCCAGCGCCCGTCCGTCCGCCTCGGTGAACAGCGGGCCGCCGCTGTCGCCCGGCCGGGCGCAGATCCGTACCTGAATGCCGCCGTTGGTCCTGGCGGTGACCTCGCCGCAGCGGGTACCCGGCAGGTAGCCCGCCCCGGCGCCGGAGTCGACGTACTGCTCACCGGCCTTCGGCGTGTACGCCGAGCCGGTCGCGCAGACCACCCAGCCGACCTGGATGCCGCTCGCCGGCACCAGGCCGGTGACCGGGACGTCCCGGCTGCGGGTGCAGCGCGGATTGTCCGGCACGCACCAGTAGTTGATGAGGCTGGGCTGGTCGCCGTGCTTGCGGGGCGGGTACGCCCACCGCTCGGCCCCGTTCGACACGTACGGCATGATCGCGTAGTCGTAGGGGAAGGCGTTCTCGGCGAGCACCGGGGCGGTCGACTCGATGCCGACCCGCAGCTTCGGGCCGAGGAACTGGTGCCACGTCCGGTCCACGTGCTGGTGCCGTCCGCCCACGACGCAGTGCCCGGCGGTCAGCACGTACGGCTTGCCGGTCCGGTCGACGATGTTGAAGCCGGTCGTGCAGCCGCCGACGGTGCCGTCGTCGCGGGGCACGTCCAGCCGGATGCCGCCGCGCATCGGGGCCTGTTCGCAGTACCGCGGGTCGCAGGCCTTCGGCACGCTCGTCCCGGCCACCCGCGCCTGGGCCCGGGCGGGCACGCCGGCGTCCGCGAGGGCGCGGGCGAGCCGCGGGTCGTCGGCCGCCACCCGGTCGCCGGTCAGCACCACGACCTCGTTGGCCTGCTGGTCGACCACCACGTCCGTCCCGGCCGTCGCGTCGAGTGCCGTGGCGAGCCGGGCCGCGGCGGCGGTGAGCCGTGCCAGCGGGGCCCGGACCGGCACGACGCGGACGTGTGCGCGGTCCGGCAGCGCGGCGACCGCCGAGCGCACCGTCCCGGTCTCCGTCGCCCCGATCGTCAGCACCCCGCCGCCGGCCTGGTCCAGCCACATACCGCCGTACTCGGCGGGGAACCGCTCGGCGAGCCGTGCGGCGAGGGCGGCGGACCGGTCCTGCAGGGCGAGGCGCCGGGCGGCCTCGCTCGCCGAGACGCGGTAGCGGTCCCGCAGGTAGGCGACCGACGCGGGGGCCGCCCTGCCGAGCGCCGCGGCCGACGGGCCGCCGACGGTCACGCCGGGCACGTCCGCCGGCCGGGACGCCGGTGCGGCGGTGCTCGACGCGCTCTCGCCGGGCGCCGGGTCGGCCGTGGTGCCGGCGGCGCCGAGCTTCTGCCGGGCGCCGGTCGCGATCGGCGGCGCCTGGTCCGGTCCGCCGTCGCCGGTCAGCAGCACGACGGCGGAAGCTCCGAGCGCGCAGGCCGCGGCGAACCCCGCGACGACGACACGTGTCCTGGCCCCCACGCCGTAACCTCCCCGTGTGTCCGGCGATGCCCGATCGGCGGTGGGAACCGGCCGCCACGACCGATCGGCGTCCCGTGATCCTAACCAGGACGTGCCTTCCAGGAGCGCCCGGTCGTTCGGCCCGTGCAGCGGACGGCACGGCGGGAGCCGGTGTGACAGCATCACCGCGTCGGCTCGGGCAACGGGGAGGCCACCTTGGACGACGGAACGCGACCGCGGGTACGGCAGGGGCCGCGGGCGGTGTGGCCCGAGCTGATCGCCGTGGTCGCCGCAGCATCGGTCGGGGTCGTCGTCGCGGCCGAGGGGTTTCCGATGGCGCTGTACGCCTCCTTCGCCGACATCCTGCTCGTCGGGTCCTGGCCGCCGGGCATGTACGCGCCGGCACTGCTGGCGGTGGCGATCGCCGTGCCGGCGCTGCTTCCGCGGTTGCCCGGGTGGCTGGTGGCCGCCGTCGGTCTGGCCGTGTTCCTCGTGGGTGGCCTGGTCGTCGCGGACCCGATGGCGGTGCTGTTCCGGGTCGGGCCGGGCACCACGCAGCAGTTCGTCGCCGCGTTCGCCGGCCCCGCCGGCCTCGGGCTGGCCCTGGGCGGGGTGCTGCTCGCGCTCGCGCAGTCCTCGCCGTCCGTCTCCTGGCTGGTGGGTGCCGGCCTGGCCGGTGGGTTGGTGCTGCACACGGTGAGCGGCGAGCTGATCCGTGCGGTGCGCACCGCTGGCCCGGAGCCGGACGTGGCGACGGCGGCCACGGACGGTGGCTGGTCGCGCGACCTCGACGTACAGCTCTGGCTCGCCGTCGCGCTTGTCGTCGCCGCAGTTGTGGTCCATTCCCTGCGACCGGGAACGAGTCCGGCCGGCTCCGCGCGACCGCGCCCGGGTGTGCCGCTGGCGGTGCTCACCGTGACCGTGTTGCTCCTGGCGGGTCTCGCCCTGCGGAGGTGGCTCATCCGCGAGTTCCGCCTCGATCCCGCCGGAAGTTTCCACGTCATCGGCGAGGCCCCGGGCCCGCGGGGCGGCGCGTCGTTCGCCCTGTTGTCCTCCGTCGTGCTGGCCGCCGCGGCGGCGCTCCTGCTGGCCCACCACGCTCACCGGGCCGGCGGGGCGCCGGCCGTGCGCTGGGTGTTGCTCGGTGCGGCGGCGGGGCCGGTGATAGCGGCCGAGTTCCCGAGGCCCGGCTCGGCTTCGCCGCTGCTGGTCCTCCCGGTCGGTCTGCTGGCGGTGGCCGGCGGTGCACTGGCGGCCCGGTACGCGCCACGCCTGCTGCCCTGGGACGCCGTCGGGCTGCTCGTGGTCGCCGCCGCGGCGGCGACCATCTGGCCGCCGGCGGGCCGGCCGGCGGACGCGATCGGGACACTCCTGGTCACCGCCGGCCTGGGCCTGGCCCTCGGGGCCGGCATCGTCCTGGTGACCGGTCCGGTGCGGCCGTCGCCGGGCGCGGCCCCCGAGGCCGACCCGGCGGACCCGGCGGACCCGGCAGGCCCGGCCGACTCGCTGGGCCCGGCGGACCCGGCCGGCGCGGCTGACCGGGCTCCGGAGGCCCACCGTTCCGGCGTGCTCGTCCTCGGGCCGGCCACGGCGATGCTCTGCGCGACGGCCCTCGCACCGGCGCTGCTGCGCTTCCAGTTGGGCGCCCTGCGGGAGATCGAGCGGTCCTTCACCGTGCCGCTCTACGCCGCGGCGGGAGCCGTGCTGCTGGTGCTGGTCTTCGGCTTCGCGCGGACGGTCGACCGGCGCCGCCCGCCCCTGCCGGTCGAGGAGACCGCCGCCAGCTCGTAGGAGACGTGGCCTACACCAGCGAGTCGAGCCACCGCTGGTGCAGGGTCGCGTACCGGCCCTCCGCGGCGATCAGCTCGGCGGGCGGGCCGTCCTCGACGACCCGGCCGGCCTCCAGCACCAGCACCCGGTCGGCGATCTCCACGGTGGAGAGCCGGTGCGCGATGACGAGTGCGGTGCGTTCCCGCAGGATGGTGCCGAGTGCGCGCTGGACCGCCCGTTCGGTGGGTACGTCGAGGGACGAGGTCGCCTCGTCGAGGATCAGCACCGCCGGGTCGGCCAGGAACGCCCGCGCGAACGCGACGAGCTGCCGCTGCCCGGCGGAGAGCCGCCCGCCACGGCGGTGCACCTGCGTGGCGTACCCCTCGGGGAGCGCGGCGATGAAGTCGTGCGCGCCGATCGCCCGGGCGGCGGCCTCGACGGCGTCGTCGTCGGCGTCGGGACGGCCGAACCGGATGTTCTCGGCGACCGTCCCGCCGAAGAGGTGGGTCTCCTGGGTGACCAGGACGAGGGCGCGGCGCAGGTCGGCGTCGGCGAGGTCCCGCAGGTCCACGCCGTCCAGCAGCACGGCGCCGTCCAGCGGATCGTGGAAGCGGGCCAGCAGTTTGGCGACGGTGGACTTGCCGGCGCCGGTCGGCCCGATCAGCGCGACCGTCTGCCCGGCCGGGACGGCCAGGTCCAGTCCGGTCAGGATCGGCGCGTCCGGGCGGTAGCCGAAGGTGACCGACCGGAACGTCACCGCGCCGCGGCCGGGCCCGGCCGGCAGCGCCACCGGCCGGGCGGGCTCGGGCACCGACGGCCGCTCGTCGAGCACCCCGGCGAGCTTCTCCAGTGCCGCGGTGGCCGACTGCAGTGAGTTGTAGAACTGGCTCAGCTCCTGCATCGGCTCGAAGAACCGCCGCAGGTAGAGCAGGAAGGCGGCGAGCACCCCGATCTCGGTCTGACCGCCCAGCACCCGCCAACCCCCGTAGCACAGGACCATCGCGACGGTGACGTTGCCGATCAGCTTGATGCCCGGCGAGTACGTGGCGATCAGCCGGAAGGCGCGCAGGCTGGCCTGCCGGTAGTCGTCGCTCACCGCCGCGAAGATCCGCTGGTTGCGCCGCTCGCGGCGGTACGCCTGCACCGCCCGGATGCCCCGCAGCGACTCGACGGCGTGGACGATGACCAGGGCGATCGTCTCCCGGGTCCGCCGGTACGCGGCGGCCGAGGCGCGGGCGAACCAGCGCGACAGCCAGTACAGGAACGGGAAGGCGAGCAGGGTCACGGCGGCCAGCGGCAGGTCCAGCCAGAGCAGGATCGCGGCCACCGACAGGATCGACAGGGCGGCCAGCACCAGGCTGTCGACACCGCCACCGACCAGCTCGCCGATCGAGTCGAGGTCGCTGGTGAGCCGAGAGACCATCCGCCCGGACGTGTACCGCTCGTGGAACGCCACCGACAGGCGCAGGAACTGGTCGTACACCCGCTGCCGGAGGTCGAGCAGGACGGCCTGGCCGATCCGCGCGGAGAGGGCGAGGAAGCCGCGGCGCGCCCCGTACTCCACGGCGGTGGCCACGGCGAACGCGGCGGCGATGCCGGCCAGCGGCCGGGCGTCGCCGGCCCGCAGCGGCGCGATGGCCCGGTCGATGCCGAGCATCACCAGGTACGGCCCGGCCATGCCGGCGGCGTTCTGGCTGAGCAACAGCGCGACCGCCGCGACGAGCCGGCCCCGGTGCGGGCGCAGCAGGTCGCGCAGCAGCAGCCGGCTGCGGGCGCGCAACCGGGCCACCGCGGCCGGATCGGCGTCCTCGGCGCGGCTCCGGTCGGCGTCCGGGTCGGTGGCGATGCCGCGCCAGCTCGCCAGGTCGGCTGGTCGCCGGGGGGACGGCACGGGTGACGGCGGCACAGGGTTGTCGCCGCCGTCCTCCGTCACGACCGCACCAGACCTCGGCCGCCGGGTGTCGGGTCTCCCGCCGGTGGGCGCGGCGGTGGGTCCGGCGACAGCAGGGCACGGTACGCGGGGACGGCGGCGAGCAGTTCGGAGTGCCGACCCACGGCGCTGATCCGCCCGTCCTCCAGCAGGGCGACCCGGTCGGCGGACGCGATCGTCGCCGGCCGGTGCGCCACGACCAGGGCCGTCGTGTCCCGCAGCACCCGGCGCAGGGCGGCCTCGACAAGCGCCTCGGTGTGCACGTCGAGCGCGGACAGCGGGTCGTCGAGCACGAGCAACGCCGGACGGCCCAGCACGGCGCGGGCCAGCGCCAGCCGCTGCCGTTGCCCGCCGGACAGCGACAGGCCCTGCTCGCCCACCCGGGTGGCCAGCCCCCACGGCAGGTCGTACGCGAAGTCGGCCTGCGCCAGGGCGAGCGCGACGCGTACCTCGTCCTCGCCGGCGTCCGGCCGGCCCAGCGTCAGGTTCTCCCACACCGACATCGAGAACAGCGTCGGCTCCTCGAAGGCCACCCCGACGAGCCGGCGCAGCGAGGCCAGCCGCAGCTCGCGCACGTCGTGCCCGTCCAGGGTCACGCGACCATCGGTCACCTCGCGCAGCCGCGGGACCAGCGACAGCAGGGTGCTCTTGCCGGAGCCGGTAGCGCCCACGAGCGCCACCGTCTCGCCCGGTTCGACGGTCAGGTCGACCTCGCGCAGAACCGGCTCGCCGCCGCCCGGGTAGCGGAAGGAGACCCCCTCGAACGCCAGCCGCCCGCGTACCCCGGCCCGGTGGAGGGTGACCGCGCCGGGAGCGTCCACGATGGCCGGCGGGGTGTCCAGCACCTCGCGGACCCGGTCGGCCGCGGTCGCCGCCTCCTGCCCGCCCGCGATGATCCAGCCCAGTCCCTGCACCGGCCAGATCAGCATGAGCTGGAGGCTGACGAACGCCACCAGCTCCCCGATGCTGAGCACCCCGTTCGCGGCGGCCGCCGCGCCGGCGACAAGCACGACGCCCAGGGTCAGGTTCGGCACCAGGTCCAGCCGGGCGGAGGTGGTGGCGAGGAGCCGCCCCTTGCCGACGCCGGTGTCGTGCAGGGCGCGGGCACCGGTGGCGAAGCGGGCGGCGAGGTCCGGCCCCCGCCCGTACGCCTTCATCGTGCGCAGGCCCTGCGCGGTCTCCTCGACCAGGGTGGCGAGGTCGCCCTGCTGGTCCTGCATGCGGCGGGAGGCGGCGTGGTACGCGTGCGCGAACCGCCGGGTGACGAGGAACAGCGGCACGGCGCTTGCCGCCACCGCGAGCCCCAGCACGGCGTGCAGCCGGATCAGCAGCATCACCACGACGACGTACGTGACGACGTTGAGGATCAGGAAGAACAGGCCGAAGGAGAGGAACCGGCGGATCACCGACAGGTCGGTGGTGAGCCGGGAGAGAAGCTGGCCGGACTGCCACCGGTCGTGGAAGCTGGGCGGCAGCCGTTGCAGGTGGGCGTAGACGTCGGACCGGATGGCCGCTTCCATTCCCACGGACGAGGACGACTGCACCCAGCGCCGGATGAAGATCAGCAGGGCCTCGGCGAGGCCGAACAGCAGCGCCAGGCCGGCGAGGCGGACCAGCCCGGCCGGATCCTGCCGGGCGACCGGACCGTCCACCACGCGCTGGGCGACAAGCGGCACGGCGATCCCGGCGGCCGTCGCGGCCAGCCCGGCGAGGAGCAGCCAGGCGAACTCCGCGGCGTACGGGCGCAGGTAGTGCCGCAGGCTCCAGAGGCTCCGCAGCGGATGTCGGCCCGTGGTGGGGGCCGGGTCGCCGTCGCTCTCCGCAGGCACTACCCGACGGTAGCGGCAAATGGGAGCGGTGCCGCTGTCAGCTTGCCGTCAACCGGCGCTCATGACCGAGAAGCCACTTCTTCACGTCCAGCCCCCAGCGGTAGCCGCCGAGCGTGCCGTCGGTGCGCAGCACCCGGTGACAGGGCACGAAGAGCGCGGCGGCGTTGCGGGCGCAGGCCGCCGCGGCGGCCCGTACCGCGGCGGGACGGCCGGCCAGTTCGGCGAACCCGGTGTACGTGACCGGCTCGCCCGGCTTGATCTCCCGGAGCACGGTCCAGGCGTGCGCCATGAACGCCCCGCCGGTGTGCTGCTCGACCGGCACCGCGTCGATCGCGGTCAGGTCGCCGTCCAGGTAGCACGCGACGGCCGCGGTGATCGCCCCGAGGTCGGGCCGGGCCCGCACGGGTGCTCGCAGGCCGCTGTGGACGAGGGGGAGCAGGGCCTGCGGATCGGCGGTGAAGCCGGCGGCCCGGACCGTCCCGCCGGGCCCCGCCAGGATGCTGAGCGGGCCGGCCGGGGTGTCGATGACCGTGCTGTCGATGGTGTTCATGCTGCTCTCCAGAGTCGGATCACCGCATAGGAGCGCCAGGGGCGCCAGCGGTCGGCGTACGTGTTCAAGGTTTTCGGGTCGTCCGGGAGGCCCAGGGCGGCGGCGCCCCGGCGGACGGCGAGGTCGGTGGCGAGGAGGACGTCCGGGTCGCCGAGCGCGCGCAGCGCGACGTAGTCCGCCGTCCACGCCCCGATGCCGGGCAGCGCCAGCAGCCGTCGCCGGGTCTCCTCCCGATCCCCGCCCGGCTCCAGGTCGAGCGACCCCTCCGCGACGGCGAGCGCCAGCCGTCGGATGGTCTCCCGCCGCGCGGCGGGCATCCGAAACCCGGAGTCCGGCACCCGAAGCACCTCCTCGGCCGCTGGAAACCCGCTCAGCCCGTGTTGATCAAGAGGTTTTCGGGTGCGCGACAGCTCTTCCGTGACCAGTTCCTCTTGATCAACAAGGGTCGGGGGTGGGGTGGGGACGTGGGTCAGGAGGCGGGTCAGGGTGGTGCGGGCGGAGGTCACCGAGACCTGTTGGCCGATGATCGCGCGGACGGCCATTTCGAAGCCGTCGACCGCGCGCGGAACGCGGACGCCCGGCTCCGCCGCGACCGTCCGGGCCAGGGCGGGATCGGTGGCGAGGGTCTGGTCCACCGCGGCCGGGTCCGCGTCCAGGTCGAGCAGGCGGCGGCAGCGCGCCACCGCCGGGGCCAGGTCGCGCATGTCGGTGAGGCGCAGGGTCGCCAGCACGTGCCCGTCCGCCGGGGTCAGCGCCGCCTCGCCGGTGCCGTGCGGCAGCCGCAGGCCCCGGTGGTACGTGCCGTCCCGCACCTCGTCCACCCCGGGCAACGCCCGCAGTGCGAGGAAATCGAGCAGCGACCGGGCGTGCAGCGGCGGCCGGTACGCCAGCCGCACCGTGATCGTCCCCGCCCCGCCCGGGACCGTCCGCCGGCCCGGGAGGCCCCGCAGCTCCGACGGCGAGACCCCGTACACCTCGCGGACGGTGTCGTTGAACTGCCGGACACTACCGAAGCCGGCGGCGAACGCGATGTCCGCCATCCCGAGGTCCGTGGTCTCGATCAGGGTGCGCGCGGTCTGCGCGCGTTGCGCCCGGGCCAGCGCGAGCGGGCCCGCCCCCAGCTCGGCGCGGAGCATCCGGTGCAGGTGCCGCTCGGTGTAACCGAGCCGCGCCGCCAGGCCGGGCACCCCGTCCCGGTCGACCACGCCGTCGGCGATCAGCCGCATGGCGCGCCCCACCACGTCGGCGCGAACGTCCCACTGCGGCGAGCCCGGCGCGGCGTCCGGCCGGCACCGTCGGCAGGCCCGCAGGCCGGCGCCCTGCGCCGCGGCGGCGGACGGGAAGAACCGGACGTTCTGCCGTTTCGGGGTGATCGCCGGGCAGGACGGCCGGCAGTAGATGCCGGTCGAGGTCACACCGGTGTAGAACCAGCCGTCGAACCGCTGGTCGCGGCTGTCGACGGCCCGGTAGCACCGTTCAAAGTCCAGGTCCACGCACCGATGATGCCCCCGCCCGGGTGCGACCGGCTGGCGGAAATCGGACCTGGGTGTAAGGAGGGGCCCCTTGTTAACGCCTGCGGTAGAGGAAGGGCCCCCTGTTAACACCCCCGCGTGGCCGCGTACGCGCGACGCCCGTCACCGCGTGTGCGCCAGCGCCCAGGCCAGCACCTCGTCCGCGATCCGCTCCCAGCCCTCCTGGGCGGGCAGCAGGTGGGCGTAGCCCGGGTACTCCCGGATCTCGGTGACGGTCTCCGACCGGTAGTGCGCCGCGTTCGACCGCTGGACCGCGGGCGGCATCAGGTGGTCCTCGCCACCGGAGACGAACAGCAGCGGAGCGCGGGCGTCGTTGTGGTAGTCGACCCAGGTGTCCTGCCGGCCGGGCTTGACGTTCGCGAGCAGGCTGTCCCAGAAGACCGCCGCGGACGCCGGCACGTGGTACCGCCGGTACAACGCCAGCGACTCCTCCTCGGTGAACGTGTTCGTGAACGCGTACCGCCACTGGTCGGGTGTCAGCCCGACCGCGCGGTGCCGGTCGAACGGGTCACGCAGCACCGGGAAGGCGGCCTTGAGCTGCGCGGGAGGGGTGACCTTGACGCCCTCGGTGGGCGCCGAGTTGATGGCGACGCCGGCCGCACCGAGGCCGTGGTCGAGCAGGATCTGGGTGAACGCGCCGCCGGCCGAGTGGCCCATGATGACCGGCGGGGTCGGCAGCGCGCGGACCACGGCCTCCAGGTGGTCGATGATGTCGCGTACGGTCAGCCGCTCGACCGGCGTCGGGTCTGCGTTCAGCGCCGCCACCCCTACCTCGAAGCCGGGGTACGTGGGCGCGAGCACCCGGTAGCCCTGCGCCTCGTAGCGGCCCTTCCAGCCCTCCCAGCTCAGCTCCGTCACCCAGAATCCGTGCACGAGAACGATCGTGTCGGGCTTCATGGCACCCCCCGTGACCTGGCCCGTTTCGGGGGAGCCTAGCCGTGGAGGGGGCCCGGTCGAGCGGAAAGTGTCGGTTGTGGTCGGTACCGTCCCGCCACCAACTCAAGAGAAGGGTGCGGCCATGGCGAGCGGGGCGCGTCGGCAGGCGACGTCGACACGGGACGGGCACCCTCCGCTGGATCGCGCGGTCATGCAGGGCTTCTACGCCCGCATGCGGGCGGTGGCTCCGGCGGCGGTCGGGGCGCTCGACCGCGACCGCACCGGTGATCCGGGACGGGCGTTCGGCGACACCGCCTGCGGCCGGCTCGTGCGCTCCCTCGACCCCGACGGGCTGCGCGCCCTCGGCATGTGGGTGCACCACTGGTGCATGCGCTTCTACGACGACGACACCCGGGTCGCTCTGCGCCTGCTGCGGGAGCTCGCCACCCGGCCGGGGCTGGGCTGGACGGCCGACGAGGTCCGTTGGATGCTCCGGGAGTCGTACGCGGCCGGCCCGGCCGCCGACGGGCGCTTCACCCTGCCGCTCGCGGCGGCGGCCGAACTCGCTCCGGGGGTGCTACGGATCGAGCCGATGATCCCCCGCCAGCCGGGTCCGCGGGACTGACCGGACGCCGCCGTCGGGTCGGACGCCACCGGGCGGCGCGGGGGCACCTGGCCGGCCACGGTGGCGCCGATCGCCAGGGCGAACCCGGTGAGCTGCAGCGCGGTCATCGCCTGGCCGAGCACCGCCCAGCCGAGCGCGGCAGCGGTCAGCGGGCTCAGCGCGCCGAGCAGGGAGACCTGGGTGACCGGCAGCCGGGCCGCGCCGCGGAACCAGAGGGCGTACGCGAGCGCTGTGCCGACGAGGGTCAGCCAGGCGTACCCGGCGAGGGCCGGCAGGTCGGGCGCCGGCGGTGCCCCTTCGACCAGCAGGGCGGCGGGCACGATCAGCAGCCCGCCGGCGGTGAGCTGCCAACCGGTGGCGGTGAGCGTGCCCACCCCCGGCGGGCGCCCCCAGCGCCGGGTCAGCACCAGTCCGGTCCCCATCGCCGCGGTGCCGGCCAGGCCGGCGGCCACCCCGAGGGCGTCCAGCCCGGCGCCCGGCCGGAGCACGACCAGGGACACTCCGGCCAGTGCCGCGACCGCGGCGGCGAGCGCGCGCGGGTGTGGCCGCTCGCGCAGCACCAGCACGGTCAGGCCGGCGACCAGCAGCGGCTGGGTGGCGCCGAGGACGGCGGCCGTCCCGCCGGGGAGCCGGTACGCGGCGAGGAAGAGCAGCGGGAAGAACGCGCCGATGTTCAACGCGCCGAGCACGGCCGACCGCCACCACCAGGATCCGTGCGGCCGGTGCCGGGTCAGGGCGAGCAGCAGCAGGCCGGCGGGGAGGGCCCGGATCACGCCGGACCAGAGCGGCCGGTCCGGGGGCAGCAGCTCGCTGGTGACGAGGTACGTCGTCCCCCAGGTGACCGGTGTGACGGCGGTGATCAGCGGGTCGAGCCGGCGGTGGTCCATCGGTCCTCCTAAGAAGCTCTAGGCTAAGTAGCTTAGCGCTAAGCTACTTGAGGTCGAGTGATATGGGAGGTGCGACGTGCGGCACAATCCGGGTGTGGCGCAGCGGGACGACGTCGACGGCATCGTCGAGCAGTGGCAGCGGGAACGGCCGGGCATGCGACCGGAGCCGATGGCCGTCTTCGGCCGGATCTACCGGATCGCCCGCCTCGTCGGCGACGAGCAGGAGCGCACGTACGCCCGCTGGTCGATCGGCCGCGGCGAGTTCGACGTCCTCGCCGCGCTGCGCCGGGCCGGCGCGCCGTACACCCTGGCGCCGAAGGCGCTCGCCGCGTCGCTGATGCTCACCTCCGGCGGCATGACCGGCCGGCTCGACCGGCTGGAGCGGGCCGGCCTGGTACGCCGGTCGCCCGACCCGACCGACCGCCGGGGACTCCAGGTCACGCTGACCGAGACGGGCCGTACCCTGGTCGAGGAGGCGGCCGAGGCCGGGCTGGCAGTCCAGCGCCGCCTGCTCGACGCGCTGCCGCCCGAGGACCAGGAGCGCCTGGGTGACCTGCTGCGTACCCTCCTCGGCGCGGTCACCGACCGCGATCGGTGACGGCGCGACTCACGCCAGGATCGACGCCAGGTCGCCGGCACGGTGCCTCCCCAACCGGCCGGATGCCCCGGTGCCGCCAGCGTGGCGAGCGGCCGTGCGGCAGGATGGGCGGCGCTCCCGACGGAAGGACGATCGTGGCCGCCAGCGAACCGACCATCCTCGCCACCAGCATGGGCATCTACGCGCCGCGCAAGGACGGTAGGGCCCGGCGGATCAACCCGGTCTTCGACCTCGCCGCCGACCTGGCCGGAGCCGGGCGCGAGCCGCGGATCTGCTTCCTCAACCAGGCCGAGGGCGACCAGCCGGCCACGCTGACCCGGGTGTACGAGGCGTTCGCCGGCAGCCGGTTCCGGATGACCCACCTGGCGCTGTTCCCGATGCCGAACGTCGACGACGTCCGGGCGCACCTGCGGGCGCAGGACATCGTCTGGGTCGGCGGCGGCAGCGTCGCGAACCTGGTCGCCGTGTGGCGGGTGCACGGCCTCGGCGACATCCTGCGTGAATGCTGGGAGGCCGGCATCGTGCTGGGCGGGGTCTCCGCCGGCTCGATCTGCTGGCACGCCGGCGGCGCCACCGACAGCTTCGGACCCACCCTGCGCGGCTTCACCGACGGTCTGGGCTGGCTGCCGTACGGCAACGGCGTGCACTACGACAGCGAGGAGCAGCGCCGGCCGCTCATGCACCGGCTGGTAGGTGACGGGACGCTGCCGACGTCGCACTGCACCGACGACGGCACGGGTCTGCTCTACCGGGGTGAGCGGCTGGTCGAGGCGATCGCGGACCGGCCGGGGGTGTCCGCGTACGAGGTCAGCCGGGGCCCGGACGGCAGTGTCCGGGAGACACCGGTCGGGCCACGCCTGCTCGCCTGAGCCTGAATCCACCGGTGGTTGGTGAGGTGGGCGTGTTGGCCGATGAGGATTGACTGTTGTTGATTGGTTGGGGTGGTGGGCAGGTCAG
>NZ_JBEORU010000052.1:0-22108 GCF_040302465.1 Micromonospora sp. NPDC126480
GTGTACGGATGCTGCGGCCGCCGCAACACCTGCTCCACACTCCCGTGCTCCACCGCCCGACCCCCGTACATCACCAACACCTCGTCAGCCACCTGGCTGATCACGCCCAGATCGTGAGTGATCATGATGATCGCGGAGTGGAACTCGGCCTGCAGGTCGGCGAGCAGATCGAGGATCTGCGCCTGCACGGTGACGTCCAGCGCAGTGGTGGGCTCGTCCGCGATGAGCAGGGCCGGGTCGTTGACCAGCGCCATCGCGATCATCGCCCGCTGCCGCATCCCACCGGAGAACTCGTGCGGATACTGATCGAACCGCCGCCCCGGCTGCGGAATCCCCACCCGGCCCAGCATGTCCACCGCCCGCTGCCGCGCCTCGCGCTTGCCGGCCTTCGGGTGGTGCACCCGGTACGCCTCGGCGACCTGCCGCCCCACCGTGTAGTACGGATGCAACGCCGACAACGGATCCTGGAAGATCATCGCCATGTCCCGGCCGCGCAGCCGGCGTACCGCCTCTTCCGGCAGGCCGACCAGCTGCCGGCCGCCGACGGTGATCTCGCCGGTGATGGTGCTGCGCTTCGGGTCGTGCAGGCCGAGGATCGCCAGCGACGTGACGCTCTTTCCGGAGCCGGACTCGCCGACGATGCCGAGGGTGCGCCCCCGCTCCACGGCGAAGGACACCCCGTCGACCGCGCGCACCACGCCGTCGGTCGTGTCGAACCGCACCCGCAGGTCACTGACGCGCAGGTACGGGCCCTCGCCGGACCGCGGCTCCGGCACGCTCGGGAGGCCCCCGGCCTGCGCCGACTCCGGACTGCCCACGACCGCCTCCCTCGGTTTGATGTAGGGAACCTACAACAGAACTCAGAGGGTGAAAATAAGCTACAGGGCCCCGGACTGTCAGCGGGCCCCAGCGTAACGACTGGGCAAAGCCCCCGACACCCCTCGCCGCCCTTGGTCGACTCGGGACGCGGCATGTCGCGGCATCCCTTCGACGGTGACAACCCGACATGCCGCATCCCGGACCAGAGGGAGCACGGATGTCGGCCGGCTCGCCTAGGGTCGGCCCATGACCGAGTTCGACGCGGCGTCCGCAGCCGTCCAGGCCGCCCTCGACGCGGGCGCCCGGTACGCCGACGCCCGGGTGATGCACCGGCGCTACGAGTCGATGTCGGCCCGCAACGGCGACATCGAGGAGCTGACCCAGGACGAGAGCCTCGGGCTGGGGGTCCGGGCGCTGGTCGGGTCGAGCTGGGGCTTCCACGCCGTCCCCGACCTCTCCGACGCCGCCGCCCGTGACGCCGGCCGGCGCGCCGCGGCGATCGCCGCCGCGAGTGCCCGCGTCCCCGGCCCGCCGATCGACCTGGTGCCGGGCCAGCCCGTCACGGCCAGCTGGGCGTCGGCCTGCGAGGTCGATCCGCTCGGCGTGCCGCTGTCCACCAAGGGCGACCTGCTGGTCGAGGCCACGAAGCTGATGGCCGACCACGGGGCCGACGTCGCCGAGGGGCTCTACCAGGTCTGGGACACGGCGAAGTGGTTCGTCTCCAGCGAGGGCCACCGGATCGACCAGCGCATCCGCGAGTGTGGCGGCGGGATCTCGGCGACCTCGATCGGTGCCGGGGAGACGCAGCGCCGGTCGTACCCGAGTTACCGGGGCCAGTACGGCACGACGGGCTGGGAGCTGGTCGACTCGCTCGACCTGACCGCGCACGCGGCGCGGATGGCGGAGGAGTCGCGGGCGCTGCTCAACGCGCCGCTCTGCCCGGCCGGTGAGACCGACCTCATTCTCGGCGGCGAGCAGCTCGCCCTCCAGATCCACGAGTCGGTCGGGCACGCCATCGAGCTGGACCGGATCCTCGGCTGGGAGGCCGCCTTCGCCGGCACGTCCTGGTTGGACCTGGCCCAGCTCGGCTCGCTGCGGTACGGCTCGGAGCTGATGACCATCACCATCGACCCGACGATCCCCGGCGCGCTCGGCAGCTTCGGGTACGACGACGAGGGCTCGCCCGCCGTCAAGCGGGACGCGGTCCGCGAGGGACGCTGGGTGGGCGTGCTGGCGGGGCGCGACTCGGCCGCCGTCGCGGGCCTCGACCACGGCGGCAGCGTCCGCGCGGACGGCTGGGCGCGGCTGCCGATGGTGCGCATGACGAACGTGGGGCTGGAGCCCGGGCCGCACACCCTCGACGAGATCGTCGCGGCCACCGAGGAGGGAGTGCTGATGGACGTCAACCGCTCCTGGTCCATCGACGACAAGCGGCTCAACTTCCAGTTCGGCTGCGAGATCGGCTGGGAGATCAGGAACGGGAAGCGGGGACGGATGCTGCGCAACCCCACCTACACCGGCATCGGCCCGCTCTTCTGGCGCTCGATGGACATGCTGTCCAACGAAACCGTCGCCTGGGGCACGCCCAACTGCGGCAAGGGGCAGCCGGGCCAGGTCGGTCACACCGGCCACCCGGCCGCGCCGGCCCGCTTCCGCAACGTCCGGGTGGGGGTACGCGCATGACCGAGCTGGATCTCGCCGGTCAGGTGATCGAGCTGATCCGCCGTCTCGGTGGCCCGGCCGCCGAGGCCGAGGCGGTGGTGACGCGGGCCGGCCTGGCGCTGACCCGGTTCGCCAACTCCTTCATCCACCAGAACGTCGCCGAATCGGGGGTCGGGGTGCGGCTGCGGCTGCACGTCGACGGGCGGACGGCCGCCGGCAGCGGCAGCGTCGTCACGCCCGACGGGCTGCGCGCGCTGGTCGAGCGCACCCTGGCGGCCGCGCGGCTCTGCCCGCCCGATCCGGCCTGGCCGGGGCTCACACCGCCGACACCGGCCCCGGTCGGCCCGCCGCCGGACGAGGCGACCGCGTACGCGGAGCCGGACGAGCGGGCCGAACGGGTCCACGCGTTCGTTGCCGCGGCCGGCGGGCTGGAGACCGCCGGCTACTGCCGCACCGGCCACCTTTCGTCGGCGTTCGCCAACTCGGCCGGCCACTCGGCGCAGGGCCGCACGGCCGAGGCGGCGATGGACGGCATCGCCCGCACCGGCGCCTCGGACGGGGTGACCCGGCTGGCCGCCGACCGCCTGGCCGACCTCGACGGCTCGGTCCTCGGTGCCCGCGCCGCCGCCAAGGCCCGCGCGGCGGCCGATCCGGTCGAGCTGCCGCCGGGCCGGTACGAGGTCGTCCTGGAGCCGGCCGCGGTCGCGGACCTGCTGGAGAACCTCGCCTTCTACGGCTTCAACGGCAAGCGGTACGCCGAGCGGCAGTCCTTCGCCGAGCCGGGCGCCGCCCAGTTCGACCCCGCGGTGACCCTGGTGGACGATCCGCTCGGCGGCTCCGGGCTGCCGTTCGACGTGGAGGGCACGCCGCGCGAGGCGCTGGTCCTGGTCGACGCGGGCACCACCCGCGCCGTCGCCCACGACCGGCGTACGGCCGCGGAGGTCGGCGCGGCCCCGACCGGGCACGCCGCCGCGGGCGCCGCCACCTGGGGCCCCATGCCCCGCAACCTGCGCCTGGCGCCCGCGTCGGACCCGCCGGCACCCACCGCCCGGGCCCAGGGCGGCTCGGGCTCCGAATGGGTGGGCGACGGTGACCTGTCCGGGGCGGTGGTCGACCCGGACATCGCCGCGCTGGTTTCCGGCGTCCGCCGGGGCCTGCTGGTGAGCGACCTCTGGTACACGCGGGTCCTCGATCCGAAGAGCCTGGTCGTCACGGGCCTGACCCGCAACGGCGTGTGGCTCGTGGAGGACGGCGTGGTCACCCGGGCGGTGCGCGATTTCCGATTCACCGAGGCCTACCCGCGCGCGCTCGGCCCGGGTGCGGTGCTCGGTGTGGGGCGCCGGCCGGCGCGCCAGCCGGACCGGGTCGACGGCGTCTGGTGGGAGGCACCCGCGCTGCGGCTGGCCTCGTGGAACTTCACCGGCGGCGCGTCCGGCTGACCGCCGTCGATTCCCGGGTGAAGTTCCTAACATCCGGACATCGATCTTCCTCCGAGGGGTTTCCTGAGGCGGGGACACACGGGACACTGCCTTGCGCGGACGGCTCGCGAAGATCGGCGTAACGTGTGTCACTTAGCTGCGCCGTATCGCCGGCGTGGGCGTTGGTGTGCGCATGACGTTGGCAAGCGGGTGCGGCTCAGCCGGTCCGGTTGCCTACCGGAACTTGATCCGCAGCCCGTGAGGGGCCCGTCAGGGAGAGAAGAATGACAACTACGGCAACGAGGCCGGGAGGACCGGGTGCGCGGCCGCGCGCCGCCATCTCGGCGAGGACGTTGCGTACGGACCGCTGGTGGGTGCAGCCCGCGATCATCGCCGCGATCCTGCTCTTCTTCATCGTCTACTCGACGATCCGCATCTTCATGGCGAAGTGGTACTACGTCGAGGACTTCCACTACCTCACGCCGCTGTACTCGCCGTGCGTGTCGAGCGAGTGCGTGCCGGGCTCGTCGCACTTCGGCACCTGGTTCGGCGCGTTCCCGTTCTTCCTCCCGCTCGGCATCATCGCCTTCCCGATCGTGGCCGGGTTCCGGGTGACCTGCTACTACTACCGCAAGGCGGGCTACCGGTCGCTCTGGGCGTCGCCGCCGGCCTGCGCGGTCACCGAGCCGCACAAGAAGTACACCGGTGAGACGCGGTTCCCGCTGTTCGTCATGAACTGGCACCGGTACTTCTTCTACCTCGCGGCGCTGATCCTGCTGGTCAACATCTACGACGCGATCCTGGCGTTCCGCGGCCCGGACGGTGGCTTCGGCGTCGGTCTGGGCACGCTGATCATCCTGGTCAACATCGTCGCCCTGGCCGGATACACGCTGTCCTGCCACGCCTGCCGGCACGTCATGGGCGGCCGGCTCAAGCACTTCTCGAAGAACCCGATCCGCTACCGCTTCTGGACCTTCGTGTCCAAGCTGAACGTCCGACACGGCACGTTCGCCATGGTGTCGCTGTTCACGGTGCTCTTCACCGACTTCTACATCATGGCCGTCGCGGCCGACTGGATCACCGACCTGCGGTTCATCAACTGAAGGCCCCTGACATGACCACTACCACGCGAATCGAACGACACCACTACGATGTCGTCGTCATCGGGGCCGGCGGCGCCGGGCTGCGGGCGGCGATCGAGGCCCGGCTGGCCGGCAAGAAGACCGCCATCATCTCGAAGTCGCTCTTCGGCAAGGCGCACACGGTGATGGCCGAGGGCGGCGCCGCCGCCGCGATGGGCAACGTGAACAGCCGGGACAGCTGGCAGGTGCACTTCCGCGACACGATGCGCGGCGGCAAGTTCCTCAACAACTTCCGGATGGCCGAGCTGCACGCGAAGGAGTCGCCGCAGCGGATCTGGGAGCTGGAGACGTACGGTGCGCTCTTCGACCGCACCAAGGACGGGAAGATCTCGCAGCGCAACTTCGGCGGCCACGAGTACCCGCGCCTGGCGCACGTCGGCGACCGGACCGGCCTGGAGCTGATCCGCACCCTCCAGCAGAAGATCGTCTCTCTGCAGCAGGAGGACAAGCGCGAGCACGGCTCGTACGACGCGCGGATCCGGGTCTTCGCCGAGACCACCGTCACCGAGCTGCTGCTCGACGGCGACCGGGTCGCCGGGGCGTTCGGGTACTACCGGGAGTCCGGCGAGTTCGTCCTCTTCGAGGCGCCCGCCGTGGTGCTGGCGACCGGTGGTGTCGGCCGGTCGTACAAGGTCACCTCGAACTCCTGGGAGTACACCGGGGACGGCCACGCGCTCGCGCTGCGCGCCGGGGCGAATCTCATCAACATGGAGTTCCTCCAGTTCCACCCGACCGGCATGGTCTGGCCGCCCTCGGTGAAGGGCATCCTGGTCACCGAGTCGGTCCGGGGTGACGGCGGTGTCCTGAAGAACTCCGAGGGCAAGCGGTTCATGTTCGACTACGTGCCGGACGTGTTCCGCAAGCAGTACGCGGACAACGAGGCCGAGGCGGACCGCTGGTACGACGACCCGGACAACAACCGGCGCCCGCCGGAGCTGCTGCCCCGCGACGAGGTGGCCCGGGCGATCAACAGCGAGGTCAAGGCCGGCCGGGGTACGCCCGCCGGGGGCGTCTACCTGGACATCGCCTCCCGGCTGCCGGCCGAGGAGGTCCGCCGCCGCCTCCCGTCGATGTACCACCAGTTCAAGGAGCTGGCCGACGTCGACATCACCAAGGAGCCGATGGAGGTCGGCCCCACCTGCCACTACGTGATGGGTGGCGTCGAGGTCGACCCGGACTCGGGCGCGGCGATCGGGCACGTGCGCGGGCTGTTCGCCGCCGGCGAGGTTTCCGGCGGGATGCACGGGTCCAACCGGCTCGGCGGCAACTCACTGTCCGACCTGCTGGTCTTCGGCAAGCGGGCGGGCGGCCACGCCGCCTCGTACGCCGACGGCCTGGCCTCGCGCCCCCGGGTCCCGGTGACGGCCGTGGAGGCCGCGGTGGAGACGGCCCTCGCGCCGCTGCAGCGGGACACCGGTGAGAGCCCGTACAACCTCCAGCAGGACCTCCAGGCGGTGATGGGCGACCTGGTCGGCATCATCCGGCGCGAGAACGAGCTGGTCGACGCGCTGAGCCGGCTCGGCGAACTGCGCGAGCGGGTGGCCAAGGTCAGCGCGGCCGGCGGACGTCGCTACAACCCGGGCTGGCACCTGGCACTGGACCTCCGCAACATGCTTGTCGTCTCGGAGTGCACCGCGAAGGCGGCGCTGGAGCGGCGGGAGTCGCGGGGCGGCCACACCCGGGAGGACCACCCGGCGATGGACCCGGCCTGGCGGCGGGTCAACCTGGTCTGCTCGCTGGAGGGCGACACCGTGCGACTGGATCGCAAGCCGTTGCCGAAGATGCGCCCGGAGCTGGTCGCGCTCTTCGACCGCGCGGAGCTGGCCAAGTACCTGACCGACGAGGAGCTGACGGAGTTCGACGCCCTCGCTGAGGAGGCGGGCAAGTAGATGGGCACCAAGAGGCAATTCCGCATCTGGCGGGGCGACGAGACCGGCGGCGACCTGCAGGACTACATGGTCGAGGTGAACGAGGGCGAGGTGGTCCTCGACGTCATCCACCGGCTTCAGGCCACCGACGCGCCGGACCTCGCCTGTCGCTGGAACTGCAAGGCCGGCAAGTGCGGCTCCTGCTCCGTCGAGATCAACGGCAAGCCGAAGCTGGCCTGCATGACCCGGATGTCGACGTTCACCGAGGACGAGACGATCTCGGTCACGCCGCTGCGGACGTTCCCGGTGGTTCGGGACCTGGTCACCGACGTCTCGTTCAACTACGAGAAGGCCCGGGAGACCCCCGCCTTCGCGCCGCCGCCGGGGGTGGCCCCGGGCGACTACCGGATGCAGCAGGTCGACGTCGAGCGCTCGCAGGAGTTCCGCAAGTGCATCGAGTGCTTCCTGTGCCAGACGGTCTGCCACGTCATCCGGGACCACGAGGAGAACAAGCCCGCCTTCGCCGGGCCCCGGTACTTCATCCGCGCGGCCGAGCTGGACATGCACCCGCTGGACGCCAGGGACGACCGCAAGGAGTACGCACAGGCCGAGCAGGGCCTGGGCTACTGCAACATCACCAAGTGCTGCACCGAGGTCTGCCCCGAGCACATCAAGATCACCGACAACGGGATCATCCCCATGAAGGAGCGGGTCGTCGACCGCAGGTACGATCCACTCGTGTGGCTTGGTAGCAAGATCTTCCGGAGGGGTCAGGTGCCTCAGACCAGCGTGACCAGCGAGCACTCCCCGGGCGCGGTGCACGCCCACGCGGCGGGCCCGGCCGGGCTCCACTCGCACGCGGGTGGCTCGCACGACCCGCAGGCCGAGGTGCAGGCGCAGCAGGGCGTCAACTGGCACCGCGAGGTGCCGAAGCCGACCGCCCCGGCGGTCGACGCGTCCGGCAAGCTGCCGCTGACCGAGCTCACCTTCGACCGCGCGGCGGCGCCGTCCCCGTTCGGCGACGACGTGACGTTCCCGCTGCCTCCGGAGCACCTCAACTTCGCGCATCCGGAGCAGGACAAGCACTGAGAGCATCGACGATGACGGGGGCCACGGCAGATGCCGGCGGCCCCCGTCCGTTTTCGGACCGGCCTTCCGGTTCGCGGGCGGGTCAGCGGGCGGCCAGGAGGGGGCGGAGTGCGGCGACGATCGGCGCGTCGGCGGGTAGCCACGTGACGCTGTCCAGTTCGGCCGCGGACAGCCAGCGCAGCGCCGAGTGCTCCAGGGCCTGCGGCTGGTCGCCGTGCAGCAGGCGAGCCGCGTACACCTTGAGCACCGAGCGGCCGTGCGCCATCCGGACGTTGCGGCCGACCCGGTCGCCGATCTCCACCCGGACGGCCAGTTCCTCGGCGCACTCGCGGACCAGCGCCGCCGTCTCGCTCTCCCCCGGCTCGACCTTGCCGCCCGGGAACTCCCACATGCCGGCCACCTCCGGCGGGGCGGAGCGGGCGCAGGCGAGCACCCGTCCGTTCTCGATGATCGCCGCGCCGACGATCACCTTCAGCTCTCGTCGCTCGACCCGCCCACCGTCGTTAGCCCGTTCGGTCCGCACGGGCGTCCAGCGTGCCAGATCAATCGGCGGTTTGGGTACCGTGGCCGACCGTCAGGCCAGGAAGACACGGAAGTGTGGCCGTGGACACACTCACCGTACGGCGAAAGACTAGGGCCACCGGCAAGACACGGGATGGCGACGGTTTGGCCACAAGCCGGCAACGGCGCCTGGGAGGTGTGGTGATGCGCGTGCTGTTCGGGCGGGGGAAGCACGACTATCTCAGCGACGCGTTGGCCCTCCTCCCTGGGTGGACCCGGGAAGGCGAGCAGATCCGACGCACTCTCGTGATCGACGACTCGCAGCACGCGGCCCTCACCGAGCGGGTGAAGGTGGTCGCCGACGCACTGCACCTGCGTCCGGAGATCAGCCGCCGCGCCGACCAGACGCAGATCCGGGTCGGGCACGGCAACGCGCCGCTGACCGAGGGCGAGGTCCTGCTGGCGGCCCGCATCGAGGACGCGTACCGCGCGGTCACCGAGTCCTGACCGCCGTGGCCGTGCGGACCAGCCACGTGGCGCAGTTCTTCGGGGTCCACGGCGGCTGGCGGGGCGAGCCGGTCGGCCGGGGCGACGGGGAGTTCGTCATCGCCGCCCACCGCCTCTGATCTCGGGGCCCCGGAGACTCAATGCGCTACGCAGCAGCGGCGATGGACAGACGCCTTTGGAGCTGATGTCGTGGGTGAGTTGGGCCGGCAGGCGTTCTGCGTTGCGGAGCCCGTCCCGGCGTCGGACCGACCAGGGCGTCCAGCCGATGTCGTCAACGGCTCAGATCCAAAGGCCCTCGGGCAGGGCAAGTCGCCTCCCGCCAAGGGCGCGAGCGGCCCTCGTTCCGACGGCCCCGCATGTTGATCTTGAATGTGGCCGGGCGGGCCTACGCTGGCAGTCATGGCGAACGCGACGTACGACCGCAAGGAGCAGTTCCAGCAGATCCAGAGCGGCCTGCTCGAAGGTGAGCAGATCATCGCCGTCTACGACGCCGTGGGCACCGGCACCGGCTTCATCGGCCTCACCGACCGGCGTGTGATCATCCAGGACCGCTCGTTCATCGGCAAGCGGTACGCGATCACCAGCATCCCGTACTCGAAGATCACAAGCGTGAGCGTTGTCAGCAACAAGTCGTGGGGCGGCTCGTTCTTCTCCACCGGCGCCATCGCAATCCACGTCGGTACGCACACCTACGAGGTGGAGTTCCGTGGCGCCCAGAAGAGCCACCACGTCCACAACGTGATCCTGCACTACATCAGCTGAGCCGGTCGGCACTGGTTGTCATTCGATGCCAACCAGTTGACTCTCCGTGCCGGCTTGGGACGGGCGAACGCGGCCACCTACCCCCATCGGGAAGCCAGCACCAAGGTTCTGCTGCCGACACAGCAGTGGGCGGACTCAGGGCATCTATACATCGCCCGCCTCGACCCGGCCCCGGTCTACGCGGCCTTTTCGCCGGCGCGAGAGCCACTCGGGACGGTCCGCACGGAACCATCGGAGCCCTCCGGCGTCGGTATCGTCACCCCATTCGGAGAAAGGACGTGGACGTGAGACGAGCCGCCGCGAAAGTTTTGGCCGCACTGACAACCGCCCTGGCCCTGGTGGCCGTCTTGGGAGTACCCGCGCAGGCGTCACCGCCCGCGAAGATCGAGCGCTACCTCTTCCTCTCCAACAACCCACAGCGCGACGGCGGATACGCCACCCTGGTCAGCCCGTCCCGGCGGATCTACCTGGCGCAGGACACCTACCGCTGGGTCGAGCACTGGACCCTCAGCAAGCAGTCGGAGGTGAACATCTTCCTCGCCGCCGGCTACTACCGCTGGAACTGCGAGGTCTGGCCGAACTCACAGGGTAGCAACTGGTACAACAGCCGCTGCTGGCTGAACCGGGAGTCGAACAACAGCTACGCCTACACGCCGACGATCGCCTTCAATGCCGACAGTTCCGCTAGCTACAACAGCATGACCGGCCAGTACTTCAACTGGATGAGCACGCTGACCCGCCTCTAACGGTCGCCGAGGCCCGGAATGACACCGGGGCGTCCGCATCGTCCGGACGCCTCGGACCGCATCGGTCCGAGGCGGCACTCGATCGCCCCCGTGAGGCGGGCCTCGGCCGCCCGGTGCCGCTGCTCGCGGGCCTGGTGGTCATCGCCCGGGGGTCGTGAAGCACCCCGATGACGGCCGGGCAGCCGGTCAGCTCCGTAGCCGGGCGGCGCGGTCCAGCAGCGCCCGGCGCTCCGCTCCGGTATGCGCGGCAGCGGCCTCCTCGAACAGGGCTGCCGCCCGCTCGGTGTCGCCGCGGCGGGCGGTCAGGTCGGCCTCGACGGCCAGCACCAGCGGGTACCCGTCCAGGGCGCCGCCCGCGCGCACCGCCGCGAGCAGCATCAGCCCGGCCTCCGGCCCGTACGCGTAGCCGTGGGCGACGGCCCGGTTCAGCTCGACCACCGGTGACGGCTGGATGCCCACCAGCCGGTCGTACGCCCGGGCGATGGCCGGCCAGTCGGTGGCCTCCGCGGCGGCGGCGGTGGCGTGGCAGGCGGCGATCCGGGCCTGCAGGGCGTACGGGCCCTCGCCCGCCCTGGCCAGCGCGGCGAGGCCCTCGGCGATGGCGGCCTGATCCCATCGGGACCGGTCCTGCCGGTCCAGCGTCAACAGATTGCCGTCCACGTCCCGCCGGGCGTCGCGGCGGGAGTGGTGCAGGAGCATGAGCGCCAGCAGCCCGGCGACCTCCGGCTGCCCCGGCATCAGCCGGTCCAGCAGCCGTGCCAGCCGGACCGCCTCCCCGGCGAAGGCCGGTCGCCCGTCGGCGTCGTAGCCCCGGGTGAAAAGCAGGTAGAGCACGGCGAGCACGCCGGGCAGCCGCTCGTCGAGACTGCGCCCGGTCGGCACCCGGTACGGGATCCGCGCCGCCCGGATCTTCGCCTTGGCCCGGGTCAGTCGCCGGGTCATCGTCGCCTCGGTGACCAGGAACGCCCGCGCGATGTCCGGGGTGGGCACCCCGCAGACGGTACGCAGCGTCAGCGCCACCCGCGCCTCCAGCGCCAGGGCCGGGTGGCAGCAGGTGAAGACGAGCCGCAGCCGGTCGTCCACGATCTCCCCCTCCCCCGGCGTGGTGTCCGCCGCCGCTTCGGACGGCGCGAGCGCAGCCAGCTCGCGCAGCTTCCGGCGTTCGATGTCGGCCCGGCGCAACATGTCCACCGCGCGGTTGCGGGCGACGGTCATCAGCCAGCCGCCCGGATTGGCCGGCACGCCGTCGGCCGGCCACCGCTGCACGGCGCTCGCCAGGGCCTCCTGGGCACAGTCCTCGGCCAGCGTCCAGTCCCCGGTGATCCGGATCAGCGTGGCGACGATCCGGGCGTACGCCTCCCGCCCGGCGGTGGCGACGGCCGCACCCGCCGCCACCGCCCGGTCGTGCGGGCTCTCATTCATCCGCTTCCACGAGCGGCCGCAGTTCGATCCGCCCGCCCCGGGACATCGGGTGGGCGCGCGCCACCTCGATCGCCTCGTCCAGGTCGGCGCACTCCAGCAGGTCGAAGCCGACGATCACCTCCTTGGTCTCGGCGAACGGACCGTCGGAGATGAGCAGCTCACCGTTGCGGACCCGGACGGTGGTGGCGGCCGAGGGCTCGGCGAGGCGGTCACCGGTCAGCCGCCGCCCCCGGCTGTCGTTCTCCGCCACCCAGGCCTCGATGTCGGGCCAGTCGGCCTGGTCGGTGTCCGGCTCGGTGTCGCTGCAGACGAACATCAAGTACTTCACCGTGTGCTCCTCTCGTGGGGTGTCATCAGGTTGACGAACGGGCACCCGCGTTCCGGACCGTCGGCCGTCAAATTTTCGCGTAGATCGTGGCGGGGTCGTCGGCCACCCGGTCCAGGAGCCCGCCCCCGCGCCGGAAAAGTCTCACAGCAAACGTGTGCCGCCGGATGGACATGGACGAAGGCGTACCGGTCCTTGAGGTCCGCGACCAGAACGATCAGATCCAGCTCCATCCCGGCGACGAGGTCGAACTGATCCGTCCGGTCGACTAAGCGGACCGCCGTTCGGCGGGCAGCCGGGGTGGACGCCGAGGGCTAGGCTGTGCCGCACTCGGCGGGGGTGAGGTCGTGAATCGACGGGTGCGGCAGGTGGCCGTGGCGCTGCTGGGCACCGTGCTGGTGGGTGCGGCACCGCCGCCCGGTGAACGGGCGACCGTGCGACGGATGGCGCGTCGATCGGGACGGGTTGCGCGCCACGCTCACCCAGCACCCCACCGGCACGCAGCTCACGGTGATGGCGACCCCGCCCGCCGCGCTCCAGGTCGCCACGGTCGGCGGCGCGCTGCTCGGGGCACTTCTCGGGGCGGGACTGTTCCTCCTGCTGGCCCGCACCCGCCGGCAGCCGCTCGTCCTCGCCCTGTTTACCGTCGGCCTGCTCCCGCCTGCGCTGGCCACCTGGTCCGACCTGCGCACCGACGGGCTGTCCGCACCGGCCTGGCCGATCTGGCCGGCGTTGGCACCCGTACTCGTACCGTGGCTGCTGATCGCGCTTGTCGCCGTGGCCTTCCTCGCCCGGCCCGCTGCCCGACCGCCGGACGTCGTGCCGGCCGGAGCGCCCGGGCCGACCATTCGATCGGCTCCATAGCTCCGGTCAGACGATGCGTGCGGCGGCCACCGGCCTGCGGGGAGACACCCCCCGCAGGCCGACTCGGACGTCAGGCGCGGGCGTTGTAGACGCCGGTGCAGTACGCCAGGTCTCCCTTGACGAGGCACACCTTGACGGCGACCGGCGTGTTCTCGGCGATGTTTCCGGTGACCCACCCCGTGCAGTACGGGGAGTTGTGACCGCGCGTCGACGCGACGCGATCGGTCTGCTGGAGGCCGCCGGACGAGCCGATGTCCATCCGAATCTCGACGCCGAACCCGTCGGCGCTGTCGTCACACGCACCGAGGGCGTCGCCGGGTGCGCCGTAAGCATCGGGATCGGCACGGAACTCGCCGTCGCCGACCTTCTCGTTCCAGCCGTTACGGATAGTGATCTTGATGGTGTTCGACTCGGCCGGGCCGGAGCCGTGGTACCACCTCGAAACCTCGATCTTGTAGTCGGACGGCAGTACGGCCAGCGCCGGTGACTGGCCGGCCACCAGCGTGAGAGCGGTAGCGACCAGCGCCGCCAGCACCATCCGGGCGGATGAGAGCACCTTGCGATTCACGTCGTCTCCCTTACTCGGAGCCGGACACCACGTGCCCACGCCCCCGTGCGTTCCGGTAACGGATCCTCGACCGGCGATCGCGACGGCGACCAGCGCCTGCCCATGACCGCCGACCGAATGACCATAAAGGACGGTTGCTCGAAGATCAAGATAGCTATCGATACCCACCAGGCCCCGACCGGCGCTCGGCCGGCTCCCTAGTCGAGGCGGAGCGACACCGCGATCTGCCACAGGGCGAATAGCGCGAAGAACACCGTCCCGAGCAGCGAGAGGTACACCAGCACGCTGGGAGCGCCGGGCTCCGCGAACAACCGGCTGTAGGCGTACACGAAGAAGGCCACCGGGCCCGCGAAGATCAGGCCGACGTACGCGACGGACCCGGCGGCCATCAGCCCCTGCACCGACGGCCGGGACGTGAACAGGTCCAGCTCCATCGTTATCGAGAACGGGTTACCGACCGGCAGCAGCAGCTCGTGGAGGCGGCTGGCCGCCATCCTGGGGTAGCGCTGAAAGTGGATCTGGTTGACCACGCGGCGGTACAGCAGGGTGGCGAGGAACGACGAAACCATGCTGGCGAAGAGGTACGCCGCCGCGACCGGGAGGAGGCTCCGGATGAACGACAGGTCCTGGAACTTCGCCCCGAGCAGTTCCAGCTCCCGAACCGCGCCCCGGCTGAGCACCTCGAACAGCGCACCGATGCCGAAGAACAGCACGAGTTGCTTGTTGATGAGCCGGCTGTGGTAGCTCGCCTGGTCCAGCAGCCTCGCCAGGTAGAGCCGCAGCCCCTCCTCGTCGAGCTTCGGATCGGCGAGCATCTCGCTGACCCGACCACTGATGGACCGGGCGGAACCGTTGTTCGCCAAGGACGACCCACCTCCCTCACCGTACCGATGAGGTCAGCCTGACCGGCCGCCCGCCGGACGGGCGGCATCCGGCGTCGTCCGGCGTTTCGACCGGATAGCCGCACGAAGCGGCGCCGTCCCTGACGCGAACCTTGTCGGGGTCGTCCTGCCTGTCGAAAGTTGCACGTTACCCATCCGAACCCTTGCATTGGTTATCGATCAGCGCCGATACTCGCTGAATCGTCGTCAGGAACACGGGATCGACGGCCCGGCTGGTGCGGCTCCTGACGACAGCGCGGAGGACCCGCAGACCCGGGCCCTCGCAGCTCCGAGGAGGAGACCGTGAGAACCACTCACAGCCGCCCGATCCCCCGATCCGTCCGACTACTCGCAATCGCCGTCGGCGTGGTCGCCACCGCGGCGTTCGCGCCGCCCGCCGCGGCCGCCCCCGCCCAGGCGTACAGCGCCAGCCAACTCTCCGCCGTCAGCGCAGCCGTCGACCGGTCGGGCGTCGAGGGCATCGCCTGGTACGTGGACGCCGGCTCCGGCCGTGTCGTGGTGACCGCCGACAGCACCGTCTCCGCCGCCGAGATCGCGAAGATCCGGCAGGACGCCGGCGGCAACGCCGGCGCCATCCGCGTCCAGCGCACCCCCGGCGTCTTCACCCGGCTGCTCTCGGCCGGCGACGCCATCTACGGCAGCGGCTACCGCTGCTCACTCGGCTTCAACGCCGTCAGCGGCGGCACCTACTACTTTCTGACCGCCGGCCACTGTGGCGACGTGGTGAATACCTGGTACACCAACTCCAGCCAGACCACCGTCATCGGCCCGACCGTCGGCTCCAGCTTCCCGGGCAACGACTACGCGCTCGTCCGCTACGACAACACCTCGCTCAGCCACCCCGGCGGCTTCACCGTCGCCGACGCGTACGTCGGCGAGTCCGTCAAGCGCACCGGGTCGACCACCGGCACCCACAGCGGAACCGTCACCGCGCTCAACGTCACCGTCCGCTACATCGGCAGCGGCACCGTGCGAGGCATGATCCAGACGACGGTGTGCGCCGAGCCCGGCGACTCCGGCGGCCCGCTCTACGACGGCACCAAGGCGCTCGGCATCACGTCGGGTGGCAGCGGCGACTGCCAGCGTGGGGGCACCACCTTCTACCAGCCGGTCCGCGAGGCGGCCGACAAGTACAAGGTCAGCCTGCTCTGATCCACCATCCGGTGCCCGGCCGGCCGGCTCCTCCCGCCCGGCCGGGCCCTACCGGGCAAGTGGCAGGATCCAGCCCCGGAACCGGCCGGCTGATCGCCGAGGCCGCGGCTCAGGCGTCTGCCGGCAACCAGTAGACGGAGATGGCGAGGAGCGGGTCGGGCCCGTCGTTCCGGATCTGGTGCGGCACCCGGCTCTCGAACGCCACCACGTCCCCGGCCCGGAGCAGCGTGTTCTGGTCGGCCCACGTCAGCGTGCCGGCGCCGGCCACCATGATCCAGATCTCGCGCGACCGGTGGACGTCCAGGTCGTTGGCGGTTCCCGGGGCCACCGACCAACGGGCCACCTCGAACGGAGCGGGCGTCGACGACGGGAACGGGAGCAGCGCCCGCTCCACCGGGCCACCCTCGGCGAACGCGTACCAGGGTTCGAACGGCACGGGACCGCTGGTCCGGGCCGTACTGTTGCTCGACATGCCCTCGACGATGCCGTGCGCGACACCGGGCGTCTGGCGGCTATCGGTCGTCGCGCTTCCGCCGCGCCGGCCTCCGCCACCGGCTGAACGGTCAGCGGACGTCGTTGAAACGCCGCAGGGTCCAGCGTGGCGGCGGCCAGGCGGTCGGCATGTCCTCGGCGACCCACTCGGTGACCGATCCCGGGGTCACCGCCAGGTCGAACGCCCGGAGGAGTGGCTGAGCGGCGAGCGCGTGGAACGAGCTCTCCACCGTCTCGGTGTGCCCGACCAGCACCACCGTGCCGCCCCGATGCCGATGCGCGAGGTCCATGATCGCCCGGCTGGTACGGACGACCAGTTCCGCCCAGCTCTCGTTGCCGTCCTCGAACGGCCGGAACACCCCACCCCCGTCTGCCCGGTGTTGCCTCTGGAACCGCGCCGTCGGCATGCCGTCGGCAGCGGCGGGCGTGTGCCAGGTGCACAGCCCACAGTGTTCGACCGACGCAGTGCCGAGGGCCTCGGCGATGGGCCTCGCAGTCTCGACGGCTCGCCGCAGCACCGACGAGTAGACGGCCACGGGACTCGCGCCCGCCAGTTCCTCGGTGAGCTGCCCGGCTAGCCTCCGCGCCTGCTGGTGGCCGCGTTCGGTCAGTCCGCGGCAGCCGCGGGGGCCACCCACCACGGATTCGATCTGGTGCACCGACTCACCGTGACGCACAAAGACCAGCCGGGTCCGCAATCGCGTCATCATGTCAGGACGCGGAGCGGACGACGCGGTACCAGTGCGCGGTCTCGCCGGGGAGCTGCGCCAACCGCACCCGCGTGCCGCCCGGGTGATCGAACATGCGCACCCCGTCGCCGAGCAGCACCGGAGCGAAGAACATCAGGACCTCGTCGAGCAGCCCGGCCTCGATGCACTGCTTCGCGACGTTCGCGCCGAGGACGTTCACATACCTGTCGCCGGCGGCCTCCTTGGCCTGCGCGACCGCGCTGTGCAGGTCGCCGACGAACGTGACACCCGCGGGCGCCTCGGCCGGCGGTCGGTGCGTGAGGACGAACACCGGTCCCTGGTACTGGCCGCCGAACGCGCCCTCCTTGTCGGTGCCACGATTCGGGTCGTCGCCGCCGAAGGTGCGGTTGCCGACCAGGAGCGCACCGACTTCGGCCAGCAGGCGCTCCGCCGTCGGGTTCGCACCGCCGACGTGCTCCGTGAGCCAGGACATGTCACCGCCGGGGCCCGCGATGTAGCCGTCGAGCGAGGCCGTCGCCGCGTACAGCACCTTGGCCATGGTTCTCCTTCCGCCGTTGCGTCAGTCAATACGACGATCGGCGGCGGGCGAAATCATCGACGCGCCCGGCTTACCGCAGGTCGGGTTGTCACCGGCGCCGCGACACCCCGACATGCGGAAAGTCGAGTTGATCTTGCCGGCCTACCCGCCGAAGTTGGCGGCATGGTCGCGGGCCCACTCCGCGAAGGTACGAGCCGGTCGGCCGGTCACCTCCGCCACCGTGGTCGTCACCGGCTCCGGCTCGTCGACCAGGCTGGCCCAGTACGCGAGCATGCCCTCGACCAGAGCCTCGTCACCGAAGATCGACAGCAGCTCCGCGCGGGCCTCGTCGAGCGGTTGCTCCTCGAAGCGCACCGGCCGCCCGATCGCCGCGCCGATGAGCCGCGCCTGCTCCGCCTGGGTCACCACGCCCGGGCCGGTGAGCGCGTACGCCTCACTCGTGTGCCCCGCCTCGGTCAGCGCCCGCACCGCCACGTCGGCGATGTCCGCCTCATGGATCAGCGACCGCGCGGCCCGGGCGTACGGTGCCCGCACCACGCCTTCGGCGCGGATCCGCTCCGCCCAGCCGAGCGTGTTGGCGGCGAACCCGCCGCAGCGCAGAAACGTCCAATCCACACCGGACTTCTCGATCAGCCGCTCGACCGTGCCCCATACGGTGTCCGGTCCGTCCGCCGCCTGGAGCGCTGACAGATAGACGACCCGGCTGGTCCGGGCCGTGATCGCCTCGACCGACGCCGCCGCGCCCTCGGGAGAGAGCGACGGCCACAGCAGGAACACCGCCGCCACGTCCGCCAGCCCGGCCGGCAGCGACTCCGGGTCGGTCAGGTCGCCGCGAATCACGGTGACGTCATCGGGGAGGTCGGCGCTGGCCGGATCACGGGTGAGGGCGCGTACCGGCACGCCCGCCTGCCGCAGCCGATGCACCACGTGCCGGCCGACATTTCCCGTTGCGCCGGTGACCAGAATCGTGTCGCTTGTCGTCATGCGACCGATGCTCGTACCTGAAGTGGGCTTCAGGTCAATCCCGGTCCGGCGGCTGCTCCTGGATGTAGCCGGTGGCGGGGTCGATCATCGCGAGGAAGGCGCGGATGTGCTCTTCCATCTCAGCCCGGGTCCTCGGCGGGTCGGCGCGCCCGGAGACGCCAAAGCCGTAGTCGTGCGGCCCGCTGAGCCAGTCGAAGTCGTACGAGCCGGGGCTGTCGGCACGCACCCGCACACGGAAGTCCTGCCCGTCCACCGTCAGCAGGACCGGGTCACCCTGGTAGCGGGGCCTCGAGTCCTCCGGTGCCAGGCCCGGCTCCGGCTTCCTCGGCATGCCTGCTCCCCTCCCTCTTCCGGCCTCGGCGGGTGACTCGAGTTCGACGGCGAGGCCTTCCTCGGCCGCCAGTACGGCACCGCCGAACTCGACCCGCGCCGCCGACACAGCGGCTGACCGGTCGTTGCCCGGCCAGAAGTGGGTGAGCATGAGCCGGCGGGCGCCGGCCCGACGAGCCCAGCAGCCGGCCTCGCCCGAGGTCAGGAGATTACGGGTGGAGCGGCTTGTCTCGCCTACCCGGTCGGTCGCCTCGACGATGAACAGGTCGGCGTCGCGGCCGAGTTCGGCAAGCACCGGGGACGGGCCGGTGTCCCCTGAGTAGGCCAAAGCTGTTCCGTCGGCCTCGAGGCGGATGCCGGCGTTGGGAACGAAGTGCGGGAGTGACAGTCCGGTGAGGTCGAAGGGGCCCACCCGGTAACGGCCGGGCAGCGGGTGCACGTCGAAGACGGCGTGCAGGTCGACGTCCGGCTCCAGGCCGCTGATCCTCTCGAGCACCCCTGGCGGGCAGTACAACGGCAACCGCGGCCCACCGGGCTCGCCGTAGTACCGCCACCGGAACAGCCCGTGCAGGTCGACGCAGTGATCAGCGTGTTCATGGGTGATGGCGACCGCGTCCACCCGGCCGTCCGGCCAGTGCGTCAGCAGTCGCGGCAACGTGGCGTAGCCGAGGTCGAGCACCAGGCGGAAGCCGTCCCAGTCCACGGCGAACCCGCTGCAGGCACGGCCCGGCTCGGGAAAGGCACCGCAGCTACCGAGCACGGTGAGCTGTCGCATCCGCACAGGATCGCAGACAGCCCCGGCCACCCGAGAGGCCGCCAAGGACCGGGAGAAGGCGCGTACCACGCCTCAGCACGCTGCGCGTTGGCGTCGATCAGTGACGAGGCCGAGATTGCCGTGTGACGCGTCGGTGAGACCGTCGGAAGGTGGCCGTCCAGATCTTGACGAGAATGCAGCGGCCTGCCGCCTGCCTCACCACAATGCTTCTCATCCTGGTCGGTATGGCCGCTTGCACGCCGGCGACCGAGGGCATCACCGGCGTGACGACGGACCGCGACGGGCGACTGCTCGCGGCCCTGGCCTGGTGCGCGGACCGGCCGCCCGACTCCGTCGTACTCCGTCCCGCAGAGGCCTCCGCCCCGCCGACCCCGTCCGGCGAGGCGGCGTCACCGACGAACTGGCCGCCATGGCCCCGGCAGGAGTATGCCGTGCCGCGCGACGCAACATCGCCGACCACCCTGCGCCTGACCGGGTTGTCACCAGAGCCGCCCCTCGATCCGCACACCACGTTCGAGCTGTACGGGCTCCCCGAGAACCGCAGCTTCGTAACGCGCCCCGTGACCTTCCGGCTCACCGAAGTAGCCAGCCTGCACGCCGGATCGGTCCTGATCATCGCGATCGTCAATAACGACGAGGTGCAGCGCACCGTCAGCATGGAAGAGTTCGCGCGGCTCGGCCGGGACGAGTGCTGACCCCGGCGGGCGGCCAGGGCAGCCCGTACGGCCGGGACCGGGATGGACTCTCCTGCGCTTGCCCGGTGCACCGTCGCCCTCAGAGCGGACGGGCCCCGGAGTGCTGCGTGTCAGATCGGTATCGGAAGCTCCGCGACGCTCCCCCCACGGTATGCCGGCCTGCGAAAGTGCCGCCATGACCGACTGCCGGGCCGACGGCACCGTCGCGCCGGTGCCCGCCATCAGACTGCGGCTCGTAGTGACGGCCTTGACCTCGGCTGTCGTGGGCCCGGTGCTGCTGTTGTACGCGTGGCTCCTCGTCTGGTATAGCCCCGAGATCACCAACCCCGGCGGGTGCCCCAACGAGTCCCCGTCCCGGGGACCGGGCAACGGCACGCTCGTCTGGGTCCTGGCCTGCGCGGCAGGCGTGGCAGGAGCGCTGTGCTTGGGCATCGCGCTGGCGCGGACGAACAAGTATCGAGGTTGGTGGCCGTGGCTGTTGGCTGGGGTGGTGATCCTGGCCGCCGGTTCGCCCGCGGTAGCGGGACTGCCGGCCGCGGCCTGGTGTCCGCCCCTGCCATAGCGAGGGTGGATCTGTCAGCCACGCTCAGACGTTGAAGCGGAACTCCACGACGTCGCCGTCCTGCATGACGTACTCCTTGCCCTCGATGCGGACCTTGCCCGCCGCCTTGGCCGCCGCCATGCTCCCGGCCGCGACCAGGTCGTCGTAGGAGACGACCTCGGCCTTGATGAAGCCGCGCTGGAAGTCGGAGTGGATGACACCCGCGGCCTCCGGCGCGGTCGCGCCGACCGGGACGGTCCAGGCCCGCGCCTCCTTGGGGCCGGCGGTGAGGTACGTCTGGAGCCCGAGCGTGCGGAAGCCGACGCGGACCAGCTGGTCGAGCCCCGGCTCGGACTGCCCGATCGACTCCAGCAGTTCGCGGGCCTCCTCCTCGGGCAGGTCCACCAGCTCGGATTCGATCTTGGCGTCCATGAAGACGGCCTCGGCGGGCACGACCAGGGCCCGCAACTCGTCGAGGAACTCGGCGTTGGCCAGCTCGGCCTCGTCGACGTTGAAGACGTACAGGAACGGCTTGGTGGTGAGCAGGTGCAGCTCACGCAGGTGTTCCAGCTCGACGCCGGCGGCGGCCGCCCCCGCGTACAGGGTGGTGCCGCCGTCGAGGACGTCGACCGCGGCCTTCGCGGCGGCCAGCGCGGCGGCCCGGTCCTTGCGGAGCTTGGCCTCCTTCTCCAGCCGCGGCACGGCGCGCTCCAGCGTCTGAAGGTCGGCGAGGATCAGCTCGGTGTTGATCGTCTCGATGTCGTCGGCCGGGGAGACCTTGCCGTCGACGTGCACCACGTTCGGGTCGGAGAAGGCGCGGACGACCTGGCAGATCGCGGAGGCGTCCCGGATGTTGGCGAGGAACGCGTTGCCCCGCCCCTGCCCCTTGGAGGCGCCGCGCACCAGCCCGGCGATGTCGACGAACGACACCGGCGCGGGGATCACCTTCTGCGAGCTGAAGATCTCGGCCAGCCGGTGCAGCCGCTCATCCGGCAGGCCGACGACCCCGACGTTGGGCTCGATGGTGGCGAAGGGGTAGTTCGCCGCGAGCACGTCGTTCTTGGTCAGGGCGTTGAACAGCGTGCTCTTGCCGACGTTGGGCAGGCCGACGATGCCGATGGTGAGACTCACGACGGGCCAGCTTACGCCGCCGCCCGGCGACGGCCGGCACCTGCCTCGGTTTCCGCCGACACGCCGGGCGGGCTCAGCCTGAATCCACCGGTACTCGGCTTGGGTGCGGGCGTGTCGAGTGAATGAGGGTGCTCCTGACCAGGAGGATCACGGTTACCACACCAA
>NZ_JBEORU010000053.1:0-14017 GCF_040302465.1 Micromonospora sp. NPDC126480
AATTGGTGTGGTAACCGTGATCCTCCTGGTCAGGAGCACCCTCATTCACTCGACACGCCCGCACCCAAGCCGAGTACCGGTGGATTCAGGCTGAGAGGATCACCGGGTGAGCGCGGACACCCCCGACCCCGACCGGCCCCGCCCCACCGCGGTGCCGCCGTACGCCGGCCCGGCCGGCGACCCCGCGGCGCCGGCCGCGCCGTACCCGCACGGCGGTGGCACACCGCCGGAGGGGCTCGCCGCGGGCGGGCCGGTCTACCCGGCGACCTGGTACGCCGGGCCGCCCCCGGCCCCGGAGCCGAGGGAACCGCTCCGCCCGCGGATCGTCCGGGCGGCGGTCGGCGCCCTTGGCGTGGTGGTCCTGGGCGCCCCGCTCGGGCTGCTCTGGGCCGCGCTCGCGCCGGACACCCCGGTGGTGAAGACGGCGGTGGGCGCCGTCTACGGGGAGCCGCAACCGGAGCAGCCGATCGCCGCGGACGGCTGGTTCAGCCTGCTCGGCCTCGGCTTCGGCGTCCTCGCCGCGGTGGGGCTGTGGTTCGTGCTGCGCCGGGCCCGGGGCCCGATCGGGCTGGTCGCCGCCGTGCTCGGCGCGCTCGGCGCGGCCCTGGTCGCCTGGCAGGTCGGCCGCCGGGTGGGGCTGGCCACCTTCGAGCGCCTGCTGGCGACCGCGCCCGAGGGGCAGGCCTTCGGCAAACCGGCGGACCTGCGGGCCGGGGGTGTCGAATGGGTGCTGGGCGTGCTGCCGGTGCCGTACGGCAACATGCTGCTGCCGGCGTTCGGCGCCGCGGTCGCGTACACCCTGCTGGCCGGCTGGTCCCGGTGGCCGTCACTGCGGCCGGAGCCGGCCGCCGACGGCCCGCACGGGCCGGGCGTCAGTTGGGGGTCGGCGGCGACGCCAGCTCCCCCAGCGGCACCGGGACCGCCCGCACCTGGCGCAGCAGGGCCGCCTCACGGTTGAGCAGCCGCAGCTCGGCGCGGAGCCGGGCGGCGGTGTCGTCGATGGCGAGCAGCCGCTGCCGGTCGGCCACCGTCAGCGCGGCCGTCGCCGCGACCAGGTGCGACAGGACGGTCGGGTCCTCCGGAAGCTGCTCGGACAGCTCCTGCGGGTCGGCGCGGATCAGGCCCAGGTACTGCCGGAAGACCGCGATCACGCGCGCGGCGAGCAGGTCGGCGGCCTCGTCCGGGTCCGGCTCGGGCAGCCACTCGACCTCCGCGGTCAGGTAGGGCGCGCCGGTCCGGTCGACCTGACCCACCCGGAACCGCCGCCGGCCGACGGTGACGATGTCGAAGCCGCCGTCCGGCAGCTCGGTCACCTGCCGCAGCTCGGCGGTGCACCCCACCTCGTGCAGCGTGACGTCGCCGGCACCGGGCAGCGGGCGGCCGTCCGGCCCCTTCGGCGTGACCTCCCAGCCGGCCCGGATCGCCACCACGCCGAACTCGCGGGGCGCTCCCTCGGGCAGGCCGACCAGGTGGCGGACCAGGGCGCGGTAGCGCTCCTCGAAGATGTGCAGCGGCAGCACCAGACCGGGGAAGAGGACGGTCCCGAGTGGGAACACCGGCAGCCGCGCAGTCACGGGATCGAGGGTAGCCCGACGCGCCACGGGCGGCGTGTCCCGGCTCACCGTCCCGCCGAGCGGGCGGCGCCGGTCGGCCCGGACGACGGCCGCCTAGACTCGCAAGGGTGTTGAACCGGATCGACCTGCGCGGCGGGGTCCGTGACCCGCGCCGCCTGCTGCCCCGTGCCCAGCTCGACGTCTCCGTGGCCGTCGAGCGGATCCGTCCCCTCGTGGCGGCGGTTCGGGAGCATGGCTACCCGGCCATCCGGGAGGCGAGCGAGCGGTTCGACGGCGTCTCGCCGGAGGTGCTGCGGGTCCCCGCCGACGCGATCGCCGAGGCCGAGGGGACCCTCGACCCGCAGGTGCGCGCCGCGCTGCTGGAGTCGATCCGCCGGGCCCGCCGGGTGCACGCCGACCAGCGCCGCACCGACCACACGACGCAGGTCGTGCCGGGCGGCACGGTCACCGAGCGCTGGGTGCCCGTCGACCGGGTCGGCCTGTACGTCCCCGGCGGCCTGGCGATGTACCCGTCGACCGTGGTGATGAACGTGGTGCCGGCGCAGGAGGCCGGGGTGCGTTCGCTGGTCGTGGTCAGCCCGCCGCAGAAGGACAACGGCGGCCTGCCCGACCCGCGCGTGCTCGCCGCCTGCGCCCTGCTCGGCGTGGACGAGGTCTACGCCGTCGGCGGCGCGCAGGCGGTGGCGATGCTGGCGTACGGTGCCGCGGCCGACCCCGAGGGCGACCTCCACTGCGATCCGGTCGACCTGGTCACCGGCCCGGGCAACATCTGGGTCACCGCCGCCAAGCGACTGCTGCGCGGCGTCGTCGGCATCGACGCCGAGGCCGGGCCCACCGAGATCGCCATCCTCGCCGACGACACCGCCGACCCGGCGCACGTCGCGGCCGACCTGATCAGTCAGGCCGAGCACGACCCCCTGGCGGCGAGCGTGCTGGTCACGCCGTCGGTGCGGCTGGCCGACGCGGTCGAGCGCGAGCTGGCCCGGCAGGTGCCGGCGACCAAGCACGCCGAGCGGATCACCACGGCGCTGTCCGGCGAGCAGAGCGGTGTCGTGCTCGTCGACGACCTCGACGCGGGGCTGCGGGTGGTCGACGCGTACGCGGCCGAGCACCTGGAGATCCAGACCGAGAACGCCCGCGAGTGGGCGCTGCGGGTGCGCAACGCCGGGGCGATCTTCGTGGGCGCCTGGTCGCCGGTGTCGCTCGGCGACTACTGCGCCGGCTCCAACCACGTGCTGCCCACCGGTGGCTGTGCCCGGCACTCCTCCGGCCTGTCGGTGCAGTCCTTCCTGCGGGGGGTCCACCTGGTGGAGTACACGCGGGACGCGCTGCGCGAGGTAGCCCCGCACGTGGTCACGCTGGCCACGGTGGAGGACCTGCCCGCGCACGGCCAGGCGGTCAGCGCCCGCTTCCCCGGGGACGTGTCATGACCACCCTCGACGAGCTGCCGATCCGGGACGACCTGCGCGGGCTGACGCCGTACGGGGCGCCGCAGCTGGACGTGCCGGTCCGGTTGAACACCAACGAGAACTCCTACCCGGTGCCGGACGCGGTGGTGGAGGCGATCGGCAAGGCGGTCGCTGCCGAGCTGCGCGACCTCAACCGCTACCCGGACCGGGACGCGGTGGCGCTGCGCGCCGACCTGGCGGCGTACCTGGGTCACGGGCTCACCGTCGACCACCTCTGGGCGGCGAACGGCTCCAACGAGATCCAGCAGCAGCTGCTCCAGGTCTTCGGCGGGCCCGGCCGCAGCGCGCTCGGGTTCGCGCCCGCGTACTCGATGCACCCGCTGCTGGCGCTCGGCACCGGCACCCGGTGGGTGCCGGCCCGGCGCGGTGCCGACTTCGGGCTGAGCGCCGCCGAGGCGGTGGCGCAGATCCGCGAGCACCGCCCCGACGTGGTGTTCCTCTGCTCCCCGAACAACCCCACGGGCACCGCCCTCGACCCGACGGTGATCGCCGCCGTGCTGGCCGAGGCGCCGGGCATGGTGGTGGTCGACGAGGCGTACGCCGAGTTCGCCCGGCCCGGCACGGTCAGCGCCCTCGCGGTGCTCCCCGGCCACCCGCGCCTGGTCGTGACCCGCACCATGAGCAAGGCGTTCGGGTTCGCCGGCGGCCGGCTGGGCTACCTCGCGGCCGACCCGGCCGTGGTGGCCGCGGTGCAGCTCGTCCGGCTGCCGTACCACCTGTCGGCGCTCACCCAGGCCGCGGCCCGTGCGGCCCTCGCGCACCGCGACGTCCTGCTCGGCACCGTCGTCGCGATCAAGGAGCAGCGGGACCGCATCGTGGCCGCGCTGCGCGCCCGCGGCCACCGGGTCGCCGACAGCGACGCCAACTTCGTGCTCTTCGAAGTCGATGGCGACCAGGCCGCCGCCTGGCGCACCCTGCTCGACGCCGGCGTCCTGGTCCGGGACGTCGGCCTGCCCGGGTGGCTGCGGGTCACCGCCGGCACCCCCGCCGAGACCGACGCCTTCCTGTCCGCAATGGAGAAGCTTTCATCATGAGTCGCACCGCCCGGGTCGAGCGGGTCACCAAGGAGACCAAGGTCCTCGTCGAGATCGACCTCGACGGCACCGGCAAGGCCGACATCGAGACCGGCGTCGGCTTCTACGACCACATGCTGAACCAGATCGCCCGGCACGGCGGCTTCGACCTGACCGTGCACACCGTCGGCGACCTGGAGATCGACGCGCACCACACGATGGAGGACACGGCACTCGCCCTGGGCGCCGCGTTCGATCGGGCGTTGGGCGACAAGGCCGGCATCCGGCGGTACGGCTCGGCCACCGTCCCGATGGACGAGGTGCTGGTGCGGGCCGCCGTCGACCTGTCCGGCCGCCCGTACGTGGTGCACGACGAGCCGGCGCTGGCCCCGTACATCGGGCCGGTCTACCCGACCAGCATGACCCGGCACATCTGGGAGTCCTTCGGCCAGGCGGCCCGGATCACGCTGCACGTCGACGTGCTGCGGGCGGCCCGGCCGGGCGGCCACCCGGACGCGCACCACGTGGTGGAGGCCCAGTTCAAGGCGGTGTCGCGGGCGCTGCGCGAGGCGACCGCGATCGACCCGCGGTCGGCGGGCGTGGTGCCCAGCACGAAGGGTGCCCTCTGATGAGCGCGAGGAACGCAGCGCAGCGGAGTACCGCAGTCGCGAATGGAAGGTGGCTCTGATGAGCGCGAGGAACGCAGCGCAGCGGAGTACCGCAGTCGCGAATGAAGGACGGATCTGATGGGTGGGGTGCTGCCGGTCCTGCTGCTGATCCTGGCCGGGGTGCTGGCGGGTGGCGTGCTGTCGCTGCACCGGCAGGGTGCCCCGCGCGGCGCCGTGCTGGTCACCGCGGCGCTGGCCGTGCTGGCCGCCGTCGCCGGCGGGCTGTGGCTGCTTCCGGGGGAGGGCTCGTGAGCCGGGTGGTGGTGCTCGACTACGGGTCGGGCAACCTGCGGTCGGCGGAGCGCGCGCTCGCCGCGGCCGGTGCCGACGTGACGGTGACCGCCGACCTGGCCGCCGCCGCCGACGCGGACGGCCTGGTGGTGCCCGGCGTGGGCGCCTTCGCCGCCTGCATGGCCGGGATCGAGGCGCTCGGCGCCGGCCCGGTGATCGCCGAGCGGGTCGCCGCCGGGCGGCCGGTGCTCGGCATCTGCGTCGGCATGCAGGTGCTCTTCGAGCACGGGGAGGAGCACGGGATCGTGACCAAGGGCCTCGGGCTGCTGCCCGGCGGCGTGACGCGGCTGCCCGCCCGGCGGCTGCCGCACATGGGCTGGAACACGGTGCACCCGCCGGCCGGCTCGGTGCTGTTCGCCGGCCTGCCGGAAGGCAGCCGCTTCTACTTCGTCCACTCGTACGCGGTGGCCGACGCGGCCGGGCTGGCCGCCGCCGGCGCCCTGGTGACCACTGCTCACCACGAGGCGGAGTTCGTGGCGGCGGTGGAGCGGGGCCCGCTCTCCGCCGCCCAGTTCCACCCGGAGAAGTCCGCCGACACCGGTGCCGTCCTGCTGCGGAACTGGCTGACCACGCTCCCCGCCGGTGGCTGAGCGAACGCGCGGCCGGCGCGTCGGGGGCGTCCGGTGAGCAAGGAGCGGGCGCGGCGCCGGGCGGCCCGGGAGGCGGAGGCGGCGCGGCAGCGGGTCGTGCGGGAGCGGCAGCTCGCCCGGCGGGCGCGGCGGCGGGCACTGGTCCGCCGGTTGACACCGACGCTGCGCCGGGGGCGGACGGGCCGGCTGCCCCGGCACTCCCGCCGCGAACGGGCCGCGATCGTGGTGCTGACCGGGGCGGCGATCCTGCTGATCTGGTCCCTTGTGGACGACCTCGCGTTGCGGCTCGCCCTTGTCGCGCTCCTGCTGCTCGTACTTCCGGCGATCGTGGTGATCGCCCTGGACCGTCGTACCTGATCCGAGGAGAGAGACCGTGAGCCTCACCCTGTTGCCCGCCGTCGACGTCGCCGACGGCCAGGCCGTCCGCCTGGTGCAGGGCGCCGCCGGCAGCGAGACGACCTACGGCGACCCGCTGGAGGCCGCGCTCGCCTGGCAGCGCGACGGCGCCGAGTGGATCCACCTGGTGGACCTGGACGCCGCCTTCGGCCGGGGCTCCAACGCCGCCCTGCTCGCCGACGTGGTGCGCCGGCTCGACGTGAAGGTGGAGCTGTCCGGTGGGATCCGGGACGACGAGTCGCTGCGCGCCGCGCTGGCCACCGGGGCGGCCCGGGTCAACATCGGCACCGCCGCGCTGGAGGATCCGCAGTGGTGCGACCGGGTCTGCGGCGAGTACGCCGACCGGGTGGCGATCGGGCTCGACGTGCGGGGTCGTACCCTCTCGGCCCGGGGCTGGACCCGCGACGGCGGTGACCTGTGGGAGGTGCTGGAACGGCTGGACAAGGCCGGCGCGTCCCGGTACGTGGTCACCGACATCACCAAGGACGGAACCATGCGCGGGCCGAACCTGGAGCTGCTGCGTGACGTCTGTGCCCGCACCGACGCGCCGGTGATCGCCTCCGGTGGGGTCTCCACCCTGGACGACCTGCGGGCGCTGGCCGCGCTGGAGCCGGTGGGTGTGGAGGGCGTGATCGCCGGCAAGGCGCTCTACGCGGGCGCGTTCACCGTGGCGCAGGCCCTGGAGACCCTGGCCGCCGCCTGAGCGGGCGGTCGGGCCCGGTCCGCCGCGCCGGGCGTCGACGGCGCGGTCCTCGACCGGCTTGCCGCGCGGTGCCAGACTGGCCGGGTGAGCGGGGCGGTCTTCGGCCGGGACGAGGTGGTGGACCGCGCCCGCCATGCCCTCGCGCAGGGGCGGCCGGTGCTCCTGGAGGGCCCGGCCGGGATCGGGAAGACGGCCGTCCACCGGGCGCTGGTGGGCGACGCCCGCCGGGACGGCTGGCTCGTGCTGGCCTGCGCGCCGACGGAGATCGAGGCGGGGCTGCCGTTCGCGGCCCTCGCCGACCTGCTGGCCCCGCTGGCCGACGCGCTGCCGCGGCTGCCGCCGCCGCAGCGCGCGGCGCTGGCCGGTGTGCTGCTCACCGACGCGGCCGACGAGCCGGTGGACGAGCGGACGGTGGGAGTCGCCACGCGGGCGCTCATCGAGGCGGCCCGGGCCGGTCCGGCCGCGCCGCGGCTGCTGGTGGCGGTGGACGACGCGCCGTGGCTGGACCCGCCCAGCGAGCGGGCGCTGCGGTTCGCGCTACGCCGGCTGGCGCCGGGAGTGGCCGTGCTGGTCACGGCCCGTACCGAGGCGGCCGGTGCGGGGCCGGCCCCGCTGGGGCTGGACCAGGTGGCCCACCCGGACCGACTGGTGCTGACCCCGCTGGGCGTCGGCGCACTCCACCACGTGCTGCGCGCCGAACTCGGGGCCGCGCTTCCCCGGCCGCTGCTGGTCCGGGTCGCCCGGGAGGCCGCCGGCAACCCGCTGCTCGCCATCGAGTTGGCCCGCGCGGTCCTGCGGATGCCGCAGCTGCCCGCGCCCGGCGCCGACCTGCCGGCCGCGCCGTCGCTGCGCGGCCTGGTGGTCGACCGTCTCGCCGCGCTGCCGCCCCGGACCCGGTACGCGATCCGCCTGGCCGCCCTCACCGGCGTACCCACGCTTGTGCGACTGGGCGCGGCCGGGGTCCCGGCGGAGGCCTTCGACGCGGCCGAGGAGGCCGGCCTGGTGGCCGTCACCGGCGACGTCGTCCGCTTCGCCCACCCGGTCTACGCGGCGGCGGTCCGCGCCGAGGTGCCGCCGGGGGTGCGCCGCCGGCTGCACCGGCTGCTGGCGGAGACCGCACCGGACCCGGACGAGCGTGCCCGGCAGCTCGCCCACTGCGTGACCGGGCCGGACCTCGGGGCCGCGGTGGAGATCGCCGCCGCGGCCGACCGGCAGCGGGCCCGTGGCGCCCCGGAGACGGCGGCGGGCCTGTACGACAGTGCCGCCCTCCTGGCCCCGCCGACCGCCGACGACCACGCGCGGTGGCGGCTGGCCGCCGTGCAGTGCCGGTTCGACAGCGGTGACTACCCGGCCACGAAGGTGGCCGCCGAGCGGGCGGCGCGGGAGCTGACCGGCCCGGCGCGGGCGGAGGCGCTGCTGCTGCGCGCCATCGTGGCGTGGAGCTCCGACGAGTCGGTGAATGCCGCGCTTGCGGCGGCCGAGCCGGCCCTGGCCGTCGTGCCGGGCGATTCCCGGCTGGCTGGGCGGATCCACGCCCATCTCAGCCTCTTCCGGGACGCCCCGGACCCGGCCCGCCGTCACGCGGAGGCGGCGATCGCCCTGCTGGCGGACCATCCGGAGGACCGGACGCTGTACGCAGCGGCGCTGCTGTTGCTGTTCTTCAACGAGGCCCGCGCGGGGTTGCCGGCCCGCACGGAGCTGCTGGACCGGGCGCTGGAGCTGGAGGGGCCGGAGCCGTCCTGGTTGGCCGGCACCGTGCCGGCGGTGTGGTGGAAGGCGGTCGACGAGCATGACCGGGCGCGCGCCCGGCTGCACTGGATGCTGGACCGGGCGGCCGCCCGCGGTGACGAGCCGTCCCAGCACGAGCTGCTGGTCCACCTCACGGAGAACGAGTTGCTCGCCGGCCGCTGGTCGGCCGCCGAGGCGCACCTCGGTGCGGCCCGGGAGCTGGGTGAGCAGTACGGCACCGGCCAGGCCAGCGAGGACTGGATGAGTGGCCTGCTCCTGGCGCACCGCGGTCGGCTCGGCGAGGCCGAGCGTATCGCCGCGGTGGGGCTGCGCCGGGCCGCCGAACTGGACGACCCGTGGCTCCGGCGGATCCACGAGCAGCTGGCTGGGTACGCCGCGTTGATCGGCGGCCGGCTGCCGGAGGCGGCTCGGCACTACGGCCGGGTGGCGTCGACGCTTGACGGGCTGGGTGTGGTCGAGCCGTTCGCCCAGCGTTTCGAGCCGGACTGGTTGGAGGCGTGCGTCGGTGCCGGCGACCTGGCGACCGCGGAGGCCGTGCTGGACCGGCTCGCCGCCCGCCACCGGCGACTGCCCCGGCCGTGGACGACGCTGGGGCTGGCCCGCAGCCGGGTGCTCCTGGCCGGCGCGCGCGGCGCCGACCCGTCGGACGCGCTGGCGGAGCTGGCCACCGCGCGGGCCGGGGTGCCGCCGTACGTGCTGCCCCTGGACCGGGCCCGCTGCCTGCTGGTGGCGGGGGTGGCGCACCGCCGGATGCGGCGCCGCCGGGCGGCGCGGGAGGCGTTGACGGCGGCGGCCGCGGAGTTCGACGCGCTCGGAGCGGCGGCCCTGGCGGAGCGGGCGCGCGCGGAGGTGGCCCGTACCGGCGGCCGGCCACCGGCACCCCGGCAGCTCACCGGCACCGAGCTGGAGGTGGCCCGGCTCGCGGCGGCCGGCCGGACCAACCGGGCGATCGCCGACACGCTGTTCATCAGCCCGAAGACGGTGGAGGCGAACCTCGCCCGGGTGTACCGGAAGTTGGGCGTGGCCAGCCGCGCCGAACTGGGCGCGGTGATGGCCCGGACCGAGGCCGAAGCGTAGGGAAACACCCGATTACCTCCGTGCCGGCCGGGCCTAGCGTCGGCGCATGGCCTCCCGCCTCTTCGTCCTCGAACGTTACGACCGCGGCCCGGCGGAGCGCGCCGACGAGCCGGTCGAGCGCCTGACCACCGGCACCACCAGGTTGCGTGGCGCGCTGCGCATCCCGGCCGACGACGTGGTGCTCGCCCTGGTCGAGGGACCGGACGCGGAGACGGTGGCCGCCGTGGCACGGGCCGCCGGCTGGCGGGTCGACCGGCTCGGCCCGGCCGAGTGGATCGCGGCACCGGACGTGGCGCGGGGCACCGCGCCTACCGACGAGGCAGGAGGGACGTCGAGGTGAGGTTGACCGTCCGAGGACGCATCGGCCCGATGCTGGCGGCGCTGGCCGCGATCGCGGCCACATCGCTGGCCGGCTGCGGCGGCGAGCCGGCGAGCACACCGGTCGCTCCGGGGCCGACCGGGATCGACCTGCCGTCGGAGGCTCCCACGGCCGGCGGGGAGCCGGCGGCGTCCCCGGTGGCGCTTCCGGACGCCTGCCAACTGGTGACCAAGCCGGAGGCCGAAGAACTCGCGGGCACGCCGCTGAACGACGCGGTGCCGATCCGGGACACGTGCGGCTACACCGCGCCGGTCAGCGGTCCCACCGCCCAGGTGGAGGTCTACGTGGGTGACGGCGCGAAGAAGTACCTGGACATCGAGCGCGAGCTGGGACACGAACTGCGCCCGTTGGCCGGTGTCGCCGACGAGGCGTACGCGGGCGCGGACGCGGTCTTCGTCCACCGGTCCGGCGTCTGGGTAGCGGTCCGCCTGGTACGCCTCAACGACCCGGCGGAGAACCGTAAGCCGCTGGAGAAGGTGGCGCGTACCGTGGCCGAGCGGCTCTGAGGGTGCGACGGTGATCCGCGGTGGACGTTCGCTGGCCGTGGCGGCCCTGCTCGGCACCCTGCTGGCGAGCGCCTGCCAGGGCGGTGACGGCCGGTCCGGCGGCGGACCCGGTGACCCGTACGGGCCGGAGGCGATCCGGCACGGGCTCGCCCCGCAGCCGCACCCCGACGTGACGTACCAGCCGGACGTGGTGCTGGTCGGCGGTGGCGGCGCCGCCGTGCGGTCGGTCACCGACGACGGGCTGACCTGGCGGATCGACCCGGGCGCGGCGCGGGCGGACCAGCTCGCCCCGGGCAAGGTCATGTTCCTGACCGCACGGGCGGTCGGCCGGGTGGTCGACGCGCGACGCGACGGCGACGACCTGGCGGTGACCATCGCGCCGGTGGAGTTGACCGAGGTGGTCCGGGACGGGACCTTCAGCACCGCCGAGCCGGTGCCGTTGGAGCGGCCGATCGCGTACCCGGCGGGTGACCCGCCCTGGGCGGCGGGTGACCTCCCGGAGGACGGCGGCGGCGTCGGCGGAGGGCTGCCGCCGGTGGTGCCGGCCCGCGGCGGTGTGGTGCCGGCCCGCGGCGGTGTGGTGCCGGCCGGAGTCGGCGCGGTGCCGGCGAACGGGGTGGTTGCGCGGGCGCCCCGACCGCCGCAGCCGGACGGCAAGCTCGCGGTTCCCGGCGAGACGGTGACCGCCGGTGGGTTCCGGCTGACCCCGAAGTGCTGCTCGGACGGGGTTGGCCTGGACTTCCGGTACGACGACGCCGAGATCCGGATGACCGGCGAGGTCGCCCTGGTGATGCGGCGGCCGAGCGCGAGCTTCCACCTGGCGATCAGCGGCGGCACGGTGACCCGGGCCGAGTTCAGCGTCACCGGCGGTGCCGGGCTGCGGGTGGCGGTCGACGCCGCGACCCGGGTGGGCAACACCCGCAACCTGGCGAAGTCGATCTCGGTGCCGGTGCAGTTCAGCGTGCCGGTGGGCACGATCCTCGGCATCCCGTTCTCGGCGACCGTCGACCAGGTCTTCGAGGTTCGGACGGTCTTCACCGCCAAGGACGGCTACCTGAAGGCCGGCGGTGAGTACGCGGTGACCGGCCAGCTCGGCTACGGCTACCGCCGCCCCTTCTGGGGGCCGGTGGTGCCCAGCGGGTTCACCGTCCGCAACAGCCTGACCAACTCCATCACCGGCGTCTCGCTCGGGGTCAGTGGGCTGCTGGTGAGCTACGACGTCAAGTTCACCGTCGGGATCGGCGCGCTGGGTTTCAGTGCCGGGGTCTACGCCGGTCTGCGGTCGAAGGTCGGTGCCACGCTCGGCTCCGCCGCCGGCGCCCCGCTGGCCGTCTGTCGCGGTGCGGGCATCAACGTGACCATGCGCTACGGCATCGGCTACTCGATCCCCCAGGTGGTGGCGGACGTGGTCAACTTCTTCCTGAAGGTCTTCAACACCCGGCCGATCCGGCGCACCGGCGACCTGGGCGACGAGACGACGGTGGTGAAGCGTGCCGAGACGATCCCGCCGGACGTGCCGCTCTGCGCGACCTGACCGGGCAGTCTAGTTGTGCACAATTCAATTGTGCGCTACCGTTCTCCGGGTGACCGATGATCTGGTGCTGCGGCGGCAGGTGTGCTTCGCGCTCTATGCCGCGTCGCGCGCCTTCACCGACGTGTACCGGCCCATCCTCGACGAGTTCGGCCTGACCTACCCGCAGTACCTGGTGCTGCTGGTGCTCTGGGAGCACGACGAGCCGCCCACGGTCTCCGAGCTGGGCACCCGCCTGCACCTGGACTCCGGCACGCTCTCCCCGCTGCTCAAGCGGCTGGAGGGGGCGGGCCTGGTGGTCCGGCGGCGGTCGGCCGCCGACGAGCGGCGGGTGGCGGTGGAGCTGACCCCGCCGGGGCGGGCCCTGCGCGAGCGCATGGCCGACGTGCCCCGCCGGGTGGCCCGGGCGACCGGGCTGAGCGTCGACGAGCTCGTCGCGCTCCGCGACACCCTCACCCGGGTCACCGAGACGATCCACCGACAGAAGGAGCAGTGACGACCATGCAGGTGCTCTACACCGCCCAGGCCACGGCCACCGGCGACGGCCGGGACGGGCACGTCCGCACCTCGGACGCCACAGTGGATCTCGACCTCGCGGTGCCCAAGGAGATGGGGGGCGCGGGCGACGCCGCCAACCCGGAGCAGCTCTTCGCCGCCGGATACGCCGCCTGCTTCCACTCCGCCCTGCGCCTGGTCGCCCGCCGGGGCAAGGCGGACGTCACGGGTTCGGTCGTCGAGGCGGAGGTCGGCATCGGGCCGAACGGCAGCGGCGGCTTCGGACTGACCGTGGCCCTCGCGGTCGACCTCCCGGCCGTCCCGCGGGCCACCGCCGAGGAGCTGGTGGCGCAGGCGCACCAGGTCTGCCCGTACTCGAACGCGACGCGGGGCAACATCGACGTCGCGCTGCGGGTCCGGGAGGCCCTGGCGTGACCGCCAGCCGCGAGATCCACCTGGCCTCGCGCCCGCGCGGCTGGCCGACCGAGGAGAACTTCCGCCTGGTCACCACCGAGGTTCCCGCGCCCGGGCCGGGGCAGCTCCTGGTCCGCAACACGTACGTGTCGGTCGACCCGTACATGCGCGGGCGGATGGACGACGTGAAGTCGTACGTGCCACCGTTCGCGCTTGACGCGCCGCTCGACGGCGGCGCGGTCGGCGAGGTGGTCGCCAGCGAGGCCGACGGGTTCGCGCCGGGGGACACGGTGCTGCACGGCCTCGGCTGGCGCGAGTACGCGCTGCTGGAGGCGAAGGCGGCGCGCACGGTGGACCCGGACCTCGCGCCGGTCACGGCGTACCTCGGTGTGCTCGGCATGACCGGGCTCACCGCGTACGCCGGACTGCTCGACGTGGCGGGGATGCGGCCGGGCGAGACCGTCTTCGTCTCCGGCGCGGCCGGTGCGGTGGGCAGCGTGGTCGGCCAGATCGCCAAGCTCCGGGGCGCCGCCCGGGTGATCGGCAGCGCCGGCTCACCGGCCAAGGTCGAGCGGCTGACGGCGCTCGGGTTCGACGCCGCCTTCGACTACCACGACGGCCCGGTGCGGGAGCTGCTGCGCACCGCCGCTCCGGACGGCATCGACGTCTACTTCGACAACGTGGGCGGCGAGCACCTGGAGGCCGCCATCGGCGCGATGCGGCTGCACGGCCGGGCCGCGATCTGCGGCATGATCGCGCAGTACAACGCGACCGAGCCGCCGGCGGCGCCGCGCAACCTGGCGCTGCTCATCGGCAAGCGGCTCACCCTGCGCGGCTTCCTCGTCGGCGACCACGGGCACCTGCGGGAGCAGTTCGTGCGGGAGGTGTCCGGCTGGCTGCGCGACGGTCGGCTCCACCACGACGAGACGGTCGTCGACGGCATCGAGAACGCCCCGGCGGCCTTCCTGGGCCTGCTCCGCGGCGAGAACCTCGGCAAAATGCTGGTGAAGGTGTAAGGAAGGGCCCCTTATTAACGCCTCCGGTAGAGGAAGGGCCCCTTGTTAACAGGGTGGTTTCAAGGGGTCGTTGCAACACGGTGGTTAGTTGGTGACGGCTAGGAGAGTAGCGAGGCGCTCGGCTGGGGTGTCCCAGCCGAGCGTTT
>NZ_JBEORU010000054.1:0-8963 GCF_040302465.1 Micromonospora sp. NPDC126480
GTCGCCGAGCACTGGAACAGCTGACCACAGACCTTCCTCACAGGGGGAAATGAAAGCCGCTGGCCGGCACCCGAACCCGGGTGCCGGCCAGCGGCATCTGCGCGGTCGAGACGAAGCGGACCGGGCGCGTCACCAGGGTTGATGTTTCGTTCGGGGGGCGGAGTTGTTACAGGGCATTGACGTTCGTCGTGTGGAAGTGATCTGATCCCCAAACCCAGAGGATCTTTCGCATTTCGATAGGGGCGTCACATGTCCAAGTTGCGTCGTACGGTCCTGGCGGCGGGGATCGCCGTCGTCGCGGCCGCCTTCTCGGCGGCGATCGCTCCATCCACTCCGGCCGGGGCGGCACCGCCAACCGCCGCCGTGGCCCTCGGAGACAGCTTCATCAGCGGCGAGGGCGCCGGGGCGTACGCGTCGGTGGTCGACGTCAACGGCGTGGCCCAGGCCTTCCCGGGCTGGTCGGCGCCGAACAGCAACGCGTACTTCTGCCACCGTTCGCCGAACGCCTCGCTGTTCAAGGCGGACCTGCCCGGCATCGCCGCCCGGTTCAACCTCGCCTGCTCCGGCGGGCAGCCGTACGACATCGCCAACGCCTCGGCGACCCGGACCAAGGGCCGGCAGGTCGCCTCCCAGCTCGACCAGTTGCGGGCGGTCGCGCAGACGCACGACATCGACCTGGTGCTCGTCGGGCTCGGTTCGAACAACAGCTCGTTCACGTTCGGCGGCGTCGCCGAGAAGTGCGCCAACCGGTTCATCGCGGATGCCTGGACGGGGTGGTGGGAGTTCTGGGCGTACCTCGGCGGGCCGGTCGAGCAGAAGCCCTGCACCGACGCCGACCTGGCGACGGCCGCTCAGCTCACCGCGGCGACCGCCGAGACCACCGCGGCGGTGCGGCAGATCCTCACCACACTCGCCCAGGTCGACGCCGACGGACAGCACCGGGTGGTGCTGCAGGACTACACGAACCCGCTGCCGCCGGAGCTGGCCAGCACCTACTGGACGGAGGACAACCGCGACGACACGCGGGACAAGTTCCGCGCGCTCGGCGCGGAGCGGTACGCGGCCGGCTGCCCGATCCACCGGGCCAGCCTCGCGCCCGGCCACCGCTTCTCGCAGGGTCTCGGCACCCTGGTCAGCTCGGTACGCACGGCGATCGCCGCGGAGTTCCCGAACGCCGATCTGGTCCACCTCAACGTGCAGCGCGCCTTCGACGGCGCGCGGCTCTGCGAGTCGGCCGGCAGCCCGGGCAACGCACTGGCCACCCCGATCCGTCTGATGGACGGCCCGACCGGTGTCTTCGTCACCAGCCTGTCCGGCAAGGACAAGATCGACATCCAGCGGATCGCGAACGCCTGCGTGACGTACTTCCAGACCTGTCAGGAGTCCTGGCACCCGAACGCGGCCGGTCACCAGGTGCTCGGCCACTGCCTGACCGGCGCCGCGGCGACGAGCACCCGTTCGGTGTCCTGCGTCCGGTCCTCGAACGGCACCGTCGCGGTGGGCTGACCCCGTCCTCCGCAAGCTCAGGCGGGTGCCTCGCGGCACGGTCCACCAGGCCGATGCCGCGGGGCACCCGTCACCCGCACCGGCTCGATCGCAGGGCGACCGGCCGGTGCCGGGGCGTGACGGGCGCTGGGCGGCGCCCCGCGGTCAGCCGAGCGCCACGGTGAGCAGCACCGCCGAGTCCTCGTCGGCGTGCAGCGAGTGGTGGGCGTCCGGGATCACCAGCAGGTCCCCTGTCGCGCCGGTCCAGGCGTGGTCGTCGGCGACGAGCCGGACCCGTCCCCGCAGCACCTGAAGCGTTGCCTCGCCGGGGCTGGCGTGCTCGGCCAGCCCGTGCCCGGCGGCCAGGGCGATCAGGGTCTGCCGCAGCCGGCTGCCCTGGCCGCCGTGCACGGTCTGGGCGCTGCGCCCGTTCTCCGTGGCGCGGGCGATCGTCAGCTGCTCCTCGGTCAGCGCGGTGAGCGAGGACGGGGACATGAGGCACCTCCGGGACGGCGATCGTCGACGGCCACCAATCTGGACCGACCTGTGGCTCTTTGCCCAGCTTCGTCGCTTGACCTGCTCACCGCCAGGGGCTTTGGTCCCACACCCGGGAATCCTCCACAGCGGACGTTGCGCCCGGTGGAGGATGCGTCGAGAAGTCGATGATCTACAGGTTAGGTCCCGGACGCCGGGGTACCGACTGGCGCATGCGCGTCCTTGGAATCAACGCGATCTTCCACGATCCGGCGGCCGCCCTGGTGGTCGACGGTCGGGTGGTGGCCGCCGCCGAAGAGGAGCGGTTCAGTCGCCGCAAGCACGGGAAGCGCCCCGTCCCCTTCGCGGCGTGGGAGCTGCCCGAACTCTCCGCCGCCTGGTGCCTCGCCGACGCCGGGCTCGACGTCGACGACCTCGACGCGGTCGCCTACTCGTTCGACCCCGGGCTGTGCCGCCCGGCGGAGAGCCTGGGGCTCGCCGACCCGTGGGACTGGCTGCGGGTCGAGTACGCGCAGCGCGCCCCGCAGTTCCTCGGCGCCGCCCTGCCCGGCCTGGACCCGGCCAAGGTGCGGTTCGTTCCGCACCACGTGGCGCACGCCGCCTCCGCCGGGCTGGCCGCGCCGCCGGCCGGCGACGACACCGCGGTGCTCGTCCTCGACGGGCGTGGTGAGGTGGCCAGCCACCTGGCCGGCGTCTACGCCGACGGCCGGCTCGAGCCGCTGTACGCGCAGGAGCTGCCGCACTCCCTCGGCCTGCTCTACGAGGACCTGACCCGGCACCTGGGCTTCCTGCACTCCAGCGACGAGTACAAGGTGATGGCGCTGGCCTCGTACGGCGAACCGAAACACCTCGGCCTGCTCCGCGAGCTGGTGCGGGTCACGCCGGAGGGCGGCTTCCGCGTCGAGCGCATCGACTGGGGCAGTCTCGCCAAGGCGCGCCCGGCCGACGGGGAGATGACCGGTGACCACGCGGACCTGGCCGCGAGCGTCCAGGTCCGGTTGGAGGAGGTCATCCTCGACCTCGCCCGGTGGCTGTACGACGCGTCCGGCGGCGCCAGCACCATCGCCATGGCCGGCGGGGTGGCGCTGAACTGCGTGGCCAACGCGCGGTTGGCGGCACAGGGCCCGTTCCGCGACGTCTGGGTGCAGCCGGCGGCCGGCGACTCCGGCACCGCACTCGGCGCCGCGCTGCACGTCGCCCGCGACCTCGGCGACCGGCCGGTGCCGATGGGCGGCGTCGACCTGGGCCGCGGCTGGTCGGACGACGAACTGGAGGCGGAGCTGCGCCGGGCCGCGCTGCCCTACCACCGGCCCGACTCGATCGCCGCCGAGGCGGCCCGGGTGCTGGCCGGCAACGGCATCGTCGCGTGGTTCCAGGGACGAAGCGAGTACGGCCCGCGCGCGCTCGGCCACCGCTCCCTGCTCGCGCACCCCGGCGACCCGGACACCACGCGGCGGATGAACGACGTCAAGGGCCGCGAGCAGTTCCGGCCGATCGCACCGATGGTGCGCGCCGAGCGGGCGGCCGAGATCTTCGAGGGGGTCTTTCCCAGCCCGTACATGCTCTTCGTGCACAACGTGAAGGCCGGGTGGCGGGACCAAGTTCCGGCGGTCACCCACGTCGACGGCACCGCCCGGGTGCAGACCGTGCACGTCGACACCGAGCCGCTGGTCGCGGAGCTGCTGGCCGAGTTCGAGCGGCTCACCGGACTGCCCGTGGTGGTGAACACCTCGCTGAACACGGCCGGACGGCCGATGGTGGACACGCCCCGCGAGGCGATGGAGCTGTTCGGCTCGGCGCCGGTGGAGCTGCTGGCGATCGGGCCGTTCGCGGTACGGCGCGGCGCGCTTGGCGGTGCCCGTTGATCAGCGTCGTGGTGCCGACGCTCGGCCGGCCGAGCCTCGCGGTGCTGCTGGACGCGCTCGCCGCGCAGGCCGGCGAGCTGCCCGATCCGGAGATCCTGCTCGTCGACGACCGGGGCGGGGAGGCCGGGGAGCTGGCGGTGCCGGGGGCGCTGTCCGCGTACACCAAGGTGTTGACCGGGTCCGGCGCGGGGCCGGCGGCGGCCCGCAACGTGGGCTGGCGCGCGGCCCGGTCGCCCTGGATCGTCTTCCTTGACGACGACGTGGTGCCGGCGGCGGACTGGGCCCGCCGGCTGGTCGCGGACCTCGAGGTCGGCGGGCGGGTCGGTGGCGTGCAGGGCCGGGTCGAGGTGCCGCTGCCGGCCGGCCGCCGCCCCACCGACTGGGAGCGCGGCACCGCCGGGCTCGCCGAGGGCGCGTGGATCACCGCCGACATGGCCTACCGCCGCGCGGCGCTGGCCGACGTGGGCGGCTTCGACGAGCGGTTCCCCCGGGCCTACCGGGAGGACGCCGAGCTGGCCCACCGGGTCCGGCTCGCCGGCTGGGAACTGGTCCGCGGCGGGCGTGCGGTGACCCATCCGGTACGGCCCGAGGACCGCTGGGTGAGCCTGCGGGTCCAGCGCGGCAACGCCGACGACGCGCTGCTGCGCCGCCGCTACGGGCCGGCCTGGCGGGAGGACCTGGAGCTGCCGCCGGGCCGGCGGCACCGGCACGTCGCGATCACGGCCGCCGGTGCCGTCGCGGTGGTGGCCGCCGCCCTGTCCCGGACCACCGACGGTACGCCTCGACGACTCCTCACCGCCGTCTCGGTGGCCGCCGGTGCGGGTTGGGTGGCGGGCACGGCGGAGTTCGCCCACGCCCGGATCGCGCCCGGCCCCCGCACCGCCGACGAGGTCACCACGATGGCGCTGACCAGCGCACTGATCCCGCCGCTGGCGGTGACCCACTGGGTACGCGGCTGGTGGCGCACCCGTGACGAGCGTCCCCGGGCAGGGCGCTGATGTTTACGCAATCGCTTGCCAAGGGCAACTGCTGCCGTATGGAAAGTAATCCGTCACGTCCACGCCTGTTTGATGCGGTGTTGTTCGACCGGGATGGGACGTTGGTCGAGGACGTGCCGTACAACGGGGATCCGGAGAAGGTGCGGCCGGTGCCGGGTGCGCGGGTGGCGTTGGACGGGTTGCGGGCGGCGGGGTTGCGGCTGGGTGTGGTGACGAACCAGTCGGGGTTGGCGAAGGGGTTGTTCACGCGGGCGCAGATGGCTGCGGTGCATGCGCGGATCGAGCAGTTGTTGGGGCCGTTCGACGCGTGGTTGGTGTGTCCGCATGATGATGGTGACGGGTGTGGGTGTCGTAAGCCGGCGCCGGGGTTGGTGCGGGCCGCGGCCCGGGAGTTGGGCACTGTTCCCGGGCGGTGTGTGCTGGTGGGGGACATCGGTCGGGATGTGGGTGCGGCGTTGGCTGCGGGGGCGCAGGCGGTGTTGGTGCCCACGGCGGTGACCCGGGCGGTGGAGGTTGAGGCGGCGCCGTGGGTGGCGGTGGATCTGCCGGGTGCGGTCGCGGAGATCCTGCGGCGGCAGGCGGCGGTGGACCCGGTCACCTACCAGCCGCCGGCCGGCCGGCGGGCCGGTGGGCGGGCCGGCCGGCGGGCCGGTGGGCGGGCCGGTGGGCGGGTCGGGACGGTGTTGGTGGTGCGTTCCGATTCGGTCGGGGACGTGTTGGTCACCGGTCCCGGGATCCGGGCGGTGGCCGCCGGCGCGCGGCGGGTGGTGCTGCTGTGCGGGCCGCGTGGCCGGGCGGCCGCCGATCTGCTGCCCGGCGTCGACGAGGTGATCGAGCACCGGCTGCCCTGGATCGATCCCGATCCCGGCCCCGTCGACGCCGCCGACCTCGGCGCTCTGACCGGGCGGCTCGCCGCCGTGGCCGCCGACGAGGCGGTCATCTTCACCAGCTACCACCAGTCCCCCCTGCCCCTGGCCCTGCTGCTGCGCACCATCGGCGTCACCCGCATCGCCGCGATCAGTGACGACTACCCGGGCAGCCTGCTCGACATCCGCCACCGCGTCCCGACCGGCGTACCCGAACCCGAACGCGCCCTGTCCCTCGCCGCCGCCGCCGGCTACGCCCTACCCGACCACGACGAACCCACCCTGCGCCTGCGGCCGGACCTGCTCGACGGGCCGCTCCCCCACCCGGCGCTCACCGAGCCGGGCTACGTCGTCGTCCACCCCGGAGCGTCGGTGCCGGCGCGGGCCTGCCCGCCGCACCGGTGCGCCGCGATCGTCGCCGCGCTCACCGACGCCGGTCACCGGGTGGTGGTCACCGGCGCACCGCACGAGCGGGAGCTGACCGCGTACGTGGCCGGCGACCGGGCGGTGGACCTGGGCGGGCGTACCCCGCTCGCGGAGCTGGCGCGGGTGCTCGCCGGCGCCCGCGCGGTCGTGGTCGGCAACACCGGTCCGGCCCACCTGGCGGCGGCGGTCGGCACGCCGGTGGTCAGCCTCTTCGCCCCGACCGTCCCGTTCGGACAGTGGGGGCCGTGGCGGGTGCCCGTCGTCCGGCTCGGCGACGCCGGCGCCGGCTGCCGGGACACCCGGGCGTCGGCCTGCCCGGTGCCCGACCATCCCTGCCTCGCCGGGCTGGATCCGGGCGAGGTGGTGGACGCGATCCGCCTGCTGGCGGCCTGAACCCGGGACGACTTCCGCTGAGGAGAGCCATGAACATCCTGCTCTGGCACGTGCACGGCTCCTGGACGACGTCGTTCGTCCACGGTCGGCACCGCTACCTGGTGCCGGTCACGCCCGACCGCGGCCCGTACGGTCTCGGGCGCGCCCGCACCTACCCCTGGCCCGACCGGGCGGTCGAGGTCACCCCGCAGGAGCTGGCCACCACCGACGTGGATCTGGTGATCCTGCAACGGCCGGAGGAGTTCGACCTCGCGGCGCGGTGGCTCGGCCGGCGGCCGGGCCGGGACGTCCCGGCGATCTACGTCGAGCACAACACGCCGAAGGGGGACGTGCCGGACACCCGCCACCCGATGGCCGACCGCGAGGACCTGCTGATCGCCCACGTCACCCACTTCAACGAGCTGTTCTGGGACGCCGGCGCCACCCGCACCACCGTCATCGAGCACGGCATCGTGCCGCCCCGCGCCGGGTGGAGCGGCGAGGCCGACCGGCTCGCCGTGGTGACGAACGAGCCGGTGCGCCGCTGGCGGGTCACCGGCACCGACCTGATGCCCCGCTTCGCGCGGGTCGCCCCGCTGGACGTCTTCGGCATGGGGGTCGCCGGCCTGCCCGACGCGCTCGCCCGGGCCGGCCACCCCGGCCTGCCGGTGACCGGGCACGACGACCTGCCGCAGGACCGGATGCACGCCGAAGTGGCACGGCGACGGGCGTACCTGCACCTGTGCCGGTGGACCTCGCTCGGGCTGAGCCTGATCGAGGCGATGGCGATGGGTCTGCCGGTGATCGCGCTGGCCACCACCGAGGCGGTGGACGCGGTGCCGGCCGACGCCGGAGTGCTCTCCACACGGGTGGACACCCTCGTCGAGGCGACCCGATGGCTGATGACGGACCGCGACGCGGCCTCCCGCCTGGGGGCCCGGGGTCGCGAGGTGGCGAAGGACCGGTTCGGGCTCGACCGGTTCCTCGCCGACTGGGACCGGCTGATGGAGGAGGAAACATGCGCATCGCGATGATCTCGGAGCACGCCAGCCCGCTCGCCGTCCTCGGCGAGGAGGACGCCGGCGGGCAGAACACCCACGTGGCGGAACTCGCCGCCGCGCTGGTGGGCGAGGGCCATGACGTGCGCGTCTACACGCGCCGGGACTCCACGGCCCTGCCGGACACGGTGCCCACACCGGACGGCTACCAGGTGTGCCACGTGCCCGCCGGCCCGGCGCTGCGGCTGCCCAAGGACGACCTGCTGCCGCACATGGGCGAGTTCGGCCGGTGGCTCGCCGAGCAGTGGCGCGACGGCGGCTGGACCCCGGACGTGGCACACGCGCACTTCTGGATGAGCGGGCTGGCCACCCTGCACGCGGGACGGCGCACCGGAGTTCCGGTGGTGCTGACGTACCACGCCCTCGGCGTGGTCAAGAAGCGCCACCAGGGCGCCCGCGACACCAGCCCACCAGGCCGGATCGGCTACGAACGGGCCCTGGGTCGGGCCGCCGACCGGGTCATCGTGCAGTGCCAGGACGAGATCGGCGAGCTGGTCCGGCTGGGTGTGCCGCGCTCCCGGATGGCGCTGGTCCCCTCGGGCGTCAACCAGGCGATGTTCCGCCCGGACGGGCCGGTCGCACCGCGCGACCCCGCCCGCCCCCGGATCATCACGGTCGGGCGGATGGTCGAGCGGAAGGGCTTCCTCGACGTGGTCCGCGCGATGCCGGCGGTGCCGGCGGCCGAGTGCGTGGTGGTCGGCGGGCCGCCCGCCGAAAAGCTCCCGGGCGACGCGTTCGCCCGCCGGCTGCGCGCGGTCGCCGAATCCTGTGGTGTGGCCGACCGGGTGCGGCTGGTCGGCGCGGTGCCCCGCGAGGAGATGGGCCGCTGGTACCGCTCCGCCGACCTCCTGGTGGCCGCCCCCTGGTACGAGCCGTTCGGGCTGACCCCGCTGGAGGGCATGGCCTGCGGCGTGCCGGTGGTGGGCACCGACGTCGGCGGGATCTCCGACACCGTCGTGCACGGTCTGACCGGTGACCTGGTGCCGCCGCGCGACCCGCGGGCGCTGGGCGCGGCGATCCGGCGGCTGCTCACCGACAAGGTGCGGCGGTTCGCGTACGCGACGGCGGCGTTGGACCGCATCCGGAGCCGGTACTCGTGGAAGCGCTGCGCCGAGCAGCTCGGCGCCGTGTACGCCGCGGTGACCGCCGTCAGCCGCCCCACCCCGGCGGTGGCCTGATGACGCCGGCGCTGTCCGTCCTCGACGGTCACCTGGCGAACCTGGCCGCCGCGCTGCTGCCGTACCGGCAGGCGGCCGAGCGGCTTTCCGGGTGGGGCACCGAGCTGGCCTGGACCCTGGGGCGCGGTGGGCGGCTGCTGGTGGCCGGCAACGGCGGCAGCGCCGCCGAAGCCCAACACCTCACCGCCGAACTCGTCGGCAAACTCCGCCACGACCGCCA
>NZ_JBEORU010000055.1:0-7427 GCF_040302465.1 Micromonospora sp. NPDC126480
CTCAGCCCCGCCGACTACGAACAAGCCCTCACACCGACTACGCTGCACCAGATCGCGGCATAACCCGGTGTCCACATCCCGGGGGGAACCTCAGGCACCCCGGTTGTGGAAGTGCCTGCCCGCTGCATGTGTGGCCGACCGCGCCAGCCGGCGCTGCGGGAACGTGTATCCAGTACGCCCCGGAAACCCGATCGAGTCAACCCCCAATTTGCAACGGGTCGGTCAACGAGTCTTGCCACCAGTCCGGCCGAGTGCTAAAGGGTCCGCCCCGGTGGTCCCCGGTCCCCCTGCGTCCGGGCCACCGGCGCGAAAGATTTCGCGCGGCTAGTCACTGTGCAGGACGGGCGGTCTCAGCATCTGGACCCAGACGCGCTTTCCGCCGTCGGGGAGGTCATCGACGCCCCACGCCTGGCTGAGGGCCTCGATGATGGCCAAGCCCCGGCCGCCGTCGCCATCCGGGTCCCGGCGGCGCGGCACCACCGCCGAGCCGTCCACCGCCGAGATGGTCACTTCGCCGTCACGGACGCTGAGCTGCAGACGCAGGCAGCCGCCACCGTGGCGCACCGCGTTGGATACCAACTCGTCGGCGACCAGCACCGCATCGCCCACCCACTCAGGATGCCGGAATCCCCAACTGATCAGCACAGTCTTGACCGCCTGCCGGACGGCGGCCAGGGCGTCAGGACCCACCGGAAGGTCCAGGTGCGCGGTCAGCTCACTCACGGCCGTGATCCCCTTCCGCCGACCGGCGCCATCTGGCGCGGTCCACCGCTACCCGAGCCATGACCAGGGAAAACTTGCCCGCCGGCAACGACCTGCCGATCCGGCATGATGGAACGTCGACAAGGCCACGATGGCGAATGGAAACCGCCGCTCGTGCAGCGGCGGGGCCTCGTTCAGCGAGAGCAACCGGCCGAACCCCACGAACGGGCGCCCGTGTGGCCTCAGCCTGTCGGCCGTCCCTCGAGGGCGCACGCCGCTTCGATGACAAACGCTCCGGCGGCTGCAGAGACGATTCCGCGATCGTCGTCCCCTACGCCGCCGGCGCGGACGTGACCCGCTCAGGCCGCGACCCTACGGGGTAACAGATCCCGCAGCCGTGACGCCCCTTCAGTGGAGCCGTGTCGCCGCACGGCCCCGCCGCAGGCAGGCGGGACCACACCCCCTCGGGCCCCCTCCAGGTTCCGCCCGCCTGCGGCCACCGCGAGGGCGCGACGAAGCCCCAAGGCGATGAGCCGCCGCAAGGAGCGAGCGCCATGACGCCGGCCTGGTCGTGGCGGCGTTGAACATGGCCGTTGAGTTCGGCGCTGGGCCCTGTGGCGCCGCCGTCACCGCGGCGGCCATGTCGCCGACGTGATCTTCCACAGCGACCGCGGCAGTGAGGGCGAGTGCACCTCGGCCGACTTCGCCCGCGCCTGCGCCCGCTGCATGTCGGGGTACCCCCTGGAATGCAGAGGTAGGTACGGCTGATCTTGCAGAGATAGCCCCGGCTCCGGCGATGCCTGGTGTGGATCAAGCGCCCGGCTGGATTCCAGCGGCCCGGACGATGCGGGTCACTGGTGCGCTTGGACGGCGGCCGCGAGTTCGCGATCGGGGCTGACGTGACGCGCGTACAGCGGGCTGCAGGGTGTCGTGGATAGCCGCATCGACAGGGCCAGGAGGTCCGGGGCGCTGTCGTGGGTTCGGTGGACCTCGGCCAGGTGAACGAACTCGTTCATGACGCCGACGAGACGTCGGCTTGCGGTGGGGCCGAGGTGACGCTCACGCATGGCCTGCACCTCAGTCTGGATGAACGCCGTCGGCACCTCGTGCGCGGCCAGGACGGCGGCGACCTGTGCGGCGATCCGCGATCGCCAGCTCGCTGCCGGGGTCAGCGGCATTAGGACCGGCAGCAGCGTCGACTCACTGACCAGCAGTGCCACCCGCATCCGCCACGGCATACGGGTGGCGTACCACGGTCCCAGCACGGTCGTGTCGTGATCGTCGCTGGACAGGTCGACCGGGCCGACGACGTCGAGCAGCTTCCTGGTTGCCCGCACGATGAGCACCCAGTCATCCTGCCTGGACTGCGGACCCGGGTCACTCGGCGGCCCACCGGCGACAAACGGCGGGCAGTAGCGTCCTTCACATCCGCACGCGCTTACTCAGACACGACAATGCCGGTCGTGAAGCAGCGTCCGGCTCTGCAAGATCAGCCGTACCTACCTCTGCACTCCAACGAGTACCCCGACACTGCAAGGTATGCCAGTCGGTGGGCCGAGTTGGAGGTTGCTCTCGACAGCCGTTGGGGGAATGCGGCCGGTGTCCGTGTCGGGCTAGGCTGAGCGCCGCTCGCCCAACGATTGTCCTTTGTGGGAGGTGTCCGTGCGGCACGGTGACGAGGCTGTGGCAGATCAGCGGCGGACAGCGCCGTCCAGGATCGACATCAGCGTGCCGCACTCGGCGCGGATCTACGACTACTGGCTCGGCGGCAAGGACAACTTCGCCGCCGACCGGGCCGTCGCCGAAGCCCTCATGGCGGCGATCCCGACGATCCGGTCCATGGCCGCCGAGAACCGCTACTTCGTGCACCGCGTGGCCCGCTACCTGGTCGGCCAGGCCGGTGTGCGGCAGTTCCTCGACATCGGCACCGGCATCCCGACCAGGCCGAACCTGCACGAGATAGCCCAGCAGATCGCCCCCGAGACCCGAGTGGTCTACGTCGACAACGACCCCATCGTATTGGCCCACGCCCGAGCCCTGATGGTCAGCACCGAGCAGGGACGCAGCGAGTACATCCACGCCGACCTGCGCGAACCGAAGATGATCCTCAACCACCGGACACTGCGCGAAACACTTGATCTCACCCAGCCGGTCGCGCTGACGATGATCGCGATCCTGATGCTGCTCGACGACGCCGACGACCCGTGGCACAAGGCACGCGTGCTGATGGACGCCCTACCGTCCGGCAGCTACGTGGCGATCACCCACCCGACCGGCGACTTCAACCCCGAGGCCATGTCGGCCGCCGTCGCCGCGGCCGTTGACAGCGGCATGACCCTGGTGCCCCGTACCCGCGAGGAGGTGGCCCGGTTCTTCGACGGCTGGGAGCTGGTCGAACCGGGAATCGTGCCGGTGATGGCCTGGCAACCCGACGACGGCGAGTCCGCCGACCCGCACGCCGCCTACTACTGGGCCGGTGTTGCCTGCAAACCCTAGCTGATCCTCCATCTGCGCGGCGTGGCTGCCGGCTGGCAGCAGACCCGAACAAACAGCACCGCACCGTCCGGGCGCAGGTCGAACACGCCCTGGCCCGCAGGCCCGGATTCCGAAAGATCGACTTCCTGCGAGCCCTGCGCTCGTATGCCGCCCGTCACCGGGGTTTGGCGCATGACCAGCGCAAGCGCAGTCCCGCCCAACCACCGGCCGCTGCGGTGAACCCGCCGCCGGTGCCGCAGCGCACGTCGGCGGCGTCGCCGGAGGGCAGGCGGGCGGTCAACACCCGGACCCGGCACGCCGAGGTGCACCGGCTCAAGGCCGACAAGCTGAGCAACAAGGCCATCGCCCGACGGCTGCGGCTCGACATCAAAACCGTCCGCAGGTACGTGCGGGCCGACAGCCTTGACCAGCTGCTCAATCCCAATCCATCCGGTGGACGCGATGTTCTCGGCGCGTTCAAGCCCTTCCTGCACCACCGCATGCAGCCGACTGGTGGTACGGGCGAAACCAACCCGGCACCTGCCGCAGCGTCGCCGGCCTTCCGACGGCGTAGAGCGTCGTTGCTCGTCGTACGGGGATCGGCGGTTGGCCCGCATCTCGAGGCTGTCACTCATCGTTGGGTGCAGGGCCGCTGGCCGGCGTGACGTCTGCAGCCTGGTGGTATCCGAGTTCGATCAGCCTGGTACGCAGGCGCCAGAAGCTCTCGTCTACCTGCCGTCGGGCGAGGGTCCGGAGTTTCTCCACACCAGCACGCGCGACGTAGTCCTGTTCCCACGGCTCGCCTTGGCCGAGCAGAAGCAGGAGGATCTTGGTGCTGTCGCCTGACGAGGTGGCGGCCTTGCAGCGATCCGCCACCTCGATCGGCAGGTCGATGTGCCCGCCGGTGAGTTCCAGCGTCTGAACCGTTTGCTCCGCCCAGACCTCATCGGAGAGACCGGTCACGAGCGCCCACCGGCCGGATGCTTGCAGCGCCTCGGCTGGAACGACGCGACGGTCGGCTTCGAGCAACGCGCGCCAGAACGTGACGGCGGTCTCTAGCTCGGGGGTGCCCGGCTGACTGGACTGCACCAAGTACGCGATCTCGTTAGCGGCACTGGTCAACGCCGTGGTGTCGCCGCGGAGGCCCTCGATGATCGTGTCGCTGGAGTAGCCGTCCTTCCCATTGAGCGCGCCGACAAGCAGGCAGCCAACGGCGTTGACAGCGCCTCTTCGGGCGGCGGCGAATATCTGGCTCCGGAAGTGCCTATAGAACCATGAGGTCGGTCGGGCATGCTTGAGCGTCAGGTCGAATGTCTCACGTCCGCGGTCATCGTCGCTGAACAACGTTGGGGTGTTCTGCTCAAGCCACGCGGGCGCGACTGCCTCGAGGAACACTCGATGTTCTGCCAGAATCGCCCGGTACTGCATCCCGACACGTCCGGGCACCTGGACGAGCTCGTCGAGAAGCTTTGTGAATTCGGCCCTGATGGTCCCGGTCTGACGACGTTCCCACCCGGCGAGGGCGAGCACTGCCTGGAGTCCACGGCCTCTCGGATGGTTGATCGCATGGAACAGGGCGTCCGGGTCGCCACCCGAAGTCTTAACCTCGCCTGCGTCGTCGTCTGCGTCTGGTATGCGGTCGATCAGTTCGAGGGCCCATGCCCATGCCGTCTCCAGGTGTCCGGTCAGGTCTGCGCTCTTGTTGGCGAGGGCCGCGAGTAGGTCCACGGCGGCGGTGTCGACGTTGTGCCAGCCGGGCTCGAAGTCGAAGTCGTCCCGCCCAAGTAGAGCGGGTTCCCATCGGGTGGTCCGCGCCAGTTCTGCTGCCTTGAGGATCTGCGGCGCTCGGGGCGTGATCTCGCCGGCGAGGTCGGTGAGGGCGCGGAGGTAGTGGAGCACGTAGACCGGCTCGTGAAGGGCCGTGACGACTGCGACTGGGTCGGTCGACCACCTATCGGGGTTGGCCTTCACGACGGCTTCCAGCGTTCGGGCGAGTTCCCGCGCTCCGAGCATCCTCGCGTCGCTGGCCGTGTCAGGGCGCCAGCTTGCGACCAGTTCAGCCGCTTCGATGACTGGGAGCGCAGTCAACTCGTCCTCGCTGTGGGCGGACTGGCCGGTGCGCAGCTCGAATCGTTCGCTTCTGCGGTCGAGGGCGTGCGGATCCGGCTCACCGTGCCGGGCGGTGACTTGGGCTATGGGCTCCCGCCACTCTGCGAGCAGGGATGCGGGTAGCACCATGGACCATCGCCACGCCCGCGCCCAGTCGTCTGGCAACGCAGACGCAGGATTCTCCGGCGCCGCGGAGGGCGTTCCTAGCGCCCTGCGCCAGACGGCGAGCGCATCAGGCTCCGGGTCGTCGTTGAGCACGCTGATGACAAGGTCGCAATCGTCCCCCGTGCAAGTCGAGGACGCCAAACGCTGAGTAATGTGGTCGATCTTGTCCTGCAGGGGCACCTCGTTTGCCTCCGCCAGGATCCTGCAGGTGACCCGCTCGCCGATCGCACCGGGAATGCTCTTCGTCCAGTCGAGCAGATCTGCGGTTGGAACGCCGAGCTCACGGGCACGTGACAGCATGCCAGCCAGGTAGTGCGTGACCTTGGCGAGGTAACCACGCTCCTCGCCCAGGTCGGCTGTCAGCCGGGCGATGTCGAGCGCGACGAACCGCATGTCGGGGTGACGCGCCAGCCGACGCACCTTGGCCGACAGCATCCGCGTGCGCTCAGCGACGTTGCCGGCGTCGAGTCCGGCTGCCAGCCGGTCGAGCACCGCACCGGCGTAGTAGTCGTCGCGGTCGAACGGCTCGCCGCTCAACATCGCATCCGCCGCCCGGAGGACCACCGGATCTGTTGGATCGGCGCGCTTGACCACCCCGAACGTGAGCGCCCGAACGGCCCGAACGTTGGCGTGCAGCTCGACGATCCGTCCTACGACCGAATGGCCAGCCGTCCCGATCTGCGACGCCACGCGAAGCAATTCGAACCTTGCACCCAGCCGCCGATCCTGCCCCAATACGTTGGAATCCGCGAGCATGCGTTCAAGCAGGCCCGCCACCTCAGCTGGGGAACTCCGCCCGAGCCCTTCCAGCAGGCTAGCTGCCGGCCAGGCCGTATCGGGCTGCGGCAGTTTCAGAAGGCCCGCGTCGTACACGGGGTTGAGCCAGGCGGGGTCGGTGAGACGGCCGAGGAACAATCTCAGGTGGTGCGGGTTCGTGGCCAGTTCCCGCAGCTTGCCAATCTGCTCTACGCCTTGCCACGGCTCAGCGGCCAGCTCGCTGATCGCGGTGACCACCGCATCCGGCGGTGTGAACATCCGGATGAACCAAGCCACTGTCCGGTCGTACAGCGCCGTCACCGCGTCCAGCGCCGACTCCGCGTGCAAGGCCGTGTTCGCGTCGTTTCGCAGTCGGTTGTACTCGCCAATCGGGTCCGCTTCCCCTTGGAGAGGATCAACGCCGGTCTTGTCTCGTAGGTAACCCAGCAGACGCGCAGCGTGGTACGAGCTTCGGTCCCGGTTCTCCGCGACGCGGCGCAGCGCATCCTCCAACGCGCTCAACGACGCGGTCATGTCCGCGTCGGGCTGGGCCACCTCCGACTGGTAACGCGCCCAGGCCTCCAGGATCGCGGATAGGCCGCCGCTGACCGGGGGACGTCCCGTGACCACGGCGTCAAGTGCTTCCCGAAGGTTGTATCCGGCGCTCTCAGCCAAACGAAGCCCACGATCGTCGTCCACCGCTTGCTTGATCAACGCGGCTGCGGTTCGCAGGCACGTGACCGCCTTCTCACCTCGCGAGGACAACTCATCAACGATTCGGTCGACTACCTCAGGCGGCAGCTCAGGCAAACCCTGCTCGTCAATCCGGCTCGTCGTCACCTCTCATAGTCTCCACAGAACCCGGGGCGCTTCAACGGCGACGGCCAACGCCCGAGCACCTGCTTGACAGAGAAGATCCCCAACGGCGACCACAGTAGACATCGGCCGGACGGGACATCCACGAAGCCGCGCCATCAACTCTCTCCCCACCAGCGGGCGGGACGCTCACCTGGTCGAGCCATCGACATCCAGCGCTTGACGCATCGCATCCCGCGCCGCCCGTCGCCCGCCGCGCGTGCACTTGGCTGCCAACGCCACACGCCTAGTGGCGAGGCCGGTACGGCCGGGACTGTAAGACGAACGGTGTAACTCCTGATCAAGGAGCAGCATCTGATGTCTGATGGATCGATGGCCGCGGTGGATACTGCCGCGGTGGCGAA
>NZ_JBEORU010000056.1:0-6796 GCF_040302465.1 Micromonospora sp. NPDC126480
TCTTGAAGGATCGACGCGATGGCCGTCTCTTATCTACGCAACACGCCCATCACGGGCAAGTCGTACACCACTTCCGTGGACGCAACCCTCGGCTGGCACGGTTGCTGTACTTCGCTGCTGTACTGCTGGCGTCGACGGGTCGGCCGCCCTGACCCAGCCGAGGAAGCGGCGGTGCAGCACGCCGGCCGGCGTCCAGGGCATGTCCTCGGCGGCCTGAACGAGGTAGGAGCCGAGATAGAGGGCCAGCGACACCGGAGCATCCGCGTACTCCGCGCGGAGCTCCCGCCGCCGCGTCGGGCAGGGCCACGGAAGGCCACAGCCTCCGCAGCTCCAAATCGGCATGACCGGGCCGTGGACGGTCACCGCACACCCTCCAGGAAGCGAACGGTGATCGTCCGGGCCTGCCGGCTGGTCGCCCACTCGACCTGCCAGCACGGGTACGGAGTCAGCCGCGACCACCACACCCGGCATCCGGCGCAGAGGCCATCGGGCATTTGGACGTGTGCCGCGAGGATCGCCTGCTCCTGACCTTCTTTCACTGCGCCTCCTCTCTCGGCCAGTGGCCACGGTCGATCGGTATGCGGTGCCGGGCATGGCAGGGCAGGTCGGCTCCACAGCGGCAGATCCGCCGCCACTTGCGCCAGGACCAGACCGGCCGATGCCGCCGGGCAAGAGTCAGGGCGGTCGCAAGCAGGTATTCGTCGTACGGAACTGGCCGCCTGCCTGGAACCGGCCTGCCGAGCCAGCCGGCCTGCGCTCGGCTCACCCGTCGCCCCTGGTTCCGTGGGCTGGATGCTCGCAGTGCCGCAGCCGCTGCGCCTGGTCGAGCAGCCGCCGCTGCGCCTCCGCCTGCTCAGTGGCCTGGTACCGCTCCCCGATGGTCGGCGATGACGGCGGCTCCTGCCGCCGGAGCATCGATCGTGCCACCCTGCACAGCTTGGACCAGACCGCCACGTGCTCCGCCTCTCCGTCGAGCATCGGAAGACGGCGGCGACGTTCCGTCAGCTCTATCGGGTGTCGAGCCGGAGTAGAGCACCGCCGCCGTCCGTGACCTGGACGCTACGAGCGGTCACGGGCGGCGGCGGGGAGAGTTTGTACCCGAGGGAGCGCTACCCCACTACCCCGATCGCAAGGGCGAGTTCCCGTGCGTCCTCCCCAACGGTTCCGGGCCGGTTCGACAGCTCCAGGGCGGCAGTGCGGGCGTACGGATTGTGCCGCACCGTATCCACGCTCTCCCGCAACGCCCGCCCGAGCAGATGCACCGCCGCCACCTCGCCTCGGCGCAGCACATGGGCCCGGGCGGCCTCGATCAGGGCGGCGGCCCGACGGGTACACGACGGCAGCGCACGATAGTCCATGGTGTCGGCCCGCCGGACCGCCTCACCGGGTCGGCAGAGGTCGGTCTCGATAGTGACCGCGTACGCCGCACAGGCGGCCGGACCGAACATCAGCCATGGGTGGGCGTACCCGCTGCCGAGCCGGCTCGCCGCCTGGTCGGCGGCGTCCCACGCACGCCATGCCTGTCCGGCGCGGCCTGCCTTGCTGTGCCCCAGCGCGATGCCGAGCTGCGCCTGCCCCCACCGGGCCAACTGCTCACCCCCGGCAGTCGGGTCGATCACGTCGGCAGTGTCGACGAGCACGTGCTCGGCGGCGTCGATCTGGTTCGCTCCTCGGTAGACGTGGGCGTAGTACCAGGCGGCTACCGCGATCGCGGCAGGGTCGTCGGCGTCCTGGGCGGCGAGCATCGCCCGGTCAGCGGCGAGCCACACCAGTTCCGGATACGGCTGATGGGCCAGGTACAACTGCGCGAGGTGGTAGACGCGCGCCAACTCGACGAGCGCCTGCCGGCGTGCCAGCCCGTCCAGCCGGCGAGCACTACGCTGGGCATCCACAAGCAGTCCGGGAAGCACCGCGGCGACCGCCGTCCGCTCAGCGGTCGATCGATGCCACAGCGCCCACGCCTGGTCGACGAGGCCTCGCAGCACGTCGGCCGGCGTCGGGTCGCCGACCGGCACGGCGGAGCGCTGCATCGCGGCGGCGACGTTGTCGACATCGGGGTGACCGGCACGGGTCACCGACGCCACCGGCAGCGACTGATCGCCGGTCAGATCCGCCAGGTCGGAGATGTCCAAGACCTCAGCCAAGCGAAGCAGCATGGGCAGGCGGGGCGGGAGAAGCCGGCCGGTCTCCAGGGCCTTGACCCACTCAGCACTGCGGCCGACCAACCCTCCGAGAACCGGGCGGGTCTTTCCTGCGCGTTCGCGATGAGCGCGTAGGCGCGCACCGAAGGTCGTCGGGTCTGTCATCGTCGTCTCCCAGGTAGCGGTCTGGGCGGCGGGCCGCCGGCCGCTACTCCGGCGGGCCGCCACAGTCGACGGTACTCGCTTCCGCCGGATGCCACGGTGCCGACTCGTTGCTGCCGCCAGCCCCGCGACACACGGTTTAGGAAGGGTGTAGCGCCTGCTGGAACAACCCTCGTTCTACCAGGGCGTACATCCGACGGTTCCCGAACGGCGCGCTTGATCATTCCGCGCAGGTTCCGGATCTTGCCAAGCGCCCCCTGAACGCTGTGCCGGCCGGCGTCGATGTCGCCCATCCCTGCCATCATGGCGAGCGTGGTTCATCTCCTCATGTGGATACATAGTGCCCACCTGGCGTTCACCGCCGACCAATGGTCTGCCTTCGGCTCCATCCTGGGCGGACTCGGCTCTATTCTCGCGGTGATCGGTGCGGCTTCATTGCTGACTGTCGAGGTTCATGGCCGGCGGGTCGAGGCGCGGAGATACGCGCAAGAGAGGCGTGAGTTCGCTGCTGAACAACGGGAGCGCGAAACCCGACAGCGAGACTCTGACGCATCGCTCGCCCGCCTTGTCATCGCCGAGACCGGAGACTTCACATCCGCGGTTGAAGGCGGTGAAGACGAAGCCGACCTACACATCTCAGTTCAGAATCACAGTAATTCATTCGTCTTCGATGTGGTCGTCCGCATTCCCGGCACCCCCATCAGACGTCTAATTCACTTCATCAAGCCTGGCGGCTCGGAAGACGCGGAATTTCGGTCCCTCCCCTACGACTATCACATCATGCACATCAGCTGCGGTGGACCTTATACGCCTAATCAACTTCGGGTCACCTTGGAGTTCACAGATCCGTCCGGACGTAGATGGAGGCGAGTGGGGTGGGACTACCCGTTACGACTCCCGGATGAGTTGGCCAACCCCGACCTATACCGGTACGTGCCGCCATTCAAGGTTCCCCACCACCCGTATGACGAGACTCTGGAACGGCTCGGACTACAAATGATCGAGGGTGCCGAGTAATAGATGATTCACATGTCGAAGCGGAGCTCTTAGTTGCTGCCTCACCACCAGCGGGAGCGGTGCGTGACACCTGCTCGCATCACGTCACAGCTACCCATCGCTGGTGGTTGGTTGGCGACGTTTGACGGTGACTTGTGCTCCCTGTGTGCCCCGATCACCCCATCAGAGGGTAGACGCTCTTACAGGCAGAGGGTCCACGCGTTTACATCCCTAATGCACGGCGGATGGCGTCTTGAGCGGCCTCTCGGGCCGATGTGACATCTGAATACTCCGCCTCTTTCCACGCGTGCCTGACAGCGCATGTAAGATATGCGACTACTGGATCTTTGGCGGCGGGAATCAGAAGGACTAGCGCGGTTTCTGCCTGCCTTGCAGCCTTGAACGCTTCCCTTGTTGCCTCGTATTTGATGACCTCATTCCGGTCGGCTTCCCGTATTGCCTCTTCCTTGGCAAGTGCTACTTCAACTCTCATAGCGGCAACCTTTACTCCGAATTTTGCAGCGTAAAGGTTAGTAATGGTTTCGCTGTATTCCTCAACTGCGTCAAGAAAGCGTAAGGCGGCTTTTACTTTTTCATCAAATAACCTCGCCCGTTGACCGACCTTAAGATCCGCGAGGTACTTGCCGACCAGTCCGATTAGCACACCCGCCAATCCGCTGGTCGCGGCGACCCATGAGTTCATTTCGGCTCCTTGATTTATCGCCATGCAGATGCCGAGGCTATCGAAGGAATACAGCCCCGAGATTGTCTGATATCCGCTTGCGCTGAATCATCATCCCGTCTGCCGCCGACCCGCCCTTTAGGGAGCGGGCCGCCGCCTGGCCCGCCACGTCAAGACGGCCTTGACGCACGTACGGACGCTGGCGGGCCGGGCGGTGGTCTGCTCGGCTTGCCCGGGTCGAGGGCAGACGGGATGGCCCTGCGCAACCACCCACGGACCGCGGCCCGCCGACGGACCCCCTGCCATCTCGGAGTCGTTGCGCCCCCGCCGGAGGCGCAGTGACGGCGACGAGCTCGCCGCCGCGACCCGCCGCGCGGACCCGGCGTGCCCTTCGCTGCGCCGCGCCGCTCGGGGCGCGGCCCGGCCGGCTGCCGGCCCACCAACTTGAACCACCCTCGGCGCTACCGTCTGCGGCGGCCCCGGGCTTTCCGCTGTTCCGCGCCAGCCGATGGGCAATGGGCATGACCGCCCGGCCATCCCCCGGCCGGGCGGTCATGACGCCCAATCGGCGGCGCTTGCGGCCCGTCTCGGGCCGCCTTGATGGATGTACAGAAAGTCCTCCCACGCCGCCGGCAGCCGGCCGGTTCGCCTCCGTTGGCGGACTCACGGCGGGTTGACGTGTCGGCACCCGGTGCTACTCTGGCGCTCGTCGAGCACGCCAGCGCGGCCGTTCTGCCGGATCGCTGGACTCGATGTCGGAGATGCCGAGCGGCATTCCTGCCGCTGATGCGGGCCACGTCCCACCGACTCTCGATCGCACCGGCCGCTGCGCCGGTTCCCTGAATCCGCTGAGCGGCCCAGCACGGCCTTATGCCGTCCACGATGGCCCGGATTCACTCACCTCCACGGGTGGGGCCAGCCTGCGGCAACCCGCCGGATGCCGACATCCCAGGCTCCCCACCCGTGCCGGCCCCACTCATCGGCTCGACGAGCGCGAAAGGACATGACCCATCGGCGGAACGTGGCACGACCACGACTCCGCCCTCCGGCCTGAGCCGCCCTCCCGGCGGTGCCAGGAGACACGACGAACACCACCAGCGGACAGACGGCCACGGCTGGTGGTGCTTCGTCTCCCGTCCCTGCCACCTGTTGAGGAGGAAGTCCTGTCCACCCCGCTCGACCTGTACCGGCCCGGCGTCGCCGCCGGCCGTGACGCCCAAGTCCTGCACCGCGCCGCCATGCCCGCGTTCTCCGGCTGGCTGGAGCACATCCGACCCGCCGGCGGCTGCGCCCGCCCGATCCGCCTCACCGGCACCCTCGCCGCTGTCGAGCGCGACACCGGCCGGGTTCTGGGCGAGCAGCACACCGACGAGCTGCCCGACGGGGCGCTTTACAAGGCGTGCGGCAACCGCCGCGAAGCACGGTGCCCGGACTGCGCCTGGGTCTACGCCGGAGACGCCTACCAGGTGGTGCGCTGCGGCCTGACCGGCGGCAAGGGCGTTCCCGCCTCGGTCGGCCGGCACCCGGTCGTCTTCGCCACCTTCACCGCGCCGTCCTTCGGCGCGGTCCACCACCGGCACGTCCCCCGCCATACCTGCGCCACCCGGCAGCGCTGCGACTGCCGTTCGGCTCCCTGCCGCGCCCGGAGCACCGCCGGCACCTGCCCACACGGGCAGCCCGCAGCGTGCTTCGCCCGTCACGACGCCGACGATCCGCGGCTCGGGCAGCCGTTGTGCCTGGACTGCTACGACCACGCCCACCAGGTCGTCTGGAACTACTTCTCCGGGGAGCTGTGGCGGCGCACCAAGCAGGCCATCGAACGCCACCTCGCCGCCCTCTGCCGCCGACGCGGCATCCCCCTCGTCCGAGTCGTCACCGCCTCCGGCAGGGTCCGCTGGGTGCCGCCCGTGCGGGTGTCCCACGGCAAGGTCGCCGAGATGCAACGCCGCGCAGCCGTGCACTTCCACGTCCTGCTGCGCCTCGACGGCATCGACCCGGACGACCCCCACGCTTTCGTGCCGCCGCCGGCCGGCATCACTGTCAACGACCTGGAGACAGCCCTCTACGCCGCCGCCTCGCAGATCACCGTCACCACACCCCCGCACCCCGACCGGCCGCAAGGCTGGCTGATTGCCTGGGGCGAGCAGGTCGACGTCCGCCGCATCAACACCGCCAGCGGCGAGCTGACCGACGGCAAGGTGGCCGCCTACCTCGCCAAGTACGCCACCAAGGCCACCGAAGCCACCGGCCACTCCTTCACCCGGCTCACCCCGGCCATCATCGACGACTACGCCGACCCCGAAGGCGACCACCTCCCACGTCTCATCGACGCCTGCTGGCGGCTCGGCCGCCCCACCCACGACCTCACGACCAGCGGCGCCACAACCACCGACGGCCGTCAAGGCAGCCTTGACGCCAAACCCAACGCCTACGCCGGGCTGCGGCGCTGGGCGCACATGCTCGGCTTCGGCGGCCACTTCCTCACCAAAGCCCGCCGCTACTCCGTCACCTTCCGCCTGCTCCGCGACACCCGCGCTACCCATCGCCGCACCGAAGACGACGAACCCGCCGACACGATCACCGTCGGCACCCTCACCTACATCGGGGCCGGCTGGCTCACCGACGGCGACGCCCTGCTCGCCAACACCGCCGCCCAGCAGCGACGCGAGAGCAGACGCATCGGCCGCGAAGAACTCGCCCACGAAGCCTGGCTCACCGGAGCCGCAGCCTAATGACTGAGTCAAGCCGCGAGAGCGTGATCAAGTTGGTAGGGCTGTCGGGTGCGCAGGATGGCGTGCAGGACGTTGACGCGTCG
>NZ_JBEORU010000057.1:0-6456 GCF_040302465.1 Micromonospora sp. NPDC126480
TTGGTCGTCTTGAAGGATCGACGCGATGGCCGTCTCTTATCTACGCAACACGCCCATCACGGGCAAGTCGTACACCACTTCCGTGGACGCAACCGCCTCGGGCCCGGGCCGAGGCCGCCCCGGGAGACCCCGGGCGGGCACCGACGGCATAGACTGCTTCCCGCCACGGGGTGTGGCGCAGCTTGGTAGCGCACTCGCTTTGGGAGCGAGGGGCCGTGGGTTCAAATCCCGCCACCCCGACTGCCGTCCGCGGCCGGGCAGCCCCGGGAACGTCGTTGCCGGGCGCTGCCGGCTGGCCGTGCCGGCTCGCCTACACTCGATGGGCTGTGAGAGCGCCCAGACCAACCGAGATCCGTCAAGGAGTACGCCTGTGAAGAGCACCGTCGAGACTCTGAGCCCGACGCGCGTGCGGCTCGCCATCGAGGTGCCGTTCGTCGAGCTCGAGCCGAGCCTCAAGAAGGCGTACCGGGAGATCGGCCAGCAGGTCCAGGTTCCCGGGTTCCGCCGGGGCAAGGTTCCCTCCGCCGTGATCGACCAGCGGGTCGGCCGGGGCACGGTCCTCAACGAGGCCGTCCAGGAGGCCATCCCGCAGAACATCCTGGCCGCGGTCCGCGAGCACGACCTGAAGACCCTGGGTCGTCCCGAGGTGGAGATCACCGAGTTCGCCGACGGCGACACGCTGAACTTCACCGCCGAGGTGGACGTCCGCCCGGAGATCAACCTGCCCGACCTGGCCACCATCGAGGTGACGGTCGACGAGCTGCAGATCGACGACAGCGAGATCGACGCGCAGGTGGGCAGCCTGCGGGAGCGGTTCGCCACGCTCAAGACCGTGGAGCGGGCCGCCGCCGAGGGTGACTTCGTGCAGATCGACCTGAACGCGACGGTCGACGGCGAGGAGGTTCCGGGCGGCTCGGCGAGCAACATCTCGCACGAGGTCGGCAGCAAGCAGCTCCTGCCGGGCCTGGACGAGGCGGTCGTCGGCCTGTCCGCCGGCGAGAGCACCACCTTCACCACGCAGCTCGTCGGCGGCGACTACGCCGGCCGCGACGCCGAGGTGTCGGTGACCGTCCGCACGGTCAAGGAGAAGGAGCTCCCCGAGCTGAACGACGAGTTCGCCCAGCTGGCGAGCGAGTTCGACACGATGGAGGAGCTGCGGGGCGACCTGCGCGAGCGGGTGACCCGGGGCAAGCGGGTCGAGCAGATCTACGCCGCCCGGGACAAGGCCCTCGAGCAGCTCGTCGAGGCCGCCGGGGTGCCCGCGCCGGAGGGCGTCGTCCGCGAGGAGGTCGAGAGCCGCAAGGCGGCGATGGTCGACCAGCTGGAGCGCATCGGCGCCTCGCTTGAGGAGTACCTCGCGGCCGAGGAGAAGACCGAGGAGCAGATCGACGCCGAGCTGACCGAGGCCGCCACTCAGGGTGTCAGGATCCAGCTTCTGCTGGACACCATCGCCGACGCCGAGGACACCCAGGTCTCCGACGACGAGTTCGGCCACGAGATCGTGCACCGGGCGCAGCGTGCCGGGATGGCCCCGCAGCAGTACTACGACCAGCTCGTCCGCTCCGGCGCGGCCGGTGCTGTCTACGGCGACGTCCGACGGGGCAAGGCACTGGCCTCGATCATGGAGCGCATCGCGATCAAGGACACCGCCGGCAACGAGGTCAACCTCGACGCACTGCGCGCCGAGGGTGAGGCCGAGCACGACCACGAGCACTGATCGCCGCGGTTCGGCCGCCCTCGGACGCCGGGTCCGACGGCGGCCGAAACCCGTTTCCGGGTACGCCCCGAGGGGGCTGCGCTGAGAGCGAACAGTGCCCCGACCGGGACTCTGCCAACGGGCTGAGCGGTTAGTGTCGGGTAGGACGGTACGGAGAGCGAAGGGCTGCCATGACCGACATGCACATCCCAGCGACGCCGCTCCGGGCGATCGACGCCCGAGGTGGCGACAACATTGGCAACCTCGACGACTCGGTCTACAACCGGTTGCTCAAGGAGCGGATCATCTTCCTGGGCAGCGAGGTGACCGACCAGGTCGCCAACCGCATCTGCGCGCAGCTGCTGCTGCTCGCCGCGGAGGACCCGGACCGCGACATTAACCTCTGGATCAACTCGCCGGGTGGCTCGGTCTACTCCGGCATGGCGATCTACGACACCATGCAGTTCATCGACAACGACGTGTCGACCGTGGCGATGGGCATGGCGGCCTCGATGGGCCAGCTGCTGCTCTGCGCGGGCACCAAGGGCAAGCGGTACGCCCTGCCGCACGCGCGGATCATGATGCACCAGCCGTCGGGTGGCATGGGCGGCACCGCCTCCGACATCGCCATCCAGGCGGAGCAGATGCTCTACACCAAGCGGATGTTCCAGGAGCGGGTCGCGTTCCACACCGGTCAGGGCCAGGCGCAGATCGAGGCGGATTCGGACCGCGACCGCTGGTTCACCGCCCAGGAGGCCATGGACTACGGCTTCATCGACAAGGTGATCACCGGAGCCGCCCAGGTTCCGGAAGGCGCCGGGACCCTGAGCTGAGCGAGGAGCTGACGATGACCGACCTGAGCCTGCCGCCCCAGTTCGCGGCCGTGCACAACCGCTACGTCCTGCCGTCGTTCGTCGAGCGCACGTCGTACGGGGTGAAGGAGTCCAACCCGTACAACAAGCTCTTCGAGGACCGGATCATCTTCCTCGGGGTCCAGGTCGACGACGCGTCGGCCAACGACGTGATGGCCCAGCTGCTCACGCTCGAGGGCACGGATCCGGACCGCGACATCATCATGTACATCAACTCGCCGGGCGGCTCGTTCACGGCCATGACGGCGATCTACGACACCATGCAGTACGTCCGGCCGGACATCCAGACGGTCTGCCTGGGCCAGGCGGCCAGCGCGGCGGCCGTGCTGCTGTCGGCCGGCACGCCGGGCAAGCGGATGGCCCTGCCGAACTCGCGGATCATCATCCATCAGCCGGCCACCGAGGGCGGTTACGGCCAGGGCTCGGACATCGAGATCCAGGCCCGCGAGATCCTGCGGATGCGTACGCAGCTGGAGGAGATGCTCTCCCGGCACTGCAACCAGCCGGTCGAGAAGGTCCGCAAGGACATCGACCGTGACAAGATCATGACGGCCGAGGAGTCCAAGGAGTACGGCCTGGTGGACACCATCCTCACCAGCCGCAAGAAGGGTCTGCTGGCCGCCAACGCCGCCAGCTGAGCCGCACCGGGTCGGAGGTCGGTCGGGAGCCGTTCCTGGCCGACCTCTGACACACCCGTTTTGGGGGTCGGAGAAACCGGCGCCAGCGGGTAACGTCGGGTCTGTACCGCTTCGCTGGCCCCGCCGGCGGAGCACGAGAGACGGGCGGCGCGCAGGCGTCCGAGGTCATGGCCGGGTCCCCGGCCGATGAGTGCAGGGAGAACGTAGGTGGCACGGATCGGTGACGGCGGCGACCTACTGAAGTGCTCCTTCTGCGGCAAGTCGCAGAAGCAGGTCAAGAAACTCATCGCGGGCCCCGGGGTCTACATCTGCGACGAGTGCATCGATCTCTGTAACGAGATCATCGAGGAGGAGCTGGCCGAGTCCGGCGAGGTGAAGTGGGAAGAGCTTCCCAAGCCGATGGAGATCTGCCAGTTCCTCGACAACTACGTCGTGGGTCAGGACCAGGCCAAGAAGGCGCTCGCCGTCGCGGTCTACAACCACTACAAGCGGATCCAGGCCGAGGCGGCCGGTGCCCCCGGCACCGACAGCGTCGAGTTGGCGAAGTCCAACATCCTGCTCCTCGGCCCGACCGGGTGCGGCAAGACCCACCTCGCGCAGACCCTGGCCCGGATGCTCAACGTCCCGTTCGCCATCGCGGACGCCACGGCGCTGACCGAGGCCGGCTACGTCGGCGAGGACGTGGAGAACATCCTCCTCAAGCTCATCCAGGCCGCCGACTACGACATCAAGCGCGCCGAGACCGGGATCATCTACATCGACGAGGTCGACAAGATCGCGCGCAAGTCGGAGAACCCGTCGATCACGCGGGATGTGTCCGGCGAGGGTGTGCAGCAGGCCCTGCTCAAGATGCTGGAGGGCACGGTCGCGAACGTGCCGCCCCAGGGCGGCCGCAAGCACCCGCACCAGGAGTTCATCCAGATCGACACGACGAACGTGCTCTTCATCTGCGGTGGTGCCTTCGCCGGCCTGGATCAGATCATCGAGGCGCGCACCGGCCACGGGGGCACCGGCTTCGGCGCCCGGCTGCGATCCGTCTCGGAGCGCTCGACGGATGACATCTTCAGCCAGGTGATGCCGGAGGACATGCTGAAGTTCGGCCTGATCCCCGAGTTCATCGGCCGGCTTCCGGTGATCACCAGCGTGCGCAGCCTCGACCGTACGGCCCTGGTCCGGATCCTCACCGAGCCCCGCAATGCGCTCGTCCGGCAGTACCAGCGCCTCTTCGAGTTGGACGGGGTCGAGCTGGAGTTCGACACCTCGGCGCTGGAGGCGATCGCCGACCAGGCCATGCTCCGCGGCACCGGAGCTCGCGGCCTCCGCGCCATCATGGAGGAGGTCCTGCTCTCGGTGATGTACGAGGTGCCAAGCAACCCCGACGCCGCCCGAGTGCTGATCACCCGCGAGGTCGTCCTGGAGAACGTCAACCCGACGATCGTTCCCCGGGAGTTCACTGGCCGGCGGGCCCGCCGGGAGCGCGAGGAGAAGTCGGCCTGATCCGCCGTCGCCGAGCCGCACCCGGAATGGCCTGCGGCTCGGCGGGCCCGTGCGCGTCCGGCCAGGGCCGCTTCCCGCACCGGACGCACGCCGCTGTCGCCGGTTCGCTTCCGCCCGTACCCTGATCTCATGCGTGTCGCCGTCTGCCAGCTCAACTCCCGGGACGACCGCAAGGCGAACCTGGCGGCCGCGGAGGCCCTCCTCGAGCGCGCTGCCGCCGCCGGCGCCGACCTGGCGGTCCTCCCGGAGTACGTCGACTACCTCGGGCCGGCCGGTGGGTTACCCACCCCGGAGCCGGTCGACGGGGAGGTCGGGCAGTTCTTCGCCGGGGTTGCGGCGCGGCTCGGCATGTGGGTCGTCGCCGGGTCGGTCCACGAAAGCGGTCCGGACCCGGAGCGCACCTACAACACCTCACTGGTGTTCGACCGCTCCGGAGCGCTGGCCGCCGCCTACCGCAAGATCCACCTGTACGACGTGGAGATCCCTGGCCGGGTGTCGTACCTCGAATCGGCCACGGTCGCCGCCGGGTCTCAACCGGTGGTGGTCGACGTGGAGGGGGTGCGCGTCGGCCTGTCCATCTGTTACGACCTGCGCTTCCCCGAGCTCTACCGCACGCTCGCCACGGACGGTGGGGCGCACCTGCTCCTCGTGCCGGCGGCCTTCATGCTGCACACCGGGCGGGACCACTGGGAGGTCCTGCTGCGCGCCCGGGCCATCGAGAATCAGTGCTTCGTGGCGGCGGCCGGACAGACCGGCGATCATGAACCGTCGCGTACCTGTTTCGGGCGGAGCATGGTGATCGACCCGTGGGGGCTCGTGCTCACCCAGGCGCCGGACGGCACCGGTGTCGCCGTCGCAGATCTCGACCTGGACCGGCTGCGTACCGTCCGCGCCGAGTTGCCGAGCCTGGCGAACCGCCGTCTATAGGGCGGAACCGGGGCCGTCGACGCCCGGACCGGGCCGGACCCGCTCCTCAGCCCTGCAGCAGGACCCCGATGGTCGCGAGGCCGGCGATCGCGGCGGCCGTCACGAGGAGCGCGGTGGTCATCCGGGACGGTCCCCGCCGGACCAGCCGGCCGATCGACAGCACCAGGACGACGAGCACGAAGGCGCCGATGACGAGCTGCCAGAAGGGCAGCAGAAGTCCGAGCAGCGCGTCCTCGGCGAGTACGGTCGTCGCCGTCACATCAGCCATGCCGAACACTCTCCCACGGGGTGAGGGTCCTGGTCTCGCCCTGCGGACGGGAGGGTGCTCCGCGGGCATCCGGGCGGCCAGTGACGGGTCTTGATTTGCCTTCCACGGGGCGTCCCAGTACCTTTCACTCTGCACGCGGGAGGCCGGGGCGAACCGGCTGAGAACGGGCACCAGGCTCGTGGCGGAGACGCCGACCGAGACTGGCACGGGCGGTGCGACGGCCTCCGAGAAATTCGGGGTTGCGATCGCGAAGCCGACCGGGTAGAGTTCTGAAGCCGGCAGGAGCCGGGCGGATGGTCGCGCAGCGATCGTCGGCCGGTCTGCCGCTTCCCACGACAGTAGCGACCGCCGGTGACGGCGTGCGTAATCGTGGATCCGGACCACTTCGAGTTGCTCACCTGGATCTCAGGTTTGACGACGAGGGACGGCCCGGGTAGGTTGGAGAGGTTGCCCCGGACGGGTTCCCTTTGGTGGGGGTTCGGATGGTGTGTGGTTGTTCTTTGAGAACTCAACAGGGTGCTTGATAAGCCAGTGCCAATTGTTTTATACCCCGGACTG
>NZ_JBEORU010000058.1:0-2500 GCF_040302465.1 Micromonospora sp. NPDC126480
GTCAAGTCCTCGGCCTATTAGTACCGGTCAACTGAACCCGTTACCGGGCTTACATTTCCGGCCTATCAACCCAGTCGTCTAGCTGGGGGCCTTACCCACCCCGAAAGGTGGTGGGATACCTCATCTTGAAGCGAGCTTCCCGCTTAGATGCTTTCAGCGGTTATCCCTTCCGAACGTAGCTAACCAGCCGTGCCCCTGGCGGGACAACTGGCACACCAGAGGTTCGTCCGTCCCGGTCCTCTCGTACTAGGGACAGCCCTTCTCAAGTATCCTACGCGCACGGCGGATAGGGACCGAACTGTCTCACGACGTTCTAAACCCAGCTCGCGTACCGCTTTAATGGGCGAACAGCCCAACCCTTGGGACCTGCTACAGCCCCAGGATGCGACGAGCCGACATCGAGGTGCCAAACCATCCCGTCGATATGGACTCTTGGGGAAGATCAGCCTGTTATCCCCGGGGTACCTTTTATCCGTTGAGCGACACCGCTTCCACATGCCAGTGCCGGATCACTAGTCCCGACTTTCGTCCCTGCTCGACCCGTCAGTCTCACAGTCAAGCTCCCTTGTGCACTTGCACTCAACACCTGATTGCCAACCAGGCTGAGGGAACCTTTGGGCGCCTCCGTTACCCTTTAGGAGGCAACCGCCCCAGTTAAACTACCCACCAGACACTGTCCCTGAACCGGATAACGGTCCGAAGTTAGATACCCAAACCAACCAGAGTGGTATTTCAAGATTGCCTCCACCCGCACTGGCGTGCGAGCTTCACCGGCTCCCACCTATCCTACACAAGCTAATTCAGATACCAATGTCAAGCTATAGTAAAGGTCCCGGGGTCTTTCCGTCCTGCCGCGCGTAACGAGCATCTTTACTCGTAGTGCAATTTCGCCGGGCCTGTGGTTGAGACAGTGGGGAAGTCGTTACGCCATTCGTGCAGGTCGGAACTTACCCGACAAGGAATTTCGCTACCTTAGGATGGTTATAGTTACCACCGCCGTTTACTGGCGCTTAAGTTCTCCGCTTCGCCCCGAAGAGCTAACAGGTCCCCTTAACGTTCCAGCACCGGGCAGGCGTCAGTCCATATACATCGAATTACTTCTTCGCATGGACCTGTGTTTTTAGTAAACAGTCGCTTCCCCCTGCTCTCTGCGGCCATACAACGCTCCAGCAGCGTGTGCCTTCACGTCTCCGGCCCCCCTTCTCCCTAAGTTACGGGGGCAATTTGCCGAGTTCCTTAACCACAGTTCGCCCGATCGCCTCGGTATTCTCTACCTGACCACCTGTGTCGGTTTGGGGTACGGGCCGCTCGGAACTCGCTAGAGGCTTTTCTCGGCAGCATAGGATCACTGACTTCACCTGAATCGGCTCGGCATCACGTCTCAGCCTACGTGTGCTGCGGATTTGCCTACAGCACGGCCTACACGCTTACCCCGGCACAACCACCGGCCGGGCTCAGCTACCTTCCTGCGTCACCCCATCGCTTGACTACTACCCGCCAGGTTCCCACGCTCCCCACCATTGACCCGAAGGTCGCCGGCGGCTCGGGTGGTTAGCACAACGAGGTTCATCAGGGTCGCTCCTTCGCGGGTACGGGAATATCAACCCGTTGTCCATCGACTACGCCTCTCGGCCTCGCCTTAGGTCCCGACTCACCCAGGGCGGATTAGCCTGGCCCTGGAACCCTTGGTCATCCGGCGGAAGGGTTTCTCACCCTTCTTTCGCTACTCATGCCTGCATTCTCACTCGTGCCGCGTCCACAACTGGGTCACCCCGCTGCTTCACCCCCGGCACGACGCTCCCCTACCCACCCACACACCTGCACCAACACCCGAAAGTGCCGGCGAAGTACTTGTGTGAGTGCCACAGCTTCGGCGGTGTGCTTGAGCCCCGCTACATTGTCGGCGCGGAACCACTTGACCAGTGAGCTATTACGCACTCTTTAAAGGGTGGCTGCTTCTAAGCCAACCTCCTGGTTGTCTATGCGACCCCACATCCTTTTCCACTTAGCACACGCTTAGGGGCCTTAGCTGGTGATCTGGGCTGTTTCCCTCTCGACTACGAAGCTTATCCCCCGCAGTCTCACTGCCGCGCTCTCACTTACCGGCATTCGGAGTTTGGCTGATTTCGGTAAGCTTGTGGGCCCCCTAGACCATCCAGTGCTCTACCTCCGGCAAGAAACACACGACGCTGCACCTAAATGCATTTCGGGGAGAACCAGCTATCACGGAGTTTGATTGGCCTTTCACCCCTAACCACAGGTCATCCCCCAACTTTTCAACGTTGGTGGGTTCGGCCCTCCACGCGGTCTTACCCGCGCTTCAGCCTGCCCATGGCTAGATCACTCCGCTTCGGGTCTAGGACACGCGACTGAATCGCCCTATTCAGACTCGCTTTCGCTACGGCTCCCCCACACGGGTTAACCTCGCCACATGCCACTAACTCGCAGGCTCATTCTTCAAAAGGCACGCCGTCACCCCGCAAGGCTCCGACGGATTGTA
>NZ_JBEORU010000059.1:0-4129 GCF_040302465.1 Micromonospora sp. NPDC126480
ACTTCCTACGTCCCTGCGGTTTCCGATCCCCTCGGACCTCGAAGTCCATCGCACCCCTTGAACTGGGATGTTGCGACGACCACTAGAACCCAGGCGCCAGGCGTTAACAGGGGGCCCCTCCTTTCACCTCAGTCGTGGGCGATGGCGCCCAGGACGTTGATGCGGGCGGCGCGGATCGCCGGCAGGACGGCCGCGACCACACCCACGACGGCCCCGAGGGCGACCATCACGCCCATGTCGGCCCACGGCAGCACCAGGTCGCTGATGCCCTCGTCGCGCAGCGCCTCGACCACCGCGGCGCCCAGCCCGCTGCCCACGGCGATGCCGAGCAGCGCACCGAACACCGAGATGACCACCGCCTCGACGACGATCATCCGCATGGTCTGCGCGCGGCGCAGGCCGATCGCCCGCAGCAGACCCAGCTCGCGGGTCCGCTCCAGCACCGACAGCGCGAGCGTGTTGACGATGCCCAGCACGGCGATCACGATGGCCAGCGCCAGCAGGATCTGGATCATCGTGAGCAGCCCGTCGAGCTGGCCGGTCTGCTGATCGATGAACGACTCCTGGTCGGCCACCGACACCTCCGGGCTGTCCGCCAGCAGCGTCTCCACCTGCGGCTGCACGTCGGCGGCGCGGGTGCCCTCGGTGAGCTGGATGAAGCCCATGATCGGCTGCGGGACGGTGAAGTCCCGGGTGGCCTCGACCGGCAGCGTGACCGGGTCGAGGAACTCGGCGCTCTCGTAGATGCCGCTCACCGTGTAGGTCTTCGGCTCACCACGGGCGAGCTGCACCGGCACGGTGGACCCGACGGTCAGGTTGCGCGACTTCGCCACGTCCGAGCTGACCAGCATCTGGTCCGGCCCGAGCCGGCTGATGTCACCGGCGGTGGCCTTCGCACCGAAGATCGACCCGAGGGCCGACACGTCGCTGTTCGCCCCGACCCAGGTGCGCTCGTCGCCGACCTGCGCCATGTCGCCGTAGGAGCCGTCGACGACCCGCACGCCCGGCAGCGCCGCGACCTTCTCCAGCACCGCCGGATCGAAGCTCGGCGGACGCGGACCGCTCTGCGACCCGGCGATCACCAGCTCGGCCTTGATCGTGTCCCGAGCGAGGCCGCCGATGCTGCTCTTGGCCGAGTCCAGGATGACGGTCACGCCGGTGACCAGGGCGATGCCGACCATCAGCGCGGCCGCCGTGATCGCGGTGCGGCGCGGGTTGCGCCCCGAGTTCAGCCGACCCAGCTTGCCGGGCACCGACCACGAGAAGATCATGCCGAGCAGGCTCACCACCGGCCGGCTGATCAGCGGGGTCAGCAGCGCCACACCGATGAAGGCGAACAGCACGCCGCCGAGGATGGTGGCCAGGGTGTTGTCGCCGGCGTGCCCGCCGAGACCGAGGAACAGCAGCGTGGCCCCGATCGCGGTGACCGCCGCCCCGGCCACGGTGACCTTCGTCAGCGGCCGGTCCGGCGTCGCGACGTCCTGCATCGCGGCGATCGGCGGGATCCGCGACGCCCGCAGCGCCGGCAGCAGCGCCGCCACCACCGTGATCACCAGGCCGACGGCGAACGCGCCGATCACCGCCGCCGCCGGCACCCCGACCCCGGCGAGGGTGAGACCACCGGCGAGGTTGCCGAACAGGTACGCCAGCAGCGCGCCGATGCCGATGCCGGCGGCCAGGCCGAGCACCGAGGCGATCAGGCCCACCGCCACGGCCTCCAGCACCACCGAACCGATGATCTGGCGGCGGCCGGCGCCGATCGCCCGCATCAGGGCCAGTTCCCGGGTGCGCTGGGCCACGATGATCGAGAACGTGTTGAGGATCAGGAACGTGCCGACAAGCAGCGCGACGGCGGCGAAGCCGAGCAGGATCCGGTTGAAGAAGGACAGGCCCTCCTTCAGGCCGGCCGACGCGTCGGCGGACAGCTGCTCACCGGTCTTCACCTCGAAGCTGTCGCCCAGGGCGGCCGCGAGGTCGTCGCGGAGCCGCTCGTCGGACACGCCGTCGGCCGCGGTGACCGTGACGTTTGTGAACACGTCACGCTCGCCGAGCATCAGCTGCTGCGCCACCGGAGTGGTGAAGAAGATCTCGTTGGCGCCGCCGATGGAGTCCCGGCCCCCGCTGTAGCCGAAGATCCCGACGAGCGTGAACTCCTTCTTCGGCTCCAGCGTCAGCACGCCCACCCGGTCCCCGACGGAGACCCGGCCGGCCTTGGCCAGGGCCGCGTTGACGACGATCTCGTCGTCCGCGCGCGGCTCGCGGCCCTCGCGCAGCTGCACGAGGTCGCTCTCGCCCACCCAGTTCTCGCCGAGCTGCGGCGGCCCGAACGACGTGACGACCTTGCCGTTGCTGCCGACCAGCCGGGCACCGTCGGCGGCCACCAGGCCGGTGGCCTCGGCCACCCCGGGGACCGCGCGGACCCGCTCGACCGTCGAGGCCGGCACCGGCGCCGCCACCTGCTCGCCCTCGAACTCGCTCAACTGCACCTTCGGCTTGGCGGCGACATTGACGTCGACCCCCTCGTACGCGTCGGCGAAGACCGCGTCGAAGGACCGGCCGAGGGTGTCGGTGAGCACGAACGCGCCCGAGACGAACATGACGCCCAGCACCACCGCCAACCCGGACAGGATCAGCCGGAGCTTGCGCGCCAGGAGGCTCTTGAGGGTCGCCCGGAACATCAGTTGCCCACCTCGGCCGGGGTGTCGAGCTTCTTCATCGTGTCCAGCACCGTCTCGGCGGTCGGCTCGATCAGCTCGGAGACGATCTGCCCGTCGGCGAGGAAGACCACCCGGTCGGCGTACGCGGCGGCGGTCGGGTCGTGGGTGACCATGACGATGGTCTGCCCGTGCTCCCGTACCGAGTTGCGCAGGAAGTTCAGCACCTCCGCGCCGGAACGCGAGTCGAGGTTGCCGGTGGGCTCGTCGGCGAAGATCACCTCAGGGCGGCTGACCAGCGCCCGGGCGCACGCCACCCGCTGCTGCTGCCCGCCGGAGAGTTGCGCCGGCCGGTGACCCAGCCGGTCCCGCAGGCCGACCGTGTCGATCACCGTGTCGTACCAGGCGGGGTCGGGCTTGCGGCCGGCGATCGACAGCGGCAGCACGATGTTCTCCTGCGCGGTCAGCGTCGGCAGCAGGTTGAACTGCTGGAAGATGAAACCGACCTTGTCGCGGCGCAGCTTCGTCAGCCCGGCGTCGCCGAGCCCGGTGACGGTGGTGTCGCCGATCGACACCGTGCCCCGGGTCACCGAGTCCAGCCCGGCGAGGCAGTGCATCAGCGTGGACTTGCCCGAGCCCGACGGGCCCATGATCGCCGTGAAGCGGCCCCGCTCGAACTCACAGGTGACGCCCCGCAGCGCGATCACCTGGGCCTCCCCGCTGCCGTACACCTTCCACACGTCGCTCGCGCGGGCCGCGGCCTGCGCCTGACGGCCTACCGTCGCGGTCACGTCATCTTCCTCTCGTCGTCCGGACACGCCGGCCCCCCTGGTCCGGCGCGGTAATCCCATCTTCGGTGCCAGGCACCCGGCAGCCGTCCGACTCCGGGTGGAGCCGCGGCGGATTTCCTGCTGCGGGTGCCCCCGACCGCCCCTCAGGGTTGCCCCTGACCCGGCGCCGGTCGAGCCGGTTTCCCGGCCGCCGGGACCGATCCTGAACAGTGACGCCGCGTGAGGGTCAACCCCGCCACGCCGTCGTTGGTCACGGTAGGTGAGCGGCGCAACCGCATCGTCGCGCCGGGAACGCGTCGTCGGGTACGCCGGAACAACTGCCCACCCGCGCCGGCGCGGTGTCCGCCCCGGGTCAGCGCCGCTCGGCGCGGGCGCGTCCGAGCGCGCCCGCTCGCCCCCACCGCCCGGGGATGTTGAGCAACTCGATCCGGCCCATGCTCGTCGGCACGGCCGGCCTCGTCACCAGGTGGTTGCCGCGGGGCTCCATGCCCAGCATGGTCCGCAGCAGCAACAGCGGAGTTCCGGTGGACCACGCCTGCGGACTGCACGCCGTGGGATACAGCACGGGGTACCGGGTCAGCGCCCGTTCGTAGCCGCCGAACGCCTCCGGCAGGCGTCCCTGGAAGTAGTCGGCGGCGTCGATGATGCCCTCGGCGATGCGGCCGGCTTCCTGGCTGAAGCCGT
>NZ_JBEORU010000060.1:0-3527 GCF_040302465.1 Micromonospora sp. NPDC126480
TGGGCGCGAAACTGTCCACCCTGACCAAGGAACAAGCCGACTACCTCGGCGTGCCCCAGGAAGGCCCGTTCAAGCCCGACCACTACCGCTACTGACCGGGAGGAGCCGCCGTGGGCGCCATCGCGGTCACCGGGTCCATCGCCACCGACCACCTCATGCGGTTCCCCGGGCGCTTCGCCGAGCAACTGCTCGCCGACCAACTGCACCGGGTGTCGCTGTCCTTCCTCGTCGACGACCTGGTTGTCCGTCGCGGCGGGGTCGCGGCGAACATCGCGTACGGTCTCGGGCGGCTCGGCCTGCGGCCGGTGCTGCTCGGCGCCGCCGGCACCGACTTCGCCGACTACCGCTCCTGGCTGGAACGGCACGGGGTCGACTGCGACTCCGTCCACATCAGCGTCGACGCGCACACCGCGCGATTCGTCTGCACCACGGACTCCGACGAGTGCCAGATCGCCTCGTTCTACCCGGGAGCGATGGCCGAAGGGGACCGGGTGGAGATCGGCGCCGCGGCGGACCGGCGCGGCGGGCTCGACCTCGTCCTGGTCGCCGCCGACGACCCGGCCGCGATGCTCCGGCACACCGACCGGTGCCGGGAACTCGGGCTGCCGTTCGCGGCCGATCCGTCACAGCAGCTCGCCCTGCTGTCCGGCGACCAGATCCGGCGGTTCATCGGCGGCGCGGAGTTCCTGCTCACCAACGCGTACGAGAAGGACCTGCTGGAAGCCAAGACCGGTCTGACCGCCGCCGGGGTCGGGCAGCGCGTCCGGGTGCAGGTCACCACGCTGGGCGCCAGCGGGGTACGCATCACCGGCCGTGCCACACCCACCGTCGAGGTGCCCGCCGTCCCGGTGGCGTCGGTGGCCGACCCGACCGGCGGTGGCGATGCCTTCCGGTCCGGCTTCTTCGCCGCCCTGTCCTGGGGCCTCGGGTTGGAACGCGCCGGTCAGGTCGGCAACGCGGTCGCCGCCTTCGCCGTCGAAGCCGTCGGTCCACAGGAGTACCACCTCGACCGCGGCCGCCTCGTCGAGAGGCTGGCCGGGGCGTACGGCGACCGCTGCGCCGAGGAGGTCACCGCCGCCTGGACGGCCCCCGCGGTGGCCGGCGTCCGCTGACCGCCCCGGCTCGACCTGGCATCGCTCACACCGAGGCGGGTGGCGCCGCCGTTTGCTGCCAGTTGCGGAACACGAAGCGGTGCACCGCTTTCAACCCCACCCACAGCGCCGGATACAGCGCGGCGTGCCGCCGTCCGTGGACCCTCACGGTCGTGGTCCGGGTGATCCGCGTGCCGGAGCCCGCGGGGGCCAGTTCGAAGACGTCCCCGAGGTGGTCGACAAAGCGGTGGAAGCAGAGGTCGGTCGACTCCATCTGGAACGACAGCCCGGTCGGCGGCTCCCAGCGGGTGATGCGCTGGCGCACCACGCCCTGCTCGGAGGCGCACTGGCGGCTCGCGCCCACCGCGCCGTCGCCGTCCGGCAGCCGGCAGGCGGTGGGCCGGGGCGCGCCCAGACAGAACACCGGGCAGCGGGGGCGCAACTCCATCCGCGAGTCGCACAGTGCCGGCCACAACACCTCCGGTGGCTGCGGTACCACCCACTGCGTACGCACCTTCATGGGCAGAGTCTACGGACTATTTGAGCGTCCGCTCAAGTCAGACTTTGCACGTCTGGGCCGCAGGCGGTGACGTGGCCCTGCATGGGTGAAAATGACGGCATGCCGAGCCGCCTCGCCGTCATCGCCATCGACGCCGTCCGACCGCGACTGATCGCCGACTTCTGGTGCGCGGTTCTCGGCTGGCAGGCGGTCGACGAGGACGCCGAGGTGATCACCATCGCAGCCGCCGACCGTTCCTGGCCGATGATCGACGTGGTGGCCGTGCCGGAGGGCAAGGTGATCAAAAACCGGTTGCATCTCGACCTGCGCGCCGACGGTGTGTCCACCGCCGAGGAGCTCGACCGGCTGCTCACCCTCGGGGCACGACGCGTCGACGTGGGACAGCCCTCCGACGTGAGCTGGGTCGTGCTCGCCGATCCTGAAGGCAACGAGTTCTGCCTGCTGTCCCGCCCGGTCCAGGACCTGTAGGCGAATCCGCACGGCGGGGTCATCCACAGCACGCGGTCGTGCCCGCCGGTGACCGCTTGACCCCTCGCGTACTGGCCCGTGGATGGCCCGGCCCGGCTCATCTGGTCCGCGGCCTTGGCTCAGGCGCTCGCGGAGGTCGGTCATCAAGGCTTGGCCACTGCGTTCGGTTTGAGTCAGGATCTTGGAGTGAGAACCGATGAAGAGCCGTTGACGGGCAACGTCACGATGGGCGTGGTACGTGTCGGTGACACCGTTCGTCGTCCGGTCGGGCCTTGGACCGAGAGCGTCGATGCTCTTCTTTCGCACCTGCATGCGGTGGGTTTCAACGCGGCCCCTCGACCGTTGGGGCGCGATGAAAAGGGCCGGCAGGTGTTGGAGTACGTGCCCGGTCAGCTTGGTGCGGATTCCGGCACGTACTCCCCACCGGAGCTGTCGTCGATCGGTCGGATGTTGGCGGAACTGCATGAGGCGTTAGCCAGCTTCGCGCCGCCGCCCAGCGCGGTCTGGAACCAGGCCATCCCGCCAGATCGCGAAGAGATCATCTGCCACAACGACGTGGCTCCGTGGAATTTGGTCAAGTCCCCAGTTCGAGGCTGGGTGCTGATCGACTGGGACTTCGCCGCACCAGGCTCCCGGCTGTGGGACATCGCCTATGCCGCCCAGAGCATGGCGGGTCTGCGGGCCGACCGTCCGGTATCCGAGTCCGCAGCACGGCTGCGTGCAATCGTCGACGGGTATGTGCTTGACGAAGTCTCGCGGTCGGCCCTGGCGGTCATGCTGGGCCGTCGCGCCCGAGCCATGTACGACCTACTGCGCGAGGGCCACGAGCAACAGCGCCAGCCATGGGCAAGGATTTGGAACGAAGACGGCCCCTACTGGTTGAGGACCGCGGAGTACCTCGACGCGCACACCTACGTTTGGAACGCCGCGCTGCGGTCTTGATCCAGCCATCGCACCGGGCCATTTGACTGGACGTCTCTGGGCGCATCCTGAGGGCTTGGAACGGATCTCCTCGTCGGGCAGGCTCACGGATGGCCCGCAAGATCGAAGCGGGGGAGCGGCCGACCGGTCCAGGGCCAAGCCATACCGCCTCTGACCTGGGCTGGAGGTCAGTGGAGCGGGCGACGGGAATCGAACCCGCACCGTCAGTTTGGAAGACTGAAGCTCTGCCATTGAGCTACGCCCGCGTACGTCCCGTGACGAGAGACGCGCCGACAGCGTACCTAATCCCTCCGCCGCTCCCGCAAGCGCGCTCGCCGTGCCCTTTGAGCTTCCATGATCCACACAACTTCAGGGTAGTTGTCCCCTTCATGAACGGCCGAGGCGAGTATTTCCCCGAAGTTGTGGCCTCGGCGGTCACGTCCGCGCTGGTGGTGTAGGAGACGGCCATCGCGGGATCCGGTTTGATGTTATGCGGCGATCGGTGCCGGGTCGGTCTGGTCGGTGTC
>NZ_JBEORU010000061.1:0-3193 GCF_040302465.1 Micromonospora sp. NPDC126480
GACCGCTCGAGAAGCCGAACGGTTGTGGCGTCTCCGGTCCACCGCTCGTACTCGTCGAGCAGGACCACGAACAGCGGGGTCGAGTCGGCGGCACCGAAGTACGGGGAGTGCGGCTGCTCCTCGAAGCCGGCCGTCTCCCCGTACCGCAACTCGTGGAGGATCTTCCCGGGCTCCTCCTCGCGGAAGTCGTCGAGCACGACCCCCTGGGTCAGCGCCAGCAGGCTCAGCGTCGTGGCGGCGAGATCCGGTGCGAACGGCAGCGCCTGGATGCTGGTGAAGACGCTGTCCCGACCGAAGATCGCCATGAACCACGGCAGGCCGGCGGCCGGCAGTGCGTGACCGCCGCCGGTCAACGGCATGAATCGCAGCGCGGCGAGGTCGACCAGGCTGCGTCGGTAGGTCATCGCCAGCGTCTCGGAGTCGCAGGTCAGCCGGGGAGAGCCGGCGAGCCATCGGTCCAACTCGTCGCGCATCTGCTTGCCGCTGCGCCCCGGTCTGCCCAGGAGGCTCTCCTGGAGGTCGCGCCCACCGACGCCCAGCGCCTGTACGCGCAGGTCGGTGACCCACTGGCCGTGCGGTTCGAGCCGGATGTCGTAGGTCAGTCCCCGCTCGTCGACGCGGGCCGGAACGGTCGAGGAGACCAGGGTCTCCCGGCAGAAGGTGTCCCGCCGATAGCCGAGCCGCAGGCATCCGTCTTCCACCCGGACGTAGTAGCTACCCCGCTTGCCCCGTACGTCCTTGATTTCGAAGAGATCGGCGAAGTCGCTCTCCACATCGATCCGGACCTGCAGGTCGACGCGTTCGGATTCGTGGTTGATCACGGTGAGGCGTTCGGAGAAACTGCCGTCGATCGAGCGCTCCCGGATGGCCGACACCTTGATGTCGACCAGCGGAGTGGGAACGGTTGGTGCGACGAAGAAGCGGGCCTCGAAGTATTCGATCTCCTCCGCGCTGAGTGCGTCGACCCGCCCACCGTTGATGGACAGTGTCCATTTGGACAGGAACCGCGTGTCGAAGGAGAAAAGGCCGGTGGGAATGGTGGGGGACGCGTCGATGTCGCCGGTCTCCTCGCTGAGCACGAACGTGTTGCCGTCCAGCAGCCGGACCAGGTAGTCGCTCATGACGGTCGCCTTCGCCGGCGAGCGAAATCGCGTGGGTGGTGTGCGCCGGGCGGTCCCGGCATGAGCCGCTGCACGAGGCGGGCCAGCCGGATGTCGCCCTCCGCCCGGAGTTCGTTGCGCACCCACGCCGCGTAGATGTGCGACTCGCCCCGGACGACCCGGTCGAAGGACGCCCTGCTGCCGCGGACGGTGCAGTCGGCGTCCCGGTCCTCGTTCCGCGAGACGCGCAGGTCGCCCCGGTCGAGCACCAGGAACCAGCGGTCGACGCCCCGGTCGTAGTCGAGGTCGAACCGCACAGTCCCGGTGGCTTCCTCGACGAGCGGCTCGTGGCCGCGCCGGCCGAGCGCCGCGAAGAAACTGTCGGTGGGGTTCGACATGGCCCTCCCCTCCGCTGGTCCCGAGCCCGGTGCGCCGTCATTTCACCGTGACCGCCAACGGTCGCCGGCCGCATCACCCGCACGGGGTGAATCTCGCGGACGCGGCGAAGTTCATTCGATTCGGGTGAGGTCACGGCACCATGACGCAGGTGATGCTGCCTCGTGTTCGACGAACATCCGGGGGGGGGTCCATGTCGGAGACGACGAGAAGGTTCTTCGAGGCGCTCGAACGACACGGCCATGAACGGCTGCTGAAGAAGACGAACGGCCGCATACGCTTCGACCTCGAGCACGACCACGAGGTCGACCACTGGTTGGTGGAGATCCGCGAGGGTGCCGTCCGGGTGTCGCAGCAGAACAGCGACGCCGACACCGTCATCCGGTCCGACAGCGCCTTCTTCGACCGGTTGGCCCGGGGCGAGGCCAAACCTCTCCCGGCGTGGCTGAGAAACGAGATCACGACCGAGGGAAAGTTCCGGTTCATCGTCCTGCTGGAGCGGCTCTTCGCACCGCCGCCCGGCGCGCGACATCCGCGACTGGTCGCCCGCGACCACGGGGGGCAGCGGTGAAGACAGATCTCGTCCGTATTCTGGACGGCAACATCTTCGTGCTGAGCGACGGCAGCGGTGACATCGAGGCAACGCCCGCCGTCCCGTGCGGGTTCTTCTCGTTCGACACCCGGTTCCTGTCCAGATGGACGCTGACCGTCGACGGCGAACGGGTCAGCGCGCTGGCCATGGACGACCCGACCTACTTCGAGGCGCGGTTCTTCCTGGTGCCGGGGGCTCCCACACACTATGTGGACGCCAAGGTGTCGGTGATCCGGGAACGGTCGGTGGCCGGCAGCTTCGAGGAGCGGTTGACGGTGCTCAACCACTCCAGAGAACCGGCCGAGTTCACTGTCCGCGTGGACGCGGAGTCCGATTTCATTCCGCTGATCATCGCCGGCCAGGAGCGTACGCCACCGGGCCGGCTCTACAAGCGCGTCGCGGACGGGCGCCTGCACCTCGGCTACGAGCGGGAGAAGTTCCGGCGGGAGACGGTGATCTCCACGACTGAGCCCGCGCAGGTGGACGAAACGGGCCTGACCTACCACATCCGGATCGAGCCGCACGGGCAGTGGACCACCACGCTGCACGTCCGGGGGATGGTGCTGCGGCCGGACGGCGAGGACGTCCGGGACCACGTGTACCCCGGCCGGCAGCGACGCAACCGGGCGCGGCTCGAGGACGACCTGCGGCGGTGGCTCGGCAGGGCTCCGCAGTTGCTGTGCGACTGGGAGCAGGTGGAGCGGGCCTACCGGCGCAGCCTGGTTGACCTTGCCGCGCTGCGGTATTCGCCTCTTACGCTACCGAGTGAGGCGATGCCCGCGGCGGGGCTGCCGTGGAACGCCACTCTCACCGGCCGCGACGCTATTCTCACGAGTCTCCAGACGTTGCCGGTCACGCCGGATCTCGCCCTCGCCACCCTGCGCATGCTCGGCCTCGACCAGGGCGCCGTGCTCGACGACTACCGGGACGAGGAGCCGGGCAAGATCCTGCGCGAGTTCCGCTATGGCGAGATGGTGGCCTTCGAGGAACGCCCCCAGGCGCCGTACTACGGTGCCGCCGACACCACCGCTCTGTTCGTGGTCCTGCTCGACGAGTACGAGCGGTGGACAGGAGCCACTGCGGTGGCGCGGGAGTTCGAGGACGA
>NZ_JBEORU010000062.1:0-2486 GCF_040302465.1 Micromonospora sp. NPDC126480
CTCTGCCACGACACCCTCGCCATCCCCTCACCCGACCCCCAGGTCGTCCAGGAACTCCACCTCGTCACCAGCCACCTCCTCTGCGAATACGTCGAGCGGGCGTTGCCGGCTGCCCCCACCGCCGCGCCGGCGGCCCCCGCCGTCGCGGCGGCGGGAGGGACCGTCGCCGGGCCGGAGGAGGAGCGGTCCGGGGCCCCGGCCACGGGGCCGGTGCGGGCCGGGGTCGAGGTGGTGGTCGACGGCGGGCAGCAGCTCGAGACGCGATGAGGAGGGAAGCGTGAGGGGACCCCTGGTGGTGCTCGGTGACACCCTGCTCGACCGGGACGTGGAGGGGGTGGTGAACCGCCTCTGCCCGGACTCGCCGGTACCGGTGCTGGACGAGACCTCGTACACCGACCGGCCCGGCGGCGCCGGTCTGGCCGCGATGTTCGCGGCGGCGGGACCGGACGTCGAGGTGGTGCTGGTGACCGCCCTGGCCGACGACGCGGGTGGTGCGCGGCTCAGCTCGCTGCTCACCGCCGCCGGGGTCCAGGTGTACGCGCTCGGGCTGGCCGGCGGGACGCCCGAGAAGATCCGGCTCCGGGCGCGCGGCCGGGTCCTGCTGCGCCACGACCGGGGCGGGGCCGCCGGGGAGCCGGGTGAGCCCTCCGACGCGGTGCTGCGGGTGCTCGCCAACGCCTCCGCGGTGCTGGTCAGCGACTACGGCCGGGGACTGGCCCGGCAGCCGGCGCTACGGGCGGCGCTGGCCGCCACCCGGGCGCCGGTGGTGTGGGACCCCCACCCGAGAGGGCCGGCGGCGGTGCCCGGCGTGCGGCTGGCCACGCCGAACGAGTCGGAGGTCCGGGAACTGGCGAAGGTGCCGCCCGGCGCGACCCGCCTGGCGACCGCCGCGCGGGGCGCCCAGGGCCTGCGCCGACGCTGGCGGGCGGCAGCGGTCGCGGTGACGTTGGGTGGCGACGGCGCGTTGCTCTGCCCGGCCGGCTCGACACCGCTGATGGTGCCCGCGCCGACGACCGCGGAGGGGGACACCTGCGGTGCGGGCGACCGGTTCGCCGCCACCGCCACGCTCGCCCTGGCCGGCGGCGCGCTGGTCTCCGAGGCGGTGCAGGAGGCGGTGGCCGAGGCGTGCGCGTACGTGGCGGGTGGGGGAGTGGCGACGGCGCTGCCGCCACCGGCCCGGCCGCTGCCCCCGGTGGTGTCGGGCGTCGCGGCCGAGCGCATCGGCCTGGCGGCGGCCGCCGCGCTGGTGTCCGAGGTACGCGCGGCCGGCGGCACTGTCGTCGCCACCGGTGGTTGCTTCGACCTCCTGCACGCCGGCCACGTGGCGACGCTGCAGGCCGCCCGGCAGCTCGGCGACTGCCTCGTGGTCTGCCTGAACTCCGACACCAGCGTCGCGGCGCTGAAGGGGCCCGACCGCCCGGTGATGTCGCAGGGCGACCGGAGTCGCCTGCTCGCGGCCCTGGGTTGCGTCGACGCGGTCCTGATCTTCGACGAGCAGACCCCGCACGCGGCGCTCACCTGGCTGCGACCTGACATCTGGGTCAAGGGCGGGGACTACGCCACCGGTGGTGGCGAGCCGGCCCTGCCGGAGGCGGAGGTGCTGCGGCGCTGGGGCGGGCACACGGTGGTGGTGCCGTACCTCGACGGGCGTTCGACCACCGAGCTGATCGCCGCGGCCCACGGTCGGGGCAGCCCGCCGCCGCTGACCGACGCGGTGCCGGCGACCGACGCCCTGGGGTGTCCGCCGTCCGGCCCGCCGACGGTGGCCCGCCCGGTAAGGGGGACGCGATGAAGGCCGGATCGACGGTCCTGGTGACCGGTGGGTCGAGCGGGCTGGGGGCGGCGGTGGTCACCGCCGTCGCCGTGGCCGGGGGACGGCCGCTGGTGCTGGACCGGCAGCCGCCGGCGGACGGGGTGCCCTGGGTGGAGTGCGACCTGGCCGACACCCGGGCCGCCGAGGCGGCCACCCGGACGCTGGCCGAGCGTTCCGGCGGGCTGGACGCCGTGGTGACGGCGGCGGGGATGGACGTGCCGGGCCGGCTGGCCGACGTGCCGGGCGAGACGTGGGACCGGATCGTCGCGGTCGACCTGCTGGCCACCGCCGCCGTCATCCGGGCGGCGCTGCCCTTCCTCGAGGCCTCCGGGGGACGGGTCGTCACGGTCGCCTCGACGCTGGGGGTGAAGGCGGTCAGTGACGCGACCGCCTACTGCGCGGCCAAGTTCGGAGTCGTCGGGTTCACCCGCGCCCTGGCCGCCGAAACCGCCGGCACCATCAACGTCACCCTGCTCATCCCCGGCGGCATGCGCACCGCCTTCTTCGACCACCGCGACCCCCAATACAAACCCGGACCCGACGCCATCCTCAACGACCCCACCGACACCGCCAACGCCATCATGTTCGCCCTCACCCAACCCCCCGGCTGCGCCATCCGCGAACTCACCGTCTGCGCCGAACAAGAAACCTCCTACCCATGATCCTCGCCCTA
>NZ_JBEORU010000063.1:0-2188 GCF_040302465.1 Micromonospora sp. NPDC126480
GTGTCGTCGCCGGCTGAAAAATGACCCCTTGTCGCCGGCCGAATTTTGACCCCTCGTGAGGTCTCCTGGCTCGTGGAGCCGGGAGGTGAAGGGGTGTTGTCCGTGGAGGACTGGGCTGAGATCCGCCGGTTGCGCCGGGCGGAAGGGTTACCGATCAAGATGATCGCGCGGGTACTGGGTGTGTCGCGTAATACGGTGCGGGCCGCGTTGGCCTCGGACGCGCCGCCGCAGTACGTGCGCAAGCCTGTCGGTTCAGCGGTGGATGCCTTCGAGCCGCGGATCCGTGAGTTGCTGCAGGCGTTTCCGACGATGCCGGCGACGGTGATCGCGGAGCGAGTCGGGTGGACGCGTGGGAAGACGGTGTTCGCCGATCGGGTGCGGGAGCTTCGTCCGGCGTATCTGCCGCCGGACCCGGCCAGCCGCACCAGCTACCCGGCGGGGGAGATCGCCCAGTGTGACTTCTGGTTCCCGGATATCCGTCTGCCGGTCGGCTGCGGGCAGGTGCGCACCGCCAAGCAGCTGCCGGTGTTGACAATGGTGTGCGGCTACTCCCGCTGGTTGTCGGCGGTGTTGATTCCCAGCCGCACCGCTGAGGACCTGTTTACCGCCTGGTGGGACCACATCGCGGCGTTGGGGGCGGTGCCTCGGCTGCTGGTGTGGGATGGGGAGGGTGCCGTCGGACGGTGGCGAGCCGGGCGCAGCGAACTGACCGGGGAATGTCAGGCGTTCCGCGGTGTGCTGGGCACCAAGGTCCTCATCTGTCGGCCGGGCGATCCGGAGGCCAAGGGCCTGGTCGAGCGCGCCCACGATTACCTGGAGCGCTCGTTCCTGCCGGGACGGGTCTCACCGGCCCGGCGGACTTCAACGCCCAGCTCCAGGCGTGGCTGGCCCGGGCCAACCGGCGCACGATGCGGGTGCTCGGCTGCGCGCCCACGGATCGGATCGTCGCCGACCGCACCGCGATGATGGCCCTGCCGCCGGTGGCGCCGGCGACCGGATGGCGCAACGGCATCCGCCTGCCCCGCGACCACTACGTGCGCCTGGATGGTAACGACTACTCGGCGCACCCGTCGGCGATCGGGCGACGAGTGCAGGTGAGTGCGGACCTGGACCGGGTGCGGATGTCGTGCGACGGGGTCGTGGTGGCCGACCACGAGCGATTGTGGGCCAAGCACCAGACCGTCTCTGACCCGGCTCACGTCGAGGCGGCCAAGCTGCTGCGGCTGCAACGACTGGGTGTGGTGCGGACACCGGAGCCTGAGGTGCAGACCCGCAACCTGGCCGACTACGACCACCTGCTGGGCGTCACCGACCAGGAGGTGGCCTGATGCCCACCGCCAAGACCGCCCGTGACGTCAGCGCCGAGATCGTCTTCCTGACCCGCGCGTTGAAAGCCCCCACCCTGCGCGACTGCGTGGCGCGGCTGGCCGAGCGGGCCCGCGCGGAGTCATGGACGCATGAGGAGTTCCTCGTCGCCTGCCTGCAACGGGAAGTGTCCGCCCGCGAGTCCCACGGCGGTGAGGGACGCATCCGCGCCGCTCGGTTTCCGGCCCGCAAATCGTTGGAGGAGTTCGACTTCGCCTACGCCCGTGGCCTGAAAAGGGACGCGATCGCGCACCTGGGCACTCTCGATTTCGTTGCCAGCAAACAGAACGTGGTGTTCCTCGGCCCACCAGGCACCGGCAAGACGCACCTGGCCATCGGGTTGGCCATCCGCGCCTGCCAGGCCGGCCACCGCGTCGCGTTCGCCACCGCCGCCGAATGGGTCGCCCGCCTCGCCGAGGCCCACCACGCCGGACGCCTCCAGGTCGAGCTGACCCGACTGGGCCGCTACCCCCTGATCGTCGTCGACGAGGTCGGCTACATCCCCTTCGAACCCGAAGCGGCGAACCTGTTCTTCCAGCTGGTCTCCAGCCGCTACGAACGTGCCAGCATGATCGTGACCAGCAACAAGGTATTCGGCCGCTGGGGCGAAGTCTTCGGCGACGACGTCGTCGCCGCCGCGATGATCGACCGGCTCGTTCACCACGCCGACGTCATCGCCCTCAAAGGCGACAGCTACCGACTACGGGACCGCGACCTCGGCCGCGTCCCCGCCGCCACCAACAAAGAATGAAGATCAACTGATGGCCAGGGGGGTCAGAATTCAACCGGCGCAAGGGGGTCAGTTTTCGACCGGCGTTGACAC
>NZ_JBEORU010000064.1:0-2161 GCF_040302465.1 Micromonospora sp. NPDC126480
GTGTCAACGACGGCCGAAAACGGACCCCTTGACGACGGCTGAAAACGAACCCCCTCTGCTGGTTGATCTTTGCTAGTCGTTGGTCTTGGTGGCCGCGGGGACGCGGCCGAGGTCGCGGTCTTTGAGTCGGTAGCTGTCGCCCTTGAGGGAGATGACCTCGGCGTGGTGGACGAGGCGGTCGATCATGGCGGCGGCGACGACGTCGTCTCCGAAGACTTCACCCCACCGGCCGAAGGGCTTGTTGCTGGTGACGATCAGCGAGGCTCGTTCGTAGCGGTTGGAAACGAGCTGGAAGAACAGGTTCGCGGCTTCGGCTTCGAAGGGGATGTAGCCGACCTCGTCGACGATCAGCAGCGGGATCCGGCCGAGCTTGACCAGTTCGTCTTGCAGGCGGCCGGCGTGGTGGGCGTCGGCGAGGCGGGACACCCACCCGGCGGCGGTGGCGAACGCGACCCGGTGCCCGGCCTGGCAGGCCCGGATCCCGAGGCCGATGGACAGGTGCGTCTTCCCGGTGCCGGGCGGGCCCAAGAAGACGACGTTCTCCCGGCTGGTGATGAAGTCCAACGTGCCCAGGTGAGAGATCGTCTCCCGCTTCAGGGAGCGTTGGTGATCGAAGTCGAACTCCTCCAGGCTCTTGCGGGCCGGGAACCGGGCGGCCCGGATGCGTCCCTCTCCGCCGTGGGCTTCCCGGGCGGCGACTTCCCGTTGCAGGCAGGCGGCGAGGAACTCCTCATGCGTCCACGACTCCGCCCGAGCCCGCTCCGCCAGGCGTTCCACCGACGCGGCCAGGGACGGCGCTTTGAGGGCGCGGGTGAGGAACGCGATCTCCGAGGTGACGTTGCGGCTGGTCTTGCCGGCCATCAAGCCACCTCCTCGGCGTGAAGGCCGAACAGGCGGTCGTAGTCGGTCAGGGCCCGGTGCTCGACTTCGGTGGCGACGGCCGGAACCGTGGCCAGGCGTCGGGCGGCCCGCAACTGGTCAGCCGCCTGCCGGTGGTCCGGGTCGGTGATGGTCTGTCCGCCAGCCCAGCAGCGGTCATGACGGGCGACGAGACGGCCGTTGCAGAACACTTCCACCTGATCGCAGTCGGCGGTGACGTCGACCCGCCGGCCGACGACCGACGGGTGCACCGAGTAGTCGTTGGCGTCCAGGCGCACGTAATGGTCGCGGGGCAGCCGGGTTGACAGCCGCCACCCGACCACGGGAGCCACCGGTGGCAGCCTCACCATCGCGGCCCGGTCAGCGTCGAGGCGGTCGACAGGCCGGGCATGCAGGCGGCGGTGTTGTCGGCTGTTAGCCCGCACCAGCCACCCATCGAGTTGGGCGTTGAAGTCCTGCGGTGAAGCGAAGACCCGTCCGGGCAGGAACGAAGTCTCCAGATAGCCGTTGGCCCGCTCCACCAGGCCCTTTGCCTCCGGATCGGCCGGCCGGCACTGCACCACCCGGATCCCCAAGCAGCCTCGGAAGGCGTTCATCGCCTCAGTCAGCTGCGGCCGGCCGCCGCACCATTGCCCGACCGCGGACTCGTTGTCCCAGACCAGAACCTTCGGCGCCGCCCCCAGCCGGCTCAGCAGCTGCCACTGCCCGGCCAGCAGGTCCGGCGCCTGCCTAGTCGGGATCATCACCGCCGACAGCCACCGCGAATACCCGCAGACCATCACCAGAACCGGCGGCCGGCCCACCTGCCCGAAGCCCAACGGCACGTCCGCCGGCGGGAACCACAGATCACACTGCGCCAACTCGCCTGGCAGATAGTCCGTGCGCTGCACCGGGTCCGGCGGCGTGAACAACGGCCGCAACAGCCGCACCCGGTCCTTGAGCACCGTCAACGACCTCGTCCAACCGATCCGCTCCGCGATCACCGTCGCCGGCATCTCAGGCCACTGCTGCAACAACGCCCGGATCTGCGGCTCCACCGCATCCACGATCGACGGCTTCGCCGGCCGCGAATACCGCGGCGGCCCCTCCGAGGCCAACGCCCGCCGCACCGTGTTCCGCCCGACACCCAACTTGCGAGCGATCGCCTTGATCGGCATCCCCTCAGACCGATGCAGACGACGGATCTCCGCCCAGTCCTCCACGCTCAACACCCTCCCGATACTGGAAGGGGGGTCCAGATTCGCCCGCCGCCTGGGGGTCAGTCTTCACGCGTCGCCGACAG
>NZ_JBEORU010000065.1:0-2157 GCF_040302465.1 Micromonospora sp. NPDC126480
CTCTGCCACGACACCCTCGCCATCCCCTCACCCGACCCCCAGGTCGTCCAGGAACTCCACCTCGTCACCAGCCACCTCCTCTGCGAATACGTCGACCAGGCGCTGCCGCTGGTGCGGGACCTGCCGCGGGTGCCGGGCCCGCGTACCGAGCGGTTCGTCGACGGGCGCCCCTTCGTCACCGCCGGCCTGCCCGACGGGTCGGGCCGCAACGGGCACGGGTCCAACGGGCACGGACCGGCCCGGACGGGTGGGGAATCGTGAGCGGACCGCTGGTGGTGGTCGGCGACACGCTGCTGGACCGCGACGTCTCCGGCACGGTCGGCCGGATCTGCCCGGACGCCCCGGTGCCGGTGCTCGACGAGCGGTCGGCCACCGACCGGCCCGGCGGCGCCGGGCTGGCCGCGCTGCTCGCCGCCGCTGACGGCACCGAGGTCGCCCTGGTGACCGCCCTCGCCGACGACCCGGCCGGTGCCCGCCTGGCCGAGCTGCTGACGGCCGCCGGGGTGCGGGTGTACCCGCTGCGCAACCCCGGTGCCACGCCCGAGAAGATCCGGCTGCGGGCGGGCGGGCAGACCCTGCTCCGGCTGGACCGGGGCGGCGAACCGCAGGCACCGACCGAACCGCCGGAGGCGGCGCTCGAGGTGCTCGCCGCCGCCGGCGCCGTCCTCGCCAGCGACTACGGGCGCGGCCTGCTCCGGCAGCCGGCGCTGCGGGGCGCCCTGGCGGCGACCCCCGCGCCGCTGGTGTGGGATCCGCACCCGAAAGGGCCGGCGGCGGTGCCCGGTGCGCGGCTGGTCACGCCGAACCTGGCGGAGCTGCGCCAGCTCACCGGCGACGCGGGCGCCGGCTCGGCGCTGTCCACCGCCACCCGCGCCGGCCAGGAGCTGCGCCGGCGGTGGCGGGTCGGCGCGGTCGCCGTGACGACCGGCGCCGACGGGGCGGTGCTCTGCCACGCCGGCAGCACCCCGCTGGTCGTGCCGCCGCCGTCGCCGGTGGACTCCGTCGAGGACACCTGCGGGGCCGGCGACCGGTTCGCCGCCGCCGCGGCCACCGCGCTCGCCGGTGGGGCGCTGGTCTCCGAGGCGGTCGGCGAGGCCGTCGCGGCGGCTTCCGCGTACGTGGCCGCGGGGGGCGCGGCGGGCCTGCACCGGGAACCGGGGCGACGCTCCCGGCCCGTCCCACCGGGCCCGGCCGAGGAACTGGTCGCGAGGGTACGCGCCGACGGCGGGACGGTCGTCGCGACCGGCGGCTGCTTCGACCTGCTGCACGCCGGGCACGTGGCCACCCTCCGGGCCGCCCGCCGGCTCGGTGACGTGCTGATCGTCTGCCTCAACTCCGATCGCAGCGTCCGGGCCCTGAAGGGGCCGGAGCGGCCGCTGAACACCGAGGCCGACCGGGCGGCGCTGCTGTCGGCGCTGGACTGCGTGGACTCGGTGGTCGTCTTCGACGAGCCCACGCCGCACGCGGTGCTGTCCCGCCTCCGCCCGGACGTCTGGGTCAAGGGCGGCGACTACGCCGGGGACGGCGCGCCGGAACTGCCCGAGGCCGGTCTGGTCCGCGGCTGGGGCGGCCGGGTCGTCACGGTGCCCTACCTGGCCGGCCGGTCCACCACGGCGACCATCACCGCCGCGCGGCAGCGCGGTGACCATCTCATCAAGGGAGCAGCATGAGCGAGCGTCAGGTGAACGGTGCGGCGGTCCTGGTGACCGGTGGGTCGAGCGGGCTGGGGGCGGCGGTGGTCACGGCCGTGGCGAAGGCCGGCGGGCGGCCGTACGTGCTGGACCGGCAGCCGCCGGCGGACGGAGTGGAGTGGGTGGAGTGCGACCTGGCCGACACCCGGGCCGCCGAGGCGGCCACCCGGCAGGTCGTCGAGCGGGCCGGCGGGCTGACCGGTCTGGTCACCGCCGCCGGGATGGACGTGCCGGGCCGGCTGGCCGACGTCCCGGGCGAGACGTGGGACCGGATCGTCGCGATCAACCTGCTCGGCACGGCGGCGGTGGTGCGGGCCGCGCTGCCGGCGCTGGAGGCCACCCACGGCACCGTGGTGACCGTGGCGTCCACCCTGGGGGTGAAGGCGGTCAGTGACGCGACCGCCTACTGCGCGGCCAAGTTCGGAGTCGTCGGGTTCACCCGCGCCCTGGCCGCCGAAACCGCCGG
>NZ_JBEORU010000066.1:0-1715 GCF_040302465.1 Micromonospora sp. NPDC126480
CGACACCGACCAGACCGACCCGGCACCGATCGCCGCATAACATCAAACCGGATCCCGCGATGGCCGTCTCCTACACCACCAGCGCGGACGTGACCCAGCCGAACCGAGCCGAGAGGCACCTGAGCAGGCCCGCTGACCTCGCATCACACCCGACGCGACCCGCTCGCCGACAGTTCACACCGAAGAGGTCACTGGTTCGATCCCAGTACCGCCCATCGTAAAACATCTGCCGGTAGCTTCAATTGGGAGCAGAGCGCGCTCCTGTCCAGCGCCGCCTGGCATCCCCTGCAGCCCTCGGCCGGCGTTCGGCGCATCCGTAGCACCCCCACGTGCGTGAGGACGTGCGGGTCGCCGGTCGGGCCCGGACGAGACAGCCCCCGTTGTCAGGGCCCGTTAGGAGTGGGTGCCCGGGCCCCGTCGTGGACACGACGAGAGGCCCGGGCACGTTTCACCCCGCTGCCGTCAGCACCAGCCCAGGCGCCGGGCCACGAGGTCGGCGACGCTACGGCCCAGTACCGCGCCGTCGCGGACCGAGAAGCGGAAATGCAGGCCCGCCAGGATACGTGCCTCGCCCACCTCGCGGGCCACTGCACTGATCCTCGGGTAGCTGCGTGTGGTGCCCGTCGCGGTGCTGTCCATCACAAGCTGCACCGGGCGCGGACCGAAGTACGAGCCCAGCCCGTGGGCGACCGCGTGACTCCAGGTGGCGTGGGCGGACGGGTACTCCGGGTGGTTCACCGTGAGCAGGGACCGCCAGCTGAGGTCGGGTTGGGTGGCCGGATTGGCGTCCGTGTCGGCCCGGGTGATCGCGTGCAGCGGGCGCCAGAACAGGTAGTGGTACTTGGCCTCGAAACAGGCGATCACCGCGTCGGCGGATGCTACGTGGGCCACGGCGAGCATCCGGGCCGCTGCGAGCGGGGTGAGCGCCTGGTCCGTAGCGAGCCGCCGGAGGTTTCGGCTCCAGTGGGTGAAGGCGTTCTCGGCCCAGAACCGGGCCGTCTCGGTCTGCCGCGCACTGCGGACCGGCGAGTCGAGCCGTCCGTACGTGGCCACCTCGTCGAGGTCGACCGCGTACCGCCGGCTCGTCAGTTCCGCGGCTCCGGTCGGGCGCACCTGGTGGGGTGTGCGCAGGACCAGCGGCCGGACCTGGCCCAGCTGCACGTCGACCGGGGTCGCCGGACTGCCGTCGGGCCGGGTGGCCACCGGTTCGAACACCCCCGGGCCGGGTGCCGGCTGGACCCAGGGCACGTTGGCGTCGAGGCCATCGTCGCGGCGGGCGGCGATCACCGCTTCCGCCACCACGCCGCCGAGTTCGATGCCGCGCTGTACGGCAGGGCCGCCGCCGAGCAGTGCGAGGTGTGCCGCGTACTCCCCTGCCAGGTGGTCGGCCTGCGCCGGAACGCGCTCGGCCAGCACCCGGTAGGCGGCGGTCGCTACGGCAGCGTCCAGGTCCGCTCGGTGCCGGCTGCGTGGCGCCGCGAACAGATGGGGATAGCGGCCGAAGCCGGCGACAGCGGCGTCATGGATCGCGGCGTGCACGATGCCAGCGAGCACGGCGGCGCTGGCGGGGGGACGCCCGGCGGCGACCACAGGCTCCGCGACGGCGCTCCAGTGCAGCACGGGGTCAGACATCCCATGTCGTTGGGGCGTCAAGCGGCGGCGGGTTGGGTGCGGTGGGCCCAGGCGGTGGTTTCGTCGTAGTGGGTGCCGGTTTT
>NZ_JBEORU010000067.1:0-1645 GCF_040302465.1 Micromonospora sp. NPDC126480
CTGAGCCTGAATCCACCGGTGGTTGGTGAGGTGGGCGTGTTGGCCGATGAGGATTGACTGTTGTTGATTGGTTGGGGTGGTGGGCAGGTCAGGTTGGCCGGTCTGCCCGGCGTGCTCCGTGGTGCTGGTCGTGGTGGTCGGTGTTGGTGTGGTCAGCCGGGGGGTGGGGGCAGGCTGCGGATGCGGTGCAGAGCGGTCAGTAGCGCGTCCGCCCAGGGCCAGGCGCTGGGTAGGTGTAGATGGAGTCGGCGGGCGGTGCGGGTGATTCGTGCGCCGACGGTGTAGATCTTGCGGCGGATGGTCTTCGTCGTGACGCGGCCCAGGTGCAGGCCGAGGCGGGCGATCCATCGGGTCAGGTTGTGGGCGATGGTGTTGAGTACGAGCCAGGCGGCGTTGCCGCCGAAGCTTTTGGTCGGCAGGTGCGCAAGGCCCATGCCGTGTTTGAGGTCGCGGATGGCCAGTTCGACCTCGGCGTGGCGGCGGTGGTCGGTTTCCAGGTCCAGCATCGGCCCGTCGCGGTCGGTGATGAACGGGTGGTAGTCGTAGACGGGGAACAGGGCCTGCTGGCCGGCGCGGCCGGTGTTGCGGGCCAACGCGTCGGTGCAGGGGGTGCGGCGCACGATCAGCCGGACCGGGAGCGGGTCGGGCCGGTCGTGGCCGTGGGTGTCCTGGGTGAACGGGGTCCAGCAGATCTCGGTGACGGCGGCGCCGGGTAGGAAGTAGTCGATCGGGGTCCACGCGGCTTCGTCGATGGCGGGGATGACGTGTTTCAGGTTGCCGATCATGCGGGCGCCGATGGAGAACCGCACCCTGGCGGCCCGGCAGGCGGCGACCACGTCGTGCAGGTAGAACCCGGAATCCATCCGTAGGACCAGTTCCCCGGCCGCGCCGGCGGCCCGCAGCCGACCGATGGTCTCCTTGATGAACACCGGCGCGGCGGTGGCGTCGTTGGATCGGCCCCGCCGCAGTCGGGCGTGCGCGACGTCGCCGGTGCCGGCGATCACCGCGAGCAGCGGGTGATAGCCCCGCCGGCCGGTGCGCATCACCTCCCGCGCGCCGGCCTTGCCCAGACCGAACGTCTCACACAGCGTGGAGTCGATGTCCACCGTCACCGACTCGCTCAAACCCGGTGACGCCCCGGCGGCGACAGCCCGAGCCAGCAGCCGACGGGCGACCACATCGAGTTGCCGGGCGTGGTTGAACCCGAACGCCCGCAAGAACGACCCGACCGTCGAGGGCGCCGCCACACGGTGACCCAGAACCGCCTGCGTCGACCCAGCCCGCAGCGCGGCCACATCATCGATGCAGTCCCCACCTGCAAGCAGCGAGTGGATCACCGTCAGGCACTTGTCGTCCGGATGCGCACCCAGACTGCCCGGCACCGTCACATGCTCCCGCAGCAGCCCAGGCAGGCCCAACCGCTGACCCAACGACGCCGCCACCAGCAAACCCGCATCCGACACGGCATTACCGTCATCCGCGCTGACAACAAGCCGATCCAAGCTGTGCGATGCTGACACCACGAGGGTGCTCCTTCGACCAGGCGAATCAATTGGTGTGGTAACCGTGATCCTCCTGGTCAGGAGCACCCTCATTCACTCGACACGCCCGCACCCAAGCCGAGTACCGGTGGATTCAGGCTGAG
>NZ_JBEORU010000068.1:0-1500 GCF_040302465.1 Micromonospora sp. NPDC126480
CAATGCCGCGTAGTTAGGGTTCCGTTCCTGCTGTCAACTGGTCGGGCCAGAGGATCTTGATTCTGATCGTGGTGTTGTGGTTGGTGCGGTCGATGTCGCCTTTGGCGCGGTGTTTGGAGATGGCTCGTTTGACGACGCGGGGGCTGCGTCGGGGGCGTCGTGGTGGTTGCAGATCGGCTAGGACGGCTTGGCCGATGGCGCCGACGAGGTCGATGGTGGCTGCGGCGATCACGCCGGCGGCGTGGATGACTTGGTCGCGGGCGGCGTGCAGGGCGACGGTGAAGCTGGCGCGGTGTGTGTTCAGGCCGGGTTGGCTGGCGGTGGCGTCGGCCATTGTCAGCCGTAGCGCCTGGTAGGCGGTCAGCAGCGCGTAGACCTCCTGGGTGATGCCCTGTGGGGTCCGTGCGCGTAGGACGCGCCCGCCGAGCATGGTCGCTTTCAGCTGCAGGTAGGTCGTTTCGATTTCCCACCGCTGGTGGTAGAGCTGGACCAGGTCGAGGGCGGGGAACCGGCGGGGATCGGTCAGCGTGGTCAGCAGCCGGTAGCGGGCCTGTTCGACCCGGCCGCCGAGAGTCACGACGATGTCCGCGTCGATCACTCGGATGGGGACCGTGCCGAACATCGCCAGCCACGACCCGTCGGCCAGTCTGCCCGCGCACGGCAGTTGGCGGCCGTTCTTGCACCGGATGAGCAGGGCCGCGCCGGTGGCGTGGATCTGTTCGGCGAGGGCGGCGACGGCGAAGTTACGGTCGGCCAGCAGCAGCATTCCTGGCCGCAGCCGGCCCATCAGCGACGGCGCGTAGCTGGTCTCACCGATCCGGTAGGGGCCGAACACGACGTCGATGAGCGTGCGGGTGCCGCAGGCGACCACCGCCAGCAGCCGCACCATCGGATACCCCGACCCGCCGTGCGAGCCGGTCTGATGGCCGTAAGCCGCCAGGTTCGCCGGGCTGTCCGCAACGAACATGCTGGTGCCGTCGATGGCGCACACCAGCATGCCCCGCCAGCGGGCCGCCGCCGCGGCAGGACCGGCGAGCAACTCAAACAGCTCCCGCAACGGCGCAACCCCGACCCGAGCCCGAGCCTTGGCCAGGGCAGACGACCCCGGAAACGCCACCGGCACCCCGTGCAGGCCCGCGACCAGACGCGCCCATACCTGCCGATACCCCAGCCCGGCGAACAACGCCCCGGCCAACAGCAGATACACCACGACACGCGACGGAAGATCCCGCACCCGCACCTGAACCCGCCTGGTCGACGCCAGCACAGCATCGACCATCTCGAACGGAACGAGCTGCGTCAGCTCCCCCAAGTGCCCTGGAGCGAACCGACCCGTGGCTACCGTGACCACGCGATGAATGACAGACTGACCAGACAGCGGAGCCCCCACAGGTGAGGTTGGTCTTGGCGGACGAACCTTCCCTACCGGGGCTCCGCTGCATTAACACCCATCAACACACCCTTGACACCGAACCGCTACCGCTAACTACGCGGCATTGC
>NZ_JBEORU010000069.1:0-1497 GCF_040302465.1 Micromonospora sp. NPDC126480
CCTAATGGGTCGTACCGAGTTGTTGTAGGACACTCGGCTCCGGTAGCCGCCGGCCGGTGAGCACTCTCGTCGCCTGGATCTTGAGAATCCTAGGGTCAGATCGTGCCCCGGCCGGTGGTGGGGAGGGTTGGACCGCTGATGGGATGACGTGCCCCGGCCCGGCTTGTGGGTGGTGAGCACTTGACCATTAGGCCGCGGGTGATCCTCCTTGAGCTGCCCTTGGGTGAGCGGATCGGCGGGAGGAGCACGGGTGCTGTTCGTCGGTGATGACTGGGCTGAGGATCACCACGATGTGGAGATCCAGGACGAGACGGGCCGACGGCTGGCCAGAGCGAGGTTGCCCGAAGGCGTCCCGGGGATAGCTCGGCTGCACGCGATGCTGGCCGAACACCTGACCGGTGATGCAGAGTCGTCGCAGGTGGTGGTCGGGATCGAGACCGACCGCGGCCCGTGGGTGGGGGCGCTGGTCGCCGCGGGCTATCAGGTGTTCGCGGTCAATCCGATGCAGGTGGCCCGGTATCGGGAACGGCACTCGACCTCAGGAGCCAAGAGCGACACCGGTGACGCCCGGACCCTGGCCGACCTGGTACGCACCGACCGGCACCGGCACCGCCCGGTGGCCGGGGACAGCGACACCGCCGAGGCGGTCAAGATCCTCGCACGGGTGCATCAGACGCTGATCTGGGACCGGCAACGCCAGGTCCTGCGGCTGCGGGCGGCGCTGCGGGAGTTCTTCCCCGCCGCGATCACTGCCTTCGACGACCTGCACGCCGGCGAAGCCCTGGAGCTGCTCGGCCGGGCACCCGATCCGGTCCGCGCGGCGCGGTTGTCGCGTTCACAGATCGCCGCCGCGCTGCGGCGGGCCGGCCGGCGCAACGTCGACCAACGCGCCGAGACCATCCAGCAGGTTCTGCGGGCCGAGCAGCTGCCCCAACCAGCGGCGGTGCAGGCCGCCTACGCCGCCACCGTCCAAGCCGCGGTGAGGCTGATCGCCGCCCTCAACGGTCAGATCCACGCCCTCGAAGGCGAGGTGAGCGAGTCTTTTCACCAGCACCCGGACGCTGAGATCTACCTGTCCCAGCCCGGCCTGGGCGCCATCCTGGCGGCCCGGGTGCTCGCCGAGTTCGGAGACGACCCCGACCGCTACCCCGACGCCCGCAGCCGCAAGAACTACGCCGGCAACAGCCCCATCACCCGCCAGTCCGGCAAGAAACTCATCGTTCTGGCCCGCCACGCCCGCAACGACCGCCTCGCCGACGCCCTGCACCGGCAAGCCTTCTGCGCGCTACGCGCCTCACCCGGCGCCCGCGCCTACTACGACGAACTCCGCGCCCGCGGCTCCGGCCACCACGCCGCCCTACGACAACTCGCCAACCGCCTCACCGGCATCCTCCACGGCTGCCTCAAAACCGGCACCCACTACGACGAAACCACCGCCTGGGCCCACCGCACCCAACCCGCCGCCGCTTGACGCCCCAACGACATGGGATGTCTGAC
>NZ_JBEORU010000070.1:0-1444 GCF_040302465.1 Micromonospora sp. NPDC126480
GCCCTACCTTTCATAGCGAGCCCGACGGTGGTAGTCGTACGGGCTGACGCGGGCGAGGCAGGTATGGCTTTCATGCTGGCTGCCGTGCATGGCCAGGGTCGCATCGCCGCCTGTCTCGTTCGCTCTTCCTGACTGCTGATTGGGCTCTGCGATCGATCGCTGTGTAGGGCGTTGACGGCGGGAAGAGCACGCGTACCGACGGGACGGGAGAAGGGAGAACCATGGCCGTTGCGGTGGGTGTGGATGTGGCCAAGGAGTTCCACTGGGCTGCGCTCGTGCACACCGAGACCGGCAAGGTCCTGGCGAGCCGACGGGTGGACAACGACCCGCCGGCGATCCAGGCACTGATCGACGACGTCCGCGCGGCCGAGGCCGAGCATGGCCGGGCTACGGTAGCGATCGACGTGCTGGGCGGCATCGCCGGGCTGCTGCAGGTCATGCTGCTGGATGCCGGACTGCGGCTGGTCCATGTGTCCGGGCTGGCGGTCAACCGGGCCCGCCGGGCCACTCGCGGGGGCGAGCACAAGAGCGATCCGCGTGACGCCAAGGTCATTGCCGATCAGATTCGGCTGCGCGGCGATGAGCTGCGCCTGGTCGAGCCGGCCGGCGAGGCCGACGCCGAGCTGCGGCTGCTGGTCGGGCGTCGCCGCGAACTGGTCACCGATCAAACCCGACGCATCGGCCGGCTGCGTGACCTGCTCGCCTCGATCCATCCGGGCCTGGAACGCACGCTCGATCCGACGAACAAGGCCGATGCGGCGTTGTTGACCCGCTACGTCACGCCGGCGGAGATTCGCCGTGCCGGACGGCGTCGCCTCACCGAGTACCTGCGCACCACCGGCCGGCACAACGCGCCGGTGATCGACATGCTGGTCGGCAAGGCGCTGACCGCCGCCGCAGCCCAACGCATCGCGGTGCCCGGCGAGGCGGTCGCCGCGGACATCGTCCGCGACCTCGCCCATGAGGTACTGGCCTGTCGGGACAAGCTTGCCGAGCTGGACAAGCGCATCACCGAGGCGCTCACTCGCCACCCTGATGCGGCCCTCATCCAGTCCCTGCCCGGGATGGGGGCCATCCTGACCGCTGAGTTCCTCGCCGTGGCAGGCGGCATCACCCGATTCCCCACCGGCGACCGGCTCGCCTCCGCCGCCGGCCTGGCCCCGGTGCTGCAGCAATCCGGCAAGGTTCACTACCTGCGACGCGCGGCCAGCGGCGACAAGACCCTCAAACGCGTCTTCTACCAATCCGCGTTCTGCGCCCTGCAACGCGACCCGGCCAGCCGCGCCTTCTACGACCGCAAACGTGCCGAAGGCAAACGACACCACCAAGCCCTCATCGCCCTGGCACGACGACGCGTCAACGTCCTGCACGCCATCCTGCGCACCCGACAGCCCTACCAACTTGATCACGCTCTCGCGGCTTGACTCAGTCATTAGGCTGCGGC
>NZ_JBEORU010000071.1:0-1418 GCF_040302465.1 Micromonospora sp. NPDC126480
GGTTGCGTCCACGGAAGTGGTGTACGACTTGCCCGTGATGGGCGTGTTGCGTAGATAAGAGACGGCCATCGCGTCGATCCTTCAAGACGACCAAGTCAGAGAAGGAGAAGAGAACGCGATGGCCGCATCTGAGAGTGTGAATCCTGTTGACCTGCTGCGCGAGCAGATCGAGGGCGCGTCGCCGGACGTGTTGCAGGCGATGGTGAAGACGTTCGCGCAGGCGTTGATGTCTGCCGAGGCGGACGCGATCTGTGGCGCCGGCTACGGGCAGCGCAGCGACGAGCGGGTCAATTCCCGCAACGGCTACCGGCATCGGGAGTGGGACACCCGGGCCGGGACGATCGAGCTGGCGATTCCGAAGCTACGGCAGGGCAGCTACTTTCCGGACTGGCTGCTGACGCACCGCCGGCGGGCCGAGCAGGCCCTCGTGTCGGTGGTGGCGACGTCGTATCTGCTCGGGGTGTCGACGCGGCGGGTGGAGAAGCTGGTCGAGCAGCTGGGGATCCGGCAGTTGTCGAAGTCGCAGGTCTCGGAGATGGCCGCGCACCTGGACGCGCAGGTCGAGGCGTTCCGCAACCGGCCCCTCGACAGCGAGCATTACACGTTCGTGTGGATGGACGCGTTGACGATGAAGGTCCGTGAGCACGGTCGAACGGTCAACGTTCACGCGTTGATCGCGGTCGGGGTCAACGCCGACGGCCAACGGGAAGTCCTCGGCGTGGACGTGGCCTCTGACGAGGACGGCGCTGGCTGGTTGGCGTTCCTGCGGTCGTTGACCGCCCGCGGCCTGTCCGGCGTCCGCCTGATCATCTCCGATGCCCACGCCGGCCTCGTCGCCGCCATCGGGGCGGCCCTGCCCGGGGCGTCCTGGCAGCGATGCAGGACCCATTACCTACGCAACCTGCTGACGAAGGTGCCGAAGTCAGCGCAGCCGTGGATCGCCACCCTCGTGCGCACGATCTTCGACCAGCCCGACGCCGACGCCGTCCGAGCCCAGTTCCAGCGGGTCGTGGCCACGATCGAGGCGAAGTTCCCCGCCGGCGCCGAACACCTCGACGCCGCCCGCGACGACCTCCTGGCGTTCACCGACTTCCCGCGTGAGACCTGGCGTCAGATCTGGTCGAACAACCCGCAGGAACGCCTGAACAAGGAAATCCGCCGCCGCACCGACGTCGTCGGCATCTTCCCCAACCGGCCGGCGATCATCCGCCTCGTCGGCGCCGTCCTGGCCGAGCAGACCGACGAATGGACCGAAGGCCGCCGCTACATGGGCCTGGAACTCCTCGCCAAAGCCCACCTGATCACCATCAACACCGACCAACACGACACCGACCAGACCGACCCGGCACCGATCGCCGCATAACATCAAACCGGATCCCGCGATGGCCGTCTCCTACACCACCAGCGCGGACGTGACC
>NZ_JBEORU010000072.1:0-1407 GCF_040302465.1 Micromonospora sp. NPDC126480
CGACACAAGTTGATCTACCAGGAGTCCCGTTCCCACTATCCAGCAGGGGTTGACCCGCCGATCACAGCCCTAACGCAACGGCGTTGACATCTGCGATCGAGCGTGATCATGCGGGCCGCCGCGTCCCGGCGGCCTGCGGCCCGCCGCGGCCAGCAGGAGCGGTGTCGGGCGGTCAGAGCCGGATCGGCATCAGGATCGAGAAGGCGGCGTCGTCGTCGGGACGGCGGACGGCCAGCGGTGTGATCGGGCCGTCCAGCTCCAGCACCAGCTGGCCGCGGGCGCCCGCGGCCAGGGCCTGGAGCAGGTAGCCGGCGTTGACCCCGACCCGGAAGGCGTCCCCGGTCGGCTCGTCCTCCCCGTACAGTCGCACGCCGCCCCGGCCGTCCGGGCCGAGCACGGTCACCGGCAGCGCGGCGCCGGCGTGCTCGCGGTGCACGACGGGGGCGTCCGGGCTGGTCAGGGCCGCGCGCAGGGCGGCCACGTCGACGGTCGCCCGGTGCGCCGGCCGGTCCGGGCCCGCGTGCAACAGCCGCCGGTGGTCCGGGAAGTCGTACGGCAGGGGCGCGCCCTCGACCGTACGCCCGCCGACCGAGACCACGACGGCGCCGCCACCGACGGTCAGCTCCACCTTCCCGGCGCCGTCGAGCAGGGCCCGGGCCCGGTCGACGAGGTCCACCGGGGCGACCGCGCGGACGGCCGGACCGTCGACGTCCGCGTCGACCTGGGCCACCGCGAGCCGGTGCCGGTCGGTGGCGACCAGCGTGACGCCGGCGGCGGCCACGTCGAGGAGGACGCCGGTCAGGGCCGGCAGGTCGGGGTCGGTGCCCACCGCGAAGCGGACGGCGTCCACGGCGGCGGCCAGGTCGGCGCAGGAGAGGGTGAGGCGGGTGGACATCGGCTGCTCCTCAGGATCGACGAGGGTACGGATCCGGGAGAGCTCGCGGCGGGCGTCGGCGAGACCGTCCTCCAGCCGGCGCAGGTGCGCGTCCAGCAGCCGGTGCACGGCCGCCGGTTCGGACCGCAGCGCGGCGGCGATCTCGGCCACCGGCATGCCGACCCGGCGCAGTCCGGCGACCAGCCGGGCTGGGCGCACCTGGTCGTCGGTGTACCAGCGGTAGCCGGTCACCGGGTCGACCCGGGCCGGGACCAGCACCCCGGCCGAGTCGTAGAACCGCAGGGCGCTGACGGTCAGGCCGCTGGCCCGGGCCAGCGCGCCGATGCTGTGCAGGTCGCTCTCCACGGCGGTCGATCCTGGGTCCTCAGGTAGGTCGAGGGTCAAGGTGTTAAGAAGGGGCCCCTCCTCTACCGGAGGCGGGTGGTTTCAAGGGGTCGTTGCAACACGGTGGTTAGTTGGTGACGGCTAGGAGAGTAGCGAGGCGCTCGGCTGGGGTGTCCCAGCCGAGCGTT
>NZ_JBEORU010000073.1:0-1393 GCF_040302465.1 Micromonospora sp. NPDC126480
GGGTCTGTCAAACGAACGGTGTAACCCAGGTTGTTGACGGTTACTTGCGGCCTGCTGAGAGGCGTCCTTCGAAGGTCATCTCGAAGGCGTTGAGTGCCGGCTTCCAGCGCATCGTCCAGCGCCGTCGGCCCTGCCCGGTCGGGTCCAGGCTCATTACGGCGAGGTAGACGCACTTGAGCGCGGCTGCCTCGTTGGGGAAGTGGCCACGGGCCCGGACGGCTCGGCGGATCCGGGCGTTGACCGATTCGATCGCGTTGGTGGAACACACCACCGTGCGGATCTCGGCGTCGAAGGCCAGGAACGGCACGAACTCCGCCCAGGCGTTGTCCCACAGCCGCACGATCGCCGGATATCGGGTTCCCCAGGCGTCGGCGAACTCGGCGAAGCGTTCCTTCGCGGCAGCCTCAGTCGGTGCGGTGTAGACCGGCCGCAGGGCCTTTGCGATGCCGTCCCAGTGCTGTCGTCCGGCGTAGCGGAAACTGTTGCGCAGCAAGTGGATGACGCATGTTTGCACTACCGCGAGCGGCCAGGTCGCCTCGATCGCATCGGGTAGACCCTTGAGCCCATCGCAGACCACCATGCAGGCGTCGGCGACACCGCGGTTGCGCAGCTCGGTCAGCACTTGCAGCCAGAACTTCGCGCCCTCGCCACCGTCGCCAGCCCATAGCCCGAGGATGTCGCGGGTGCCCTCAACGGTGACGGCCAAGGCCATGTAGATCGGCCGGTTCGCGACCTTCCCGTCACGGATCTTGACGTGGACCGCGTCGAGGAAGATCACCGGGTAGACCGGGTCGAGTGGACGGTTCTGCCACTCGGTCATGGCCTCCACGACCTTGTCGGTGATCGTGGAGATCGTCTGCCTAGACACGTCGGCGCCGTACACCTCAGCCAGATGGGCCTGGATCTCACCAGTGGTCAAACCCTTGGCCGACAACGAGATCACCATGTCCTCGACCCCGGACAGCCGCCGCTGGCGCTTGCGCACGATCTGCGGTTCGAACGTACCGTCGCGGTCCCGCGGCACCGCAACCTCGACCGGTCCGACCTCGGTCAGCACCGTCTTACCCCGCACACCGTTGCGGGAGTTGCCACCATTCTTGCCGGCCGGATCGCCCTTGTCGTAGCCGAGGTGATCGGTGATCTCGCCCTCGAGCGCGGATTCCAGCACCCGCTTGGTCAGCTGCTGCAACAGCCCGCCTTCACCGGTCAGCTGCAGCCCGGCCGTGCGAGCCTGCTCCACCAACTGGGCGACGAGCTCGGCGTCGACCCCGTTCACGTCCGGCTGCGCCGGCTTCCGCTTCGCCACCGCGCCAGTATCAGCCCCGGTGGTCAACACATCCGTCATCAGGTGCTCCTCCTTGATCAGGAGTTACACCGTTCGTTTTACAGTCCC
>NZ_JBEORU010000074.1:0-1302 GCF_040302465.1 Micromonospora sp. NPDC126480
CTTGGGTTCTAGGGATCGTTGCAACACCTGACTGTTTCAGGGGTTGTGATGGTCTTCGAGGTCCGCAGTGATCGAGGGCCGCAGGGTCGTAAGAAGCTTTGCGCGGAGCGCGAGGCATATTTGGATCTTGTGGCGTGGGGTGTGAGTACGAGTCAGGCGTGTCGGATCGTCGGGGTCAACCGTAAGACTGGGTACCGGTGGCGGTTCGGCAGAGCAGGCCAGGGGAAGGCCGGGCAGCAGACGACGCGTTCTGCTGCCCGGTCTTCACGGGTGTCGGCGAGGTTCTTGTCGCAGGACGAGCGGATCGTGATCGCTGACCGGCTGCGGGAAGGCGCCTGCCAGGCGTTGATCGCGGCTGAGTTGGGCCGTGACCGGTCCACGATCAGTCGGGAGATTCGCCGTAATCGGCATCCTGGCAGCGGTGACTACCGGCCTTACGCCGCTCAGCAACGCGCTGACAGCAGGCGACCTCGCCCGAAGACCGGCAAGATCGCTGCGTGCCCACAGTTACGGTCCCTGGTGCAGGGCATGCTCGACTCCAGGCACAGCCCAGAGCAGATCAGCTCTCGATTGCGCCGTGACTTTCCCGAGCGAAGCGAGCTGCACGTGTCACACGAGACGATCTACCAGGCCCTCTACGTCCAGGGCCGTGGCGCGCTGCGCCGGGAACTGACCGCCGCGCTACGCACCGGCCGCGCGGTGCGCCGTCCCCGCCGTCAGCCCGGGCAACGCCAGGCCCGCTTCACCCATCCGATGGTGATGATCAGCCAACGGCCCGCCGAGGCCGACGACCGTGCCGTGCCGGGTCATTGGGAAGGCGACCTGATCATCGGCAAGGACAACGGCTCCGCGATCGGCACCCTCGTCGAACGCGCCACCCGCTACGTCCTGCTCGTGCACCTGGGCGCCGGCCGCAGCGCCGAGCATGTCCGTGACGGCCTGCTCGCCGCCATGACCACCCTGCCGCACCACCTGAAACGGTCTCTGACCTGGGACCAAGGCGCGGAAATGGCCCTGCACCACGAGTTCAGCATGACCGCGAACATGCCGGTCTACTTCTGCGACCCGCACTCACCCTGGCAACGCGGCTCCAACGAAAACACCAACGGACTGCTACGCCAGTACTTCCCCAAAAGCACCGACCTGACCGTCCACAGCCCCGAACACCTCGCCGCCGTCGCCGCCGAACTCAACGGCCGACCACGCAAAACGCTCGGCTGGGACACCCCAGCCGAGCGCCTCGCTACTCTCCTAGCCGTCACCAACTAACCACCGTGTTGCAACGACCCCTTGAAACCACCC
>NZ_JBEORU010000075.1:0-1300 GCF_040302465.1 Micromonospora sp. NPDC126480
TGGGCTTCCCCCTGAGATGTGGACACCCTGAGACTGGATGTTGGTCCAGAGGAAGGGGTGTCCCCCGTTGGGGCGTCCATCGAAGTACACGGAAGAGTTCCGGCGTGACGCGGTTGACCTGGTCCGCTCGTCGCGGCGGCCGATCAACCAGGTGGCCCGTGAGCTGGGGATGAGTCACGAGACGCTGCGGAACTGGGTCCGCGCCGCTGAACGCCAAACCCAGACGGGTCCGGCGGCCTCGGGCGAGGCGCTGTCGGTGGCTGACAAGGACGCCGAGATCGCTCGATTGCGGCGTGAGGTCGCGGAGTTGCGGCAGGAGAAGGAGATCCTGCGTAAGGCAGCCGCCTATTTCGCGAAGGAGATGGATCGGTGACCAGCCGCTTCCGGTTCATCTCCGCCCACCGTGCCGCCTTCGGCGTCAAGCGGCTGTGTCGGGTCCTGGCGGTATCCCGCTCGGGGTTCTACCGCTGGGCCGCCGGCGAGCCCGCTCGGCAGGCTCGCGCCGCCGGTGAGGACGCCCTCGCCGAGCAGATCAGGGTCATCCACGCCGGCTCCGGCGGCACCTACGGATCCCCGCGAGTGACCATCGAGCTGCACCACCAGGGCGTGCGCGTCAACCGCAAGCGGGTCGAGCGGATCATGCGCCAACGCGACGTGGTCGGCCGGCACCTGCGCCGCCGCAAACGCACCACTATCGCCGATCCGGCCGTCCCGCCGGCACCGGACCTGATCGGCCGGGACTTCACCGCCACCGCACCGGATCAGCGGTGGTGCGGCGACATCACCTACCTGCGCGTCGGCACCAGCTGGCTGTATCTGGCCACGGTCATCGACATCGCCACCCGCCGCCTGATCGGCTGGTCGATCAACACCCACATGCGCACCATCCTGATCATCAACGCTCTCGACGCCGCGGTCGCTGCCCGCGGCGGCCACGTCGCCGACGTGATCTTCCACTCCGACAGGGGCGCCCAGTACGTCAGCGGCGATTTCGCCGACGCCTGCCAACGACACGGCATCCGCCGCTCGATGGGGCGCATCGGCTCGTCGTATGACAACGCCCTGGCCGAGTCGTTCTTCGCCACTTTGAAGCGTGAACTCGACGTCGACCACCGACGCTGGACATCCGAGACTGACGCCCGCCGCGACGTGTTCCGGTGGATCGCCTTCTACAACCACCGACGCCGCCACTCCGCACTCGGCTACCTCAGCCCCGCCGACTACGAACAAGCCCTCACACCGACTACGCTGCACCAGATCGCGGCATAACCCGGTGTCCACATCCCGGGGGGAACCTCAG
>NZ_JBEORU010000076.1:0-1079 GCF_040302465.1 Micromonospora sp. NPDC126480
ACCGACCAGACCGACCCGGCACCGATCGCCGCATAACATCAAACCGGATCCCGCGATGGCCGTCTCCTACACCACCAGCGCGGACGTGACCGCCGGCGCGGCCCGCTTGCGGGCCACCTTGATCCTAAGAGAACAATTCGGCAACGTCTTCGAGGGCGCTTACGGTCGCGGAAGGTGATCGACCAGCGGGTCGCTATCTCCGTATCATCGGCCGATGCGATTGAACTGGCCGACCGTTGGTGAGGTCTGGGCGAACCTGCGCGCCACCAGGTCGGATCCCCCGGGTCGCGCAAACCGGAACCCTAGCCGACGCTTGGTCTACCTTGCTGCGATGGAGCAGTCCGAGCAGCTCTTCAAGGCGGCTGGAGAGATAGCACTCGCTAGCAGACCGCTCCTCGTCTTTTATGGTCTGAGCCAAGCGGGCCGTGCGATCGCCGCCGCGGCTCTCGACCTGGACGATGGCCACTGGCAGCTCGAAGGGCATGGCCTCAGCATCCGCTCTGACACGTCTCCGCTGCCCGACGTGGCGGTGATCCAGCACGGCCGACCCCAAGCGAGCTTCCGGCGATTGAGTGATCTGCTGACCTCTCCGAGCCTTCCTGATGGCAAGACCGCACAAGCCGTCAGCCTTGGGCAACTGTGGGATGCGCTGCCCGAGGGCTGCAGACGACCCTTACGCGCCGACGGCGAGCGCCGGCCTGCTATGTACTTTCACCGTTCCAAGCTGGTACCACATCCACTCGCATCAGGGACCGTCTGCGGGTTCCCTCAGGGGCTAACGGAATCATCGCGGCCCGACGAGGACTTCGAGAGGTTCATGTCGGCATACCCACACGCTGCGGGTTATTCGATGGTCTTAGCAGTGCCGGACACCAAGCTGCCCCGATTTGACATAACGGATACCGGCCGCGTTGATTTAGCGATGCATTGGGACACGGGAATACAGTTTGGTACCGAAGCGGATCAAGATGCACGACTTGCAACGTGTCGTCGCCGGCTGAAAAATGACCCCTTGTCGCCGGCCGAATTTTGACCCCTCGTGAGGTCTCCTGGCTCGTGGAGCCGGGAGGTGAAGGGGT
>NZ_JBEORU010000077.1:0-1002 GCF_040302465.1 Micromonospora sp. NPDC126480
AGGCTGGTGATCAGCCGCCACTGCTCGCGGCGTACCGTGCCGTCGGCGAGGGTGACGGTGACCTGCGCTTCGATGATCCGCACGAGGATGAGGACGGGTAGCGTCCCGTAGCCGATGCGGGTCAGGTAGGAGCCGTCGGGCAGGCGTTGGGTGATGGTCGGGCGGCGGCAGGCGGTGGAGCGGATGAGGAACTGGGCGCCGGTGGCACCCACATCGTGGAGGAACGCGGCGGCGTCGAAGCCGGCGTCGGCCAGCAGCAGCATCGTGCGGTCCAGGACGCCCAGCAGGCGGTGGGCGTAGGGCAGTTCGCCTCCAGCGTCGGGGCCGAAAGCCGCGGTGAGCAGGGCACGGGTCCCGCACTCGATCACCACGAGCAGCCGCAGCAGCGGGTAGCCGAACTCCCGTCGGTCTCCCGCGCGTTTGGGATAGCGCCAGGTGATCTGCTCCTGATCGGGCACGTGCAGGTGAGTGCCGTCGATGGCCACGGTGCGCAGGCCCCGATAGAACACACCGGGCTGGCCGAGCTGACCGACGACACCGGCCAGAGTCTCGAACAGCCGCCGCAGCGGCGCCACGCCGACCCGGCGACGAGCCCGCGCAAGCGAGGAGACACTCGGCCGCACAACGGACAACCCTGCCAGGGCGGCGGTCAGCTTCCCCCATGTCGCTCGGTAGGAACAGCGCTCGAACAGGGCAAGCGCGAGGACGAAGTACACCACCACCCGAGACGGCAACAGCCGCAACCGCTTCTCACCTGCCCCGGTCTCCTCCACTACCGCATCGACCAGGTCGAAGTCGATGATCTGCGTCAACTCACCCAGATGCCCAGGCGCGTGCACACCCCCGGCCACCTCGAACGACCGAGTGATGACAGACTTCTCCTGCAACGGGACTCCTGAGACGTGATCTTCTTGCTCGACACAAGTTGATCTACCAGGAGTCCCGTTCCCACTATCCAGCAGGGGTTGACCCGCCGATCACAGCCCTAACGCAACGGCGTTG